>NZ_JAQZAA010000070.1:0-116709 GCF_028640875.1 Pseudomonas sp. SBT1-2 | reverse complement strand
GTTTCACTGTCTGTAGGAGCGAGGCTTGCCCGCGATGCTTTTAGGCGGTCACAACAGATAGTGCTTCAGCTCGCGAGCAATCAACATGCGCTGGATCTCGCTGGAGCCTTCGTAGATCTGGGTGATCCGCGCGTCCCGGTAGTAACGCTCCACCGGGTAGTCCTCGAGGTAGCCGTAGCCACCGTGGATCTGGATCGCCGAGGAGCAGACCTTCTCGGCCATTTCCGAGGCGAACAGCTTGGCCTGGGAGGCTTCCGACAGGCACGGCTGGCCGGCGCTGCGCAGGCGCGCGGCATGCAGGATCAGCAGGCGCGCGGCGTTCAGGCGGGTGTGCATGTCGGCCAGCAGGTTGGCGATGCTCTGGTGCTCGATGATCGGCTTGTCGAACTGCACCCGCTCGCGGGCGTAGGCCAGCGCCGCCTCGAACGCCGCACGGGCGATGCCCAGGGCCTGGGCGGCGATGCCGATGCGCCCGCCTTCGAGATTGGACAGGGCGATGGCCAGGCCCTTGCCGCGCTCGCCCAGCAGGTTGGCCTCGGGGACGGTGCATTGGTTGAAGGTCACCGCGCAGGTGTCCGAGGCGCGGATGCCCATCTTGTGTTCGCTGCGGTCGACGACAAAACCCGGGGTGTCGGTGGGCACCAGGAACGCCGACAGGCCTTTCTTGCCCAAGTCCGGATCGGTCACCGCGAAGACGATGGCCAGCTTGGCGCGCCGGCCGTTGCTGACGAACTGCTTGGCGCCGTTGATCACCCACTGGCCGTCCTTGAGTTCGGCGCGGGTGCGCAGGTTGTGGGCTTCGGAACCGGCCTGGGGTTCGGTCAGGCAGAAGCAGCCGATCGCCTGGCCGCTGGCCAGGTCCGCCAGCCAGGTCTGTTTCTGTTCCTCGCTGCCGTAGTTGAGGATCGGCCCGCAGCCCACCGAGTTGTGGATGCTCATCAGCGCGCCGGTGGCGCCGTCGCCGGCGGAGATTTCTTCCACCGCCAGGGCGTAGGCCACGTAGTCGACATAGGTGCCGCCCCATTCCTCGGGGACCACCATGCCCAGCAGGCCCAGCTCGCCCATCTTCGCCACCAGGGCGTCGTCGATCCAGCCGGCCTTTTCCCAGGCCTGGGCGTGGGGGGCGATTTCACCGCGGGCGAAGTCCCGGGCCATGTCGCGGATCATCACCTGCTCTTCGCTCAATTCAATGTCGTGCATGGCTCAGCTCCGGCTCGGGTCGAAAGCGCTGAAGAAACTCGCCACGTGCGCGGCGTCCAGCGCCTGCAGGGTGGGCGGGTTCCAGCGTGGGTTCTTGTCTTTGTCGATCAGCAGGGCGCGCACGCCCTCGATCAGGTCGCCGCGCTCGAACCACTGGCGGTCCAGGTGCAGCTCCAGGGCGAAACACTGTTCCAGGCTCAGCTGGCGACCGCGCCGGAGCATTTCCAGGGTCACCGCCATGGCCAGGGGCGAGCGGGTCGCCAGCAGGTCGGCGGTGCTGCTGGCCCATTCGTGGGTATCGCCAACGGTCACTTCGCGCAACTGTTGCACGATGCTCGGCACGTCGGCCTGGGCGAAGAAATGATCGATGGCCGGGCGCAGCGCCGCCAGCGGCGCGTCCGGCAACTGCCGCACGGCGAGCTTGGCCAGCAGGCCCTGCAGGTCCTTGAGCGGGGTGTCGCGCCATTGCAGGTTGTCGAGGCGCTGGTCCAGCAGGCTCAGCTGGTCGCTCTCCAGGTACCAGTCCGCCAGCCCGCAGTACAGGGCATCGGCGGCGCGGATCTGCACGCCGCTGACGCCCAGGTAGGTGCCCAGCTCGCCGGGGATGCGCGACAGGAAGTAGCTGCCGCCGACATCCGGGAAATAACCGATGGCCACTTCCGGCATCGCCAGGCGGCTGCGCTCGGTGACCAGGCGCAGGTCGGCGCCCTGGACCAGGCCCATGCCGCCGCCGAGGACAAAACCGTCCATCAGCGCCAGCACCGGCTTGCGGTAATGGTGGATCGCCAGGTCCAGCGCGTATTCCTCGACGAAGAACGCCTCGTGCAGGGTCTGGCCGTTCTTGTAGCTGTCGTAGAGGGTGCGGATATCGCCGCCGGCGCAGAAGGCTTTTTCGCCGGCGCCGCGCAGGACCACCGCGTGCACCTGCGGGTCCTGGGCCCAGGCATCGAGCTGGCGCTGCAGGGTGCGCACCATGCCGAGGGTGATGGCATTGAGGCCGGCGGGGCGGTTGAGGGTCAGGTGACCAATATGGTTGCGGACTTCGGCCAGCACGTCCTGTTGCGAGGCCTCGACCGACGTGGCGCCGGCGTCTCGCGTGGCCTGGGATGGAACCTGAGCAGTCATCACTAACTCCCTGCTTTTATTGTTCTTTATAGGTGTGTTCGCGCGCGAACAATGAGGGATCGTAACAGTGCAAATTTGCCATGTACAACCCGAATAACTGCAGGTTGGCTGTGCATTTTTGCATGAGGCGCAGATGCCCTCGACGCTGTTTGTCGTGCCGTCCGGGCCAGTATGGCGAGCCCGTATTTATCCGCTGTCCAGGCGCACCGGACGACCAGCGCCGCTACAATGGCGCTCGACTTTCGTGACCCAGAGGCAACATGGACATCGACCTGGCCCGCACCTTTTTGCAAATCGTCCGCAGCGGTAGCCTGATCGCCGCGGCCGAGCGCTTGCACCTGACCCAGACCGCGATCAGCGCCCGGGTGCAGAACCTCGAAGGCCAGCTCAACTGCAAGCTGTTCGTGCGCAACCGCGCCGGGGCCCGGCTGACCGCCGACGGCGAGGCGTTCATCGTCTATGCCAACCAGCTGGTGCAGACCTGGGAGGCCGCCCAGCGCGACCTGCCGTTGCTGGCCGGTTATCGCAACGTGCTGCACATCGGCGGTGAAGTCAGCCTGTGCAATCCGTTGATGCTCAACTGGGTGCGCCGCCTGCGCCAGGCGATTCCCAGCCACGCCGTGCGCAGCCAGATCGCCGAGGGCGCGAGCCTGCAACGCCAGCTGGAGCTGGGTGTGCTGGATGCCGCGCTGGTGTTCCAACCGGTGTACGGGCCGGGGTTGCAGGTCGAGCAGTTGCTCGAGGAAAAGCTGATCCTGGTGCGCCTGGCCGGCAAACCCGAGCCTTATGTGTACATCGACTGGGGCGAGGATTTCCGCCGCCAGCACGACGCGGCGCTGCCGGACCAGGCCAAGGCCGCGGTGGGTTTCAACCTCGGGCCGCTGGCCTTGCAGTTCATCCTCGAAGGCGGCGGCAGTGGCTACTTCCGTACCCGGGTGGTGCAGAGCTACCTGGACAGCGGCGTGCTGGAACGGGTGGAAAAGGCCCCGGAGTTCAACTTCCCGACCTACCTGCTGTACGCCCGCGAACGGGATTCGGTGGAGTTGCAGCGGGCCTTCGAAGTGCTGCGCGAAGTCATCGCCAGCGACACCGACTGGTCGCAGCGTTGGGATCCGATGATCTGACTTAAAAAACGCGGCGTCTGGTTTTACGACTGCTTCGCCCGAACGCGGACCGGGCCGATCGCAGCCTTCGGCAGCGGCTACAGGGACCGCGGTGTTTGTGTAGCCGCTGCCGAGCCTGCGAGGCTGCGATCGGCAACGCAGTTGCCGTAAAACCTGAGTCCGCGATCTGTCCGGATAACCCCGATCACACCCGCGACGCCAACACCTCGCCAATACTGCGCCGGCGCGCATGGGCTTCGCTGGCATGGATCAGCTGTTCCAGGTCTTGCGGGGTGACGTCGAAGAACTCCTGCATCTCATCCAGCGCCAGCTTGAGGTCGGCGGCGGTGATGGCCAGGGCATCGGTGGATGGCTGCTCGGCGGGCAGCCTGGTGGCGGATTCACTCTGGCCCTTGGGGTAGCGGATGCGGGTCAGGTTGTTGTAGGCCAGGGCGCTGAGCAACAGGCACAGGGCCGCCAGCATTACCGGGCCGAGGGCCAGCCAGTCGAGGGCGATGGTCGCCGGGTCGGCCAGCACCATCGTCAGGGCCACCGCGCCGGCCGGCGGGTGCAGGCAACGCAGCCAGCACATCAGCACCAGGGACATGCCGGCGGCCAGGCAGGCGCTGCCCAGGGTACGCCCGAGCACATGGGATACCAGCAACGCCAGGACCGCGGCGCACAGGTAGCCGCCGAGGATCGACCAGGGTTGCGCCAGCGCCCCGGACGACACCGCGAACAGCAGCACCGCCGAAGCCCCCAGCGGGCCGATCAGGTGCAGCGCCACCTCCATGCCGAACACCCGGCTGCATAGCCAGACACTGAACAGCGTGCCCAAGGCCATGCCGAGCGCGGCGCGGCTCCATTCCGAGGGGCGGGTATTGATGGCGGCGGGTTTCCAGCGAGCAAGCATGACGAAGCGATCCAATTCCGGTTCAGCGGGCAAAAAGAAGGGCTTGTCTGGATTACCAGAAAGCCCTGAAGCGTTCCAACAGTTGGGGGAGGAACCGGCACAGTGTGCCGATCAATCGAAGCGCCTACAAATTCATAATAATGCTGTTTAAGTGCACTATTTTTGCACTGTCGCGGCCTGCGCCACCCGCCGTCCGCTGATGAAACACAGCAGCCCGCCGAGGGCGGCCAAGGCGCTCAGGGCATAGAACATGGTCGGTGCCGGGGTGTGCACCAGCAGGTAGCCGCAGATCACCGGGCTCAAGGCGCCGCCCAGCGCCGCGAGGTTCTGCGCGCCGTAATAGCTGCCGCGCAATGCCTCGGGGGCCAGGGTGTCGATGAACAGGAATTCCGCCGGGTAGATGATCATCTCGCCGAGGGTGAAGACGAACATCGCCAGGCACCAGCCCAGCAGGCTGTCGGCCAGGCTGAAGCCGATCAGGCCGAGGATGAACAGGCTGGTGCCGACGGCGATCCAGTGGCGCAATTGTTCGCGCTTGAGGAAGCGGCCGATCTGGTACTGCAGCAGGATCACGCTGATGGCGTTGCAGGCCAGCAGGGCGGCCATGGTGTCGAGGGCGCTTTTCGCGTCTTCGGTGACCAGCAGGTACTGCGACAGGTACAGGGTGAAACGCCCGTGGACGATGGTGCTGAGCAGGCAGCCGCAGGTGAACATGATCAGCGTGCGGTCGTTTTTCAGGGTCACCAGGGTATTGAGGAAACTCTGCGGCTTGCTCAGCGAGGGCAGGCCCGGCGTCGGTGGAATGCCGCGCATCAGCAGGGTGCTGAGAAAGGCGATGGCGCCAGCGATCAGGAACGGCGCCAGCGGCAGTTGCCCGGCGATCACCACGCCGAGCATGGGGCCGGTGGCGTAGCCGATATTGGTCAGGGTGTAGCGCAGGGAGAACACCTTGGCCCGCTGACTCACCGGCAGGTTTTCGCTGATGATCGCCTTGGAACCGATCAGGAACAGCGCCGAGGCGGTTTCGGTGATCACCAGGATCGCGGTGGTCAGGTAGAGGTTGTGGGCGAAGGTCAGCAGCACAAAACCGATGCCGCTGGAGAGCATGGTCAGGATCAGCAGCCGGCGCTTGTCCAGGCGATCGAGGATGTAGCCGCCATAGAGCGCAAGCAAGGTGGCGATGAACACTGCGATCCCCAGCAGCAGGCCGACGTCCTGCTGGTCGAGGCTGAGTTTTTCGCTGAGGAACAGGGTGAGCAAGGGGCTGGTGATGGCGCGACTGACGACAATGGTCAGCGAGCAGATCATCAGGCGGCGGATAACCAGCGAATAAGTGGCCACGGTGGTGCACGAGTCCTTGTTGTCTGAGTGGGCTATGGGAGGCCTATGGTTGGAGCCAGCGGTCCAGCACGGCGACGGATTCCATATCCGCCAGCCGCCACAACTGTTGCAGCAATTCGCCGGCCCGTTCGGCGGGCAGCACCCGGGTCGCCAGGCTGAGAAACTTTTCTTGCAGCGCCAGATCGCCGAGCGGGTTGCCCGGCGCGCCCAACGGCACCTCGACGCACAGGCTGGCCTGGCGCCCGTCACGGGTACGCAGGGTGACCACGGGCTCACCATCCTCTGACAGTTGTGGATCCACTTCAAGGCGGATCCGTGCCATGGCGCTGGCGATCCGCGGTGTTTCGCGGCACGGGCGATCATAGGCATCCAGCCCGGCATGGCCATGCACCAGGCGCGCCGCGAGGGCGTAGGGCAGGCTCATCTGCGCGGCGGCCAGGGAGTCGATGGCGCGGCTGCCGCACATGCCGTCGAGGAAGGCGCAGAGGGACACCTGAATGTCTTCCACCTGATCTGCCGTCACCTGCAGTTGTTCGAGCAACAGGCCCAGGGCATCGATGGCCGAGTGGGTGCCCCGGCAGGAGGCATAAGGCTTGATCGAGCAGCGTGCGAGCTTCCACACCTGGCCCAGGTTTTCGTCCAGGGCCTGGGGGATCGCATCGCTGCCGGCCAGGGTCTTGAGGAAGCCGCCCCAGACCTCCTCGAACAGCTGGCCCGGCCCGGTCACGCCTTGCCGGGCCAGCCGCGCGGCCAGCAGACCGCCTTCGGCCGCCCGGCCGCTGTGCAGTTTCTTGCTGTGCGAACCGTCGTGAATAAAGGCCCAGAGCCCGCCGCTGAAGCTGCCGGCCAGGCCCAGGGCCGAGCCCATCTGCCGGGCATCGAGGCCGAGCACCCGGCCGCAGGCGACGGCCGCGCCGAACACCCCGCAGGTGGCAGTGGAATGCCAGCCGGCACCGTTGTGGGCGGAATAACCGCCGCAGGCTTCCAGCACCCGGCGCCCGACTTCGTAACCCATGACCACCGCGGTGAGCAGTTCGCGGCCGCTGAGTGTGGTGCCCCGCAGGCCGACGGCGGCCATCACCGCCGGCAGCACCACCGCCCCGGAATGGTCGCAGCCGCCGGTGTCGTCCAGCTCCAGGGCATGGGCGGCGATGCCGTTGAGCAAGGCCGCCTGGGTGGCGCTGGTGCTCAGGTCGGTGCCCCATACCCGACTGGGGCCAGCTTCGTCGCCGAGGGCCTGTCGCGCCGCCGCGGCGACTTCGCTGTGCGCCCCGGCCAGCGCGGCACCGAAGGTGTCGAGGATATGCCGGGTGGCCTGGGCCACCAGGGCCGGGGGCAGGTCTTCGAAACGGCTGTCGACGCAGAATTGCGCCAGGCGTTGCAAACGATCGGTCATGGCAGGTAGGCCCGATAGTGACGTTCATAAATCGCCGCGGGGTGATCCTCCGCCAGCGGTTGCGCGCGTTCCGCCCACCACTGGGCGATTTCGCCGGCGCGGGCGATCCACGCATCCTCGTGCCGCTGGATGCCCTGCAACAGCTCGCGCAGCAGGCCGATGCGCCCTGGGGTGGCGATGATCTCCGGGTGCAGACGCAGCACGTAGAGCAGGCCGAAGCGGTGGAAGCCGGCGAAGTCCAGCTGCAGGTTGCCCAGGGTGTGGCTGTAGGAGGCGATTCGCGATTGCCCCGGCGGTACCGCCGGGCTGAGGTTGAAGGCGAAGTAGGGTTCGTCTTCCAGCTCGTAGTGCAGGGGCAGCTCTATCACTTGCGGCCGGGTCGGGTGGGGGAAGGGCAGGTCATCGCCGCGCCAGGACGACGACCAGCGAATGCCTTGCCCATGCAGCGCCTCGACGAACCCCGGGGCCCAGTTGCCGGCCGGAATGCGAAAGCCCCTGGGGCGCTGGCCGGTGAGGTCGGCCAGGGCCTGGCAACCGCGTTGCAGTTCCAGCTGCTGTTCGGCCAGGCTCAAGCGGTCGTAGTTGGCGTGGTGATAACCGGCGCAGGCGATTTCATGCCCGGCGGCCTGGATCGCCCGTACATGCCCGGGGTTTTCCTCGGCCACGATCCCCGGAACGAACCAGGTGGCCGGCACCCGCAATTCGTCGAGCAGCGCCAGCAGGCGTTCGACGCCGCGCTGGCTGCCATAGCGCCAGACCGACAGGGTCTTGTCGCGCCCGGCCACTTCCGGGGCCTGGGTGAGGATGCCGTGGATGTCGTTGTAGTCGACGGTCACCGCCACGGCGCAGCGGTAGCCCTGGGGCCAGGCCTGGGGTTCAGCCATGGTGATGCTCCTTGAGCCACCAGCGGGCGACGTCGCGGCAGGTGGCGAACCACACGTCCTGGCGCTGGCGCATATGTTCGAACAGGCGCTCCAGCAGCAGGATGCGCCCGGGCTTGCCGGTGATCTTGGGGTGGAACAGGGTGGTCAGGCACAGCCCTTCGTCCATGGCGCCGTCGTACTCGCGGCGCCAGTTGTCCAGGGTCAGCTCGTAGCTGGCGGTGCGGTCCAGGCCCGCAGGGAAATCGGGGGCGCGGGTGTAGGCGATGGAGGCGTAGTCGTCCATCTCCCAGCGTCCGGGGATCTCCACCAGCGGCGTGGCATGGCCCGGGACCCGGACCAGGTACGGGCGGTCGTCGCCGCGCATGCTGCTGGAGTAAGTGACGCCGGCTTCCACCAGCATGGCCGGGGTTTCGGCCCGCCAGTCGCCGGACGGGGTACGGAAACCTTCGGCGCGGATATTCAGGTGCTTCCAGAACACCTCGCGGGATTTGGCCATGACCGCCTTCTGCTGCTCCAGCGGCAGCGCATAGAAGGACTCATGCCGGTAGCCGTGGTAGGCCACCTCGTGCCCGCGCTCGACGATTGCCTGGCATTGCCTGGGCCAGTTCTCCACCACCCAGGCCGGGACGAAGAAGGTGGTCGGGATCCGGAAGGCATCGAGCAGGTCGAGCAAGCGCGGCAGGGCCCGATAGGGGCCGTAGCCGCCGAAGCCGAAGTATTCCGGCTTGCGCCAGATCGAGCCGTCGAGCATGGCGTCGCCGGTCGGCCCGTCGAGGTCGAAGGCCAGGGCCAGGCACGCCTGGTGCCCGTCCGGCCAGGTGGGTTGGGGTGAGGAGGACATCGATAGCGCTCCAGTCATTGGGGCGGGCAGGTTTGCCCGTCATCCGCTGAGCAACGGCCACCTCCCGCGGACACGAATGGGCTCGCGCCCGCGGGGGGATTGCTCGGGTGGTTATTTACCGGCGTTGAGGGTCACGGTCTTGATCGCGCCCAGCTCCAGGTCCCATTTCTTCAGGATGGCCTGGTAGCTGCCGTCGTCGACCATGCTTTGCAGCGCGGTCTTCAGGGCTTCGGCCAGCTCGGGCTTCTTGTTGCTCACGCCCAGGCCGGTGAACTGCTCGGAGATCGGCAGGCCCAGGGTCTTGTAGGTGTCCTTTTCCTGGGTCTTGAGGTACGGCAGGGTCTCGCTGCCTTGCATGGCCGCGTCGATGCGGCTCTGGCGCAGTTGGGCGCGGGCGTCGGCCGAACCTTCGGCGCCGATCACCACCACCGCCGGCTTGCCGTGGGCTTCGCAGTTGGCCTTGCTCCAGGTGGCGATTTCCGTCGGGAAGGTGGTGCGACGGCTGGTGCCGACTTTCTTCCCGCACAGGTCGGTGGGTTCGTTGATCGCGGTGTTTTTCTGCAGGGTGTAGAACTGCGGCCCGCTGGTGAAGTAGTCGACGAAGGTCACGCTCTTCTGCCGCTCGGCGGTGTCGGTCATGCCCGACAGCACCGCGTCCACGCGGTCGGTGGTCAGGGCGTTGATCATTTGCTCGAAGCCGGTTTCCTGCCAGGCGATCTTCACCCCCAGGCGCTCGGCCAGGGCGTTGCCCAGGTCGTAGTCGAGGCCGGTGAGCTGGTTGGTGGCCGGGTCCTTGAAGTCCATCGGCGGGTAGTTGGGCATGATCGCTACGACGATCTCGCCCTTGGCCTTGAGGCTGGCGGGCAGCTCGGCGGCGAAGGTCAAGCTGCTGGCCATCAGGCTTGCGAGTACTGCTGGAATGACGAAGTTCTTCATGGTCGTTCTCTTATGAGTGTTGTGAGGTCCGCTCCGGGTTTGCGAGCTCGGGCCTAGGTTCGAACGGCAGAAATGAAGCTTTGGGTGCGCGGGTTTTGTGGGCTTATTAGTATTTCTTCGGGGCTTCCAGCCTCCACGATCTGGCCGCCGTCCATGAACACCATGCGGTTGGAAACCTCCCGGGCGAAGCCCAGTTCATGGGTGACGACGATCATGGTCATGCCGGTCTGCGCCAGGTCGCGCATCACCGACAGCACCTCACCGACCAGTTCCGGGTCGAGTGCCGAAGTGGGTTCATCGAACAGCATCAGCTTGGGCCGCATGGCCAGGGCGCGGGCGATCGCCACCCGCTGCTGCTGGCCGCCGGACAGCTCGATCGGGTAGCTGTTGCGCTTGTCGGCCAGGCCTACCCGGGCCAGCAGCTCCAGGGCTTCCTCGTGGGATTCCTTGGGCGAGCGCTTGAGCACCTGGCACGGGCCTTCGACGATGTTTTGCAGCACGGTCATGTGCGGGAACAGGTTGAAGCGCTGGAACACCATGCCGGTGGCCAGGCGCTGGCGGGCGATCTGCGATTCGTTGAGCTCGTGCAGCTTGTTGCCGACGATGCGGTAGCCCACCAGCTCGCCGTCGACCCACAGGCCGCCCTTGTCGATCTTCTCCAGCTGGTTGACGCAGCGCAGCAGGGTGCTCTTGCCCGAGCCGGACGGGCCGATGATGCACAGCACTTCGCCTTGCTCGACCTCGATGTTGACGTCCTTGAGGGCGTGGTAGTTGTCGTAGTACTTGTTCAGGCCCACAGCCTTGACGATGTTTCTCATGATCGGATTCTCCAGGGCTGCTTACGAGCGCTTGCCGGCGCCACGGGCGAAACGGCGTTCCAGGCGGCTTTGACCAAAGGACAGGACAGTGACGGCGGCCAGGTACCAGATGCCGGCGACGATCAGCAGCTCCATCACCCGGGCGTTGGCGTAATAGATGTTCTGGGCGTTGTAGAGCAGTTCCGAGTACTGGATCACGCTGGCCAGGGAGGTCATCTTGACCATGCCGATGAACTCGTTGCCCACCGGCGGGATGATGATGCGCATGGCCTGGGGCAGGATGATCCGGCGCAAGGCCTGCAGGCGCGGCATGCCGATCGACTTGGCGGCCTCGTACTGGCCGGTGTCCACCGACAGCAGGCCGGCGCGCACCACTTCGGCGGTGTAGGCGCCCTGGTTGATGCTCAGGCCGAGCAGGGCGGCCACGAACGGCGTCATCAGGCTCACGGTGTCCAGCTCGAACACCCCGGGAATGCCGATGGTGGGGAAGATCAGCGCCAGGTTGAACCACAGCAGCAGCTGCAGGATCAGCGGCGTACCGCGGAACAGCCAGGTGTAGGTCACGGCCACGTAGCGCAGGATCGGGTTGGCCGACATGCGCATGATCGCGGTGATGACCCCGAACACGATGCCCAGGGCCATGGCCAGGATCGCCATGACCAGGGTGTTGAGCAGGCCGAACAGGATCGCCCGGGACGTGAGGAACTGGCCGATGTACGACCATTCGATCTTGCCTTCGGCGAAGGCCCGGACCAGGCCGACGAGGGCGATGACGATCACCGTGGCGAAGAAGATCCGTCCGTAGTAGCGCCGCGGCACATGTTCGTACTGGGTGATATCGAACTGGTTTTCGGCTTGTTTGCGCTCGGCGAGGAGGCGCTCTGCCTGGGTCTGGCTCATGGTGTTTCTCCCAACGCAGGCGGATGGCGCCTGCGGTCTGTCGGTCATCATCCCGGCGGAGCGAGCGGGCGGCATCGACGCCGGCTCGCTCCCGCGGGACTGCGTTCAAGGTTTCAGAGACGGAAACCGTCGTACTGCGCGGCCCATTGCCGCTGCGCCGCCAGGGCGGTTTTCAGTCGGGCGATCTGCGTGCGTACCTGTTCCGGCGCGGTGCCGCCCCAACCGCTGCGGGCGGCGATGGCGGCTTCCAGGGTCAGGCTGTCGCGCACCTGCGGGGTCAGGCGCGCATCGATCTCGGCCAGCAGGGCCGGGGACGCTTCCCAGAGTTCGAGGTCGTGTTTTTCGCAGGCCTGGACCAGCGCGCCGGTGATTTCGTGGGCTTCCTTGAATGGCACCCCGCGCACCGCCAGCCAGTCGGCGACTTCGGTGGCCAGGGTGAAACCCAGTGGCGCCTGGCGCCGCAGTTCCTCGACGTTGACGGTCATGGTCGCGACCATCCCGGCCATGGCCGGCAGTACCAGCAGCAGGGTGTCGACGCTGTCGAGCACGCCGTTCTTGTCTTCGCTCAGGTCGCGGTTGTAGGACAGCGGCAACGACTTGAGGGTCGACAGCAGCCCGGTGAGGTTGCCGATCAGCCGGCCGGCCTTGCCCCGCGCCAGCTCGGCGATATCGGGGTTTTTCTTCTGCGGCATGATCGAGCTGCCGGTGGCGTAGGCGTCGTCCAGGGCCACCCAGCGGAACTGCCGCGACGACCACAGGCAGAACTCTTCGGCCAGGCGCGAGATGTTGATCCCGAGCATGCTGGCGACGAACAGGAACTCGGCCACGTGGTCACGGCTGGCCACCGCGTCGATGGAGTTCTCACAGACGCCGGCGTAACCCATTTCCCTCGCCGACTGCTGCGGCTGGCGGGCGATGGCCGAGCCGGCCATGGCCGCCGCGCCCAATGGCGACAGGGCGGTGCGGGCATCCCAGTCCACCAGCCGCTGCACGTCGCGCAGCATCGACTGGGCATGGGCCAGCAGGTGATGGGCGAAGACGATCGGTTGGGCCTGCTGCAGGTGGGTGAAGCCCGGGCAGATGCTGTCCACATGCTGTTCGGCCTGTTCCACCAGCGCCTGTTGCAGGTCCAGCACCTGCACCGCCAGGGTGCGGACATGGTCGCGCAGGAACAGGCGCAGGTCGTTGGCGGTCTGGTCGTTGCGCGAGCGGCCGGCGCGCAGCTTGCCGCCGAGGGCGCCGAGACGCTCGGTGAGCAGGCGCTCGATGAAGGTGTGCACGTCTTCGTCGTCCAGGGTCGGGCTCACCCGGCCGGCGCGGAAGTCTTCGCCAATGCGTTCCAGGGCCTCGAGCATGGTGCGGGTTTCCTGCTCGTCCAGCAGGCCGGCGCGTTGCAGTTCCCGGGCATGGGCCTTGGAGCCGGCGAGGTCGTAAGGGGTCAGGCGGAAGTAGCGCTCGGGGCAACGCGACAGGGCGGCCAGGGCCTCGGACGGGCCGCTTTTGAAACGGGCGCCCCAGAGGCGATCGGTAGGCTGGTTCATTGTTTTTTCCTCGTCGATAACGCGAATTGAATTCGGTACAGCCGACCGGAAGGACACTCCGACAACCCGCGAAAGGGCATCGGAAAGTCTTCGGGTCAGGCAGGTTTCAAGAGGGCAGTAGCAAGTGGCGAGAACTGATCGAAGTGTCAGTTTTTAATTGCATTGAATCAGCGAGTTGCAGCGGGTCCAGGGAATACTTTGATGGTTGCCAAGCCTTGTTTTCTGTGTTCATTATTATTTGTCGGCTGTGTTTTTGTTGTGCAGCAAAGCCTGTTGAATATGCCGCCCGAGGTCAATAAGCATTATGGAAACCCCACTTTCCAATTCTGGAAACCCACCGATTAAAACCGCCCACAGAGCACCGCTGGCACTCAGCGGACTGGACTTCAAACTGCTCAAGGTGTTCAAGGCGGTGGTCGAGGCGGGCGGCTTCAGCGCTGCGCAAAACGAGCTGAACGTGGGCCTTGCGGCCATCAGCAAGCAGATCTCCGACCTCGAGATCCGCATCGGCATGCGCCTGTGCACCCGGGGCCGGGAGGGCTTTTGCCTGACCGAGGAAGGCAGCCTGGTGTACCAGGCCTCGATTGATCTGTTTGCCTCGGTGGACAACTTTCGTGATCGGCTTAGTTGCGCGCAGAATGAAATAATCGGCGATCTTGGAGTGGGGGTGATTGATAACACGATTACCGATGTTAATTCTCCGTTAGTTGCTGCCTTGCGGCGCATCAATATTGAATCTCCGAAAGTAAGGTTCAGGCTGTATGCTTCACAGCTGGATGAAGTTGAACGGGGGGTGGTGGAAGGACGCTTAGTTGCCGGAATAGTGCCGGTTTATCAAAAGCGTGAAGAGTTCGACTACTTCAAGTTATATGACGAAGAGTCCGCGGCTTATTGCGCCGAAGGGCATCCGTTGTTCAGCGTGGCCGATAGCGCAATCGACGCCGAGACGCTCAAGCAGCATGAATTCATCAACCACCGCTACGCGATCCATCAGGAGAAGAGCCACTTCGCCGCGTACGACAGCTTTTCGGCGGCGGCCTCCCAGGTGGAGGCCGTGGCCATACTGATCAAGACCGGGCGTTTCCTCGGGTTTCTGCCCCGGCACTATGCCGCGGCGCTGGTGGAGCGCGGCGAAATGCGCGCGCTGCTTCCAGACCGGGTCCACTACAGCACGCCTTTCAGCCTGATCCTGCGGCACAACACGGTACGCAGCCCTTTGGTGAAGGCTTTCGCCCAGGCGCTGGGAGTGGATCTCAAGAGTAATGGCTGACACTACCCAAGTTCTCGGAGCGGGCTTGTCGGGGATTAAGGGGCTGTTGCTGAAGTCGCTGTGGAAAGTACAGCGGTCGATCAGGCGAGGCGCCTGAAACGGGTGGCCGATATATCCTGCGTAATGGCATTTTCAACCCAGGACTACTGTCTTTTAGATTCCCGCGCGGTTATCCGCATGAAGTAACCGGTGAGTACAAGACATGCCATTGGCGGTCCCGCCCGCAAGCCACTTTAAATAACGCGGAGTGGCAGCCTTAGATGCCTGGAAACACCCCCGAACACCCCTCTATAGGAACGAAGCGTGCCCGCGATAAAGCCGGCACATTCAACATCGATATGGCCTGCCAGACCGCCACCGCGAGCAAGCTTCGCTCCTACGATGGGCTTGGTTTCGCAGGCAATGTCAGGCGCATGGCGCAGCGCCGGGCCGCTGGCAGGCCGTGGCGAACTTCCTCGGCCAGCACCTGTTGCAGGCGCGGCCCCAGTTGGTCGGCGTCCAGGGTGACGAAACCACAGCGCTGGTAGAAGGGTTCATTCCACGGCAATTGGCGAAAGGTGCTCAGGGTCAGGGCGGCGAAACCCTGCTGGCGCGCCTGTTCGCGCACCGTCTCCAGCAGGTGGCGGCCAATGCCGCGTCCCTGGGCGCTACTGGCGACCGAGATTTCCCAGATATGCAGCGCATCGGCGCAGGCTTCGGCGTCGAGGAAGGCGCACACCTCTCGATCGAGCACGGCGACCCACACCCGCTGCTGGCGGATATGAGCCAGGTGATGCATAGCATCGGGCACCTCGGCGTCGGCCAGCCAGGCCAGTTCGGGGGCGCGGCGAAACAGCGCGGCGGCGCTGCGTTCGATGGCGGGGAGCAGAAGGGCATCGGCCTCGGTGGCCAGGCGGATTTGCAGGGTCATGGGGCGCGAGTGTAAGGAGCCAGGGCGCGGTGGGGCAACCGTTCAGGGTTGGGGGGTGGCCGGCAGGTGCAGCATGACGAAGTCGTTCTTGTCGAAGCGCCCGCTGAGCACCGGTACCAGTCGCGCCAGGGGCGTGGCCTTGAGCGTCGCCAGGTCACTTTGATCCATGATCACCCAGGCTGGGCCGGGGATGGCGGCAAGGGCCTCGGGGCGTTCGGTGAACAGTGGCTGCAGGTCCTGGTCGAGGTGGACCATGAACTTGATGGCCTTGGCGTCCTTGCCCATATGGTGCAGCACCACCGGGGCCGGGTCCTGCTCGATCAGCGTCCAGGCGGCCAGGGTGAAGGTGCGGGTGTCGTAGAGCTGGCGGGCCAGCGGCTCGAACCCAAGGATATAGGCACTCCAGACGGCCAGCACGGCGCCCAGGGCCAGGCCGCCAATCCGCCAGCGCGGCATGCGCAACAGGCCCAGCGCCGCCAGTTGAAAAACGCCGAGCAACACCAGCAGAGGGGTCAAGCCGGCCAAGGGTTCGGCAAAGCGCCGCTGCGCCACCAGCAACGCCGCTATCAGCAATCCGGGTGTCAACAGCCACAGGCCCTGGATACCCCGACGCAGCCAGGCCAGGCCGCGACCCTGGATATCGTGGAAGGGATAAGCCGCGACGATCGCCAGCATGGGCAACATCGGTAGCAGGTAGCGGGCTTTTTTCGCCTGGGGAATCGACAGGCCGATCAACACCAGCAGGGCCGCGGCGCTGCACAGCACCAGCAGCCTGCGCGCGCGGTCCTGCTGTTCGCGGGGGCCGAGCCACACTGCCAGCCAGGTCAGGATCGCCAGCGGGTAGGCCAGGGCATAGTTGCCCAGGGAGCTGCTGAAGTAATAGAACGGGCCGCTGCTGCCTTCGCTGCCATCCATGCGCCCGGTGAACTGCATGCGGATCACCTCCTGCATGAAGGCCGGGCCGCCGCTCAGTCGGGCCAGCCCCAGCAACAGCGCCACGCACGCCAGCAGCAGGAGCAGGGCGCAGCCACCGAAGATGAACATCCGCCGCCACTGGCCTTCGAGCAGGTAATAGCTGCACAGCATGCCGCAGGGAATCACCAGGCCGATCGGCCCACGAATGGCGAACCCCGCGACCAGCAACGCGAGGATCAGCCACAGGCGGCGCGGCGCGGCGAAATGATCGTGGGCATACCCCAGGTAGAACACCGCCAGGGCGATGGCCGCGAGCATCAGGTCGAGGGAGACGGCGCGGGTTTCGCTGATGAAGGTGCTGCTGAGCAACAGCAGGGCGATGCTGGTCAAGGCCCAGGTTTTTGAACTGGGCGCCAGCAGGCGGTACATGAGGTTGACGATCAGCGCCCCGGCGATGGCCGTGGGTAGCCAGGCCGCGAGGGTCGTGACCCGGCCCGAGGCCAGGGCGAACAGGTCGATCAGCAGGGTCGAGGCGCTGGAGTAGTCAGCGTAGGGTTGGCCGTAGGTGGTGGGAAAGAAGCCCGGTCCATGGCGCAGCATTTCCTTGGCGAACAGCACGAAGCGCGAATCGAAGCCGATCACCGTCACTTGCCCGGCGCCGGCGCAGAACAGCAGCAGGGCCAGCAGCCCCAGCCCCCAGGCTTGCCAATGCAGGGTGCTGGAAGGCGTGCTGCCGACCCTGGGCATTCAGGCCTTGGCCCTGGCGTCGGCCCATTGCCGGTGAGGAATCGGCAGCTGGCGCGACTCGCCGCGACCGATCGGGAAGTAGGTGAAGCCGCCACGGGCCAGGCGCTCGGCGTCGTACAGGTTGCGCCCGTCGAAGATCACCGGGGCCTTGAGGCGCTGTTGCAGCAGCTGGAAGTCCGGCGCCTTGAACTGCTGCCACTCGGTGCAGATGATCAGCGCGTCGGCGTCGTTGAGCACCGATTCCGGGGTGCCCATCAGCATCAGCTTCGGCTCGTCGGGGTACAGGCGCTGGGTTTCCTGCATGGCTTCCGGGTCGAAGGCGCGCACATTGGCGCCGGCGGCCCACAGCGACTCCAGCAGCACCCGGCTGGGGGCATCGCGCATGTCGTCGGTGTTGGGCTTGAAGGCCAGGCCCCAGAGGGCGAAGGTCTTGCCTTTCAGGTCGCCCTGGTAGAAGGCGTTAATGCGCTCGAACAGCTTGTGTTTCTGCCGTTCATTGATGGCTTCCACCGCTTGCAAAAGGTCGCTGGAGCAATGGGCCTGCTCGGCGCTGTGGATCAGCGCGCGCATGTCCTTGGGGAAACACGAGCCGCCATAACCGCAGCCCGGGTAGATGAAGTGGTAGCCGATGCGCGAGTCGGCGCCGATCCCCAGGCGCACCGATTCGATGTCGGCCCCCAGGTGTTCGGCCAGCTCGGCGATCTGGTTGATGAAGCTGATCTTGGTCGCCAGCATGCAGTTGGCGGCGTACTTGGTCAGCTCGGCGCTGCGCAGGTCCATGAACATGATGCGGTCATGGTTGCGGTTGAACGGTGAGTACAGGTCGCGCATCACGTCGCGGACTTCTTCGCGCTCGCAACCGACGATGATCCGGTCCGGGCGGCGGCAATCGGAAACCGCCGAGCCTTCCTTGAGGAATTCCGGGTTGGAGACGATATCGAACTGCAGGGCGCGCCCGTCCAGGGCCTTTTCGATATGGGCTTTCAAGGTGTCGCCGGTACCCACCGGCACCGTGGATTTCTCCACCAGGATTACCGGCTGCTCACGGTGCCGGGCCACGGCGTCACCCACCGACAGCACATAACGCAGGTCGGCCGAGCCATCCTCGCTGGACGGCGTGCCGACCGCGATAAACAGCACCTGGCCATGTTGCACCGCGAGCTTTTCGTCGCTGGTGAAGCTCAGGCGTTTGCTTTCCAGGTTGTCGCGCACCAGGCTCGACAGCCCGGGCTCGAAGATACTGACGTGCCCCTGTTGCAGCTGCTGGACCTTGTGCTCGTCAATGTCCATGCAGATGACATCGTGGCCGACTTCGGCCAGCACGGCAGCCTGTACGAGGCCGACGTAACCACTTCCAAATACGCTGATTTTCATGGGGTATTCCTGGGACTTGTCGCGGGAGCAGGTCGTGAGTTGATGGTAATGACGCCGAGGATGACCAGGGCCACCCCCAGGGTTTTCGAGAGACTGAACGGCTCGTTGAACAGCGGCAGCGCGGCGGCCAGCAAGTAGACCAGGGCGTAGCTGATGCTCAGCAGGGAATAGGCCCGGCCCAGCGGCAGGTCGCGCAGCGCCGCCAGCCAGCAGAGCATCGACAGGACATAGGCGAGGATTGCCGCCAGCACCACGCCCAGCGCCAGCAGGTCGACCTGGCCACTGGACAGCGCCGCCAGCCAGTCCGCCGGCGCCGGCAGGCGGGTCATGCTCCAGCGCATGCCCAACTGCGCGGCGCTGACCAGCAGCACGCTGCCCATGGCGAAGGTGAAGCCCAGAGCCCGGCTCATGCGTGGCGACTCAACAGCAGTACGCCAGCGAGCACCAGCGCCACGCCCAGCCAGTGGCGGCGGTCGATGGCTTCATGGAAGACGAAGCGGGCGATCAGGGTGATCAGCACGAAGTTCAGGCTGAGCATCGGGTAGGCAATGCCGACCTCGACCCGTTGCAGCACCAGCAGCCACACCAGCAAGCCCAGGCCAAGGCTGGCCAGGGCCAGCCACAGCCAGGGCGAGCGCAGTTTGTCGAGCGCGCCCGAAGGCTGGCCGCGCCAGCTTTCCACGGCGAACTTCTGGGCGATCTGGCCCAGGCAGGTCAGCAGGCAGGCGACGAGCAGCAGCAACAGGCTCATGGTTGGCTCTGAGGGAAGATCAGGATCACGAGATTGCCCTGGTCATAACGTTTGAAATCCTGCGGCAACAGATCGATTTCGTAGTGTTCGTCGCCATTGATACGCATCACCACGGCCACCTGGCCCAGCTTGCGGGCCGCAGGCATCCATTCGCCGACCTTGCGCAGGTCGATGTAACGATGCTGGGTGTCAGGATAGGCCAGGCCATATTTCACTTCGCCTGTCGTGTTGTACAAGGCGATATCCGGGCGCTTGAGGCGCCAGGCCAGGGCCGAGGCGGCGCCCAGGTCGTTGCTCACCAGGGTGTGGCTCCGGGCGAGTTCCTCGGCGTGATCGATGATGAATTGATCCGGCATCTTGTTGTAGACCACCGAGTTCGGCAGGCCGGCGGGCAGCAGGGCGATGAACAGCCAGCTGCCAAGGGCCGGCGCGGCCCACAGGTGCAGCGGGCGGAAGGCCGGCAGCAGGTTGCTCATGTTCCAGCCAAGCAGGGCCAGGAACACCAGCACCAGATGCCCGGGCTCGTTGCTGTACAGCGGCTTCTTCAGCTGGAAATACACCAGCGCCAACAGCAGCAACAGGCCCAGCACCAGGTTGAGCACCGCGTTGAGGCGGATGATCCGGGTCTGCCCGGCGTGCAGCCGGTCGCTCAGGCTATTGCCCATCAGCAGCGCCAGCGGCAGCAGGCACGGCAGGATATAGGCCGGCAGCTTGCCCTTGCTCAGGCTGAAGAACGCCAGCGGCAGGATCAGCCACAGCAGCAGGAAACCGATGCTCGCCTGGCGCCGGGCCTGCCAGGCCTGCTTCAAGGCGCCCGGCAGCACCAGGACCCAGGGCATGCTGAACGCCACCAGCAGCGGCAGGTAGTACCACCATGGCGAAGCGTGTTGGGCGTCTTCCCCGGCAAAACGACGGATGTGTTCATGCCAGAAAAAGAAGCGCCAGTAGTCCGCTTCCTGGGCATGCACCGCCAGGGCCCACGGCAGGCTGACGACAATCGCCACCAGCACCGCTACGCCGCCGTAGATGAACAGCTCGCGCAGGCGTTTCTGCCAGGCCATGTAGGGCAGGGCGATCAGCACCGGCAGCAGCCAGGCGAGGAAACCCTTGGTCATGAAGCCCATGCCACAGGCGAAGCCCAGGCCGGCCCAGGCCAGCAGGCGGCCGCGCAGCGTCTGGTTGTCCAGGGCGAACCACAGGGCCACCAGGCTCAGGTTGACCCAGAAGGTGAACTGCGGGTCGAGGTTGGCATAACCACCGGCGCCGACCACCACGCAGAAGCTCATGTACAGCAGGGCGCAGACCAGGCTCTTGCGCGGGTCGTTCCACAGCCGCCTGGCCAGCAGGTAGGTGAGCAGCACGCTGAGGCCCATGCTCAGGGCCGAAGCCACGCGCACGCCGAACAGGTTCTGGCCGAACACCGCCTGGCCGAGGGCGATCATCCAGTAGCCGGCGGCCGGCTTCTCGAAATAACGGATGCCCATGAAATGCGGCGATGCCCAGTGGCCGGTCAGGAGCATTTCCTGGCTGATCTGCGCATAGCGGGTTTCATCGGGAATCCACAAACCGTGGGTGGCCATTGGCAGCAGGTAGAACAGGCCGAAGGCAAGCAGTAGAAGAGGCAGGGCCCAGCGTCTGGTCATGCGCCTTGTACCCCCAGCCAGCCTTCGCGGCCTTCGAGGGCGCCACGAATGACCTGCCCCTGGGGCAGGCTCTGCAAGGACGTGGGCAATAGGTTGCCCAGGGTATTGAAATGAATGTCGCGCTGGCGGGCTTGCGCCAGTAGCTGACGAAAATCGTTGGCCATCAGAATCCCTTCGACTTCGGCGTGAATGGTGTAGACGTTGAGCCTCTCAGGGCTGAACCGGTCCAGGATGAATGTGTTGAAGTCGTGGGCCACGACGGTCGGCCCGACCACTTCGTCGAAGGTCGGCAGGTCGACCGGAATCTGCGGGGCGCCCAGGCCGCCATCCGCCAGCCGTGGCTGGAAGATCGAGGTGCCGCGGCAGTCGCTGTTGTAGCGAAAGCCGAAGCCCTGCTTGGCTGCGATCACCGCCTCGTCGGCGCGCCAGCCGGCGGCCGCCGAACAGTCGATGCGCTGGCCGAGAATGTCATTGAGGGTGTCGACGCCCTGGCGGATCTGCTCGATCAGCTGCGCCTGGTTCCAGCGCCCGGCATTGGCCTGCCAGCCGTGGTGATCCCAGGCGTGCAGGCCGACTTCATGACCGGCGTCCCGGGCCTGACGCATCAGGTGTCCGAGGTCGCGGCCAATCGGTTTGCCCGGCCAGGCGGTGCCCGCCAGCAGGATGTCCCAGCCATACAGGCCGGCGGCGTTGGAGCGCAGCATCTTCCACAGAAATTGCGGACGGATCAGGCGCCACAGGTGGCGCCCCATGTTGTCCGGGCCGACGCTGAAGAAGAAGGTGGCCTTGATCCCGGCCTCGTCGAGCAGTTCCAGCAACCGCGGCACCCCCTCACGGGTGCCGCGATAGGTGTCGACATCGATTCGCAGACCTGCCTGCATCAGCATGCTTCTTCTTTAGAGGACTCCGCGATTTCGAGCATGGCTTCGCGCAGGAAGAAGTCCAGCGTGTTGCCGATGGTTTGCTTCATCTCGACGGTCGGTTCCCAGTTCAACAGGCGCTTGGCGTTGGCGATGCTTGGTTTGCGGTGTTCCACGTCCTGGTAGCCGGCGCCGTAGAACGACTTGCTCTCGACGTCGCGGAAACCGGCGAACGGCGGGAAGTTGCCACGCAGCGGGTGGGCTTCGAACTGACGCAGCAGCTCCTCGCCCAACTGGCGGATGCTGGCTTCGTTGTCCGGGTTGCCGATGTTGATGATCTGGCCGTTGCACCCATCGTTTTCGTTGTCGACGATGCGCGCCAGGGCCTCGATGCCGTCGGCGATGTCGGTGAAGCAGCGTTTCTGCTCTCCACCGTCGAACAGGCGGATCGGCGTGCCTTCCACCAGGTTGAGGATCAGCTGGGTGATGGCCCGGGAGCTGCCGATGCGCGCCGAGTCCAGGCGGTCCAGGCGCGGGCCCATCCAGTTGAACGGACGGAACAGGGTGAAGTTCAGGCCCTTGCTGCCGTAGGCCCAGATCACCCGGTCCAGCAACTGCTTGGACACCGAGTAGATCCAGCGCTGCTTGTTGATCGGGCCGACGATCAGGTTGGAGGTGTCTTCGTCGAAGTTCTGGTCCTGGCACATGCCGTAGACCTCGGAGGTCGACGGGAAGATCACGCGCTTGTTGTATTTGACGCAGTAGCGGACCAGCTTGAGGTTCTCTTCGAAGTCCAGCTCGAACACGCGCAGCGGGTTGCGGGTGTATTCGATCGGGGTGGCGATGGCCACCAGCGGCAGGACCACGTCGCACTTCTTGATGTGGTACTCGATCCACTCGGAGTGAATGCTGATGTCGCCTTCGACGAAGTGGAAGTGCGGATGGCTGCGCAGGCGCTCGATGGCGTCGGAGCCGATATCCAGGCCGTAGACTTCGTACTTGTCGTCACGCAGCAGGCGCTCGGACAGGTGGTTGCCGATAAAACCGTTGACGCCGAGGATCAGCACCCGGGTGCGTCGCGGCGCACGGCCGGATTCGGCGCCGCGCAGCAGCGAGCCATCCACCAGGCCCAGTTCGTTGGCCAGTTGCGGACCGCTCAGATACAGACCGTTGTCGTTACGCTGGCCGGCGTTGATCAGCAGCGAATCCTGGCCACAGGCGATGCGCAGCGGGTCGACGCTGATCACCCGGCCCGGGGCCTGGCCTTCGTTGCCCTTGACCACTTCGGCGCTCCAGACGATCAGCTTGTGCTCGCCCACGGCGCAGAACGCGCCCGGGTAAGGCTTGGTCACGGCGCGCACCAGGTTGAACAGTTGCTCGGCCGGTTTGCTCCACAGCAACTTGCCGTCGGCCGCGGTGCGGCGACCGAAGTAGCTGGCCCTGGATTCGTCCTGGGCGGTTTCGCTGACCTTGCCTTGCGCCAGGGCGGGCAGGGTGTCGCGCAGCAGGCTGGTGGCGGCGTCGCGCAGCTTGCCGTGCAGGCTTAGCGCGGTATCGCTGCGCTCGATGGCCACCCGCTGCCGGGCAATGATCGCCCCGGCGTCGGCGCGCTTGACCATGCGGTGCAGGGTCACGCCGGTTTCGCTTTCGCCGTTGACCAGCACCCAGTTGGCCGGCGCGCGGCCACGGTAGCTCGGCAGCAGCGAACCGTGCAGGTTGAACGCGCCTTTGCTGGCGGTGGCCAGCAGCGCTTCGCTGAGCAGGTTGCGATAGTAGAAGGAGAAGATGTAGTCAGGCTTCAGCTTGGCGATGCGCTCGATCCACAGCGGGTGGTTGGCGTCTTCCGGGGCATGCACCGGGATGCCCTTGAGCGAGCACAACTGGGCCACGGAGCCGTAGAAGGTGTTTTCCTGCGGATCGTCGGCATGGGTGAAGACCGCGCCGATTTCATAGCCTGCATTGAGCAGGGCTTCGATGCCTGCGCAGCCGATATCGTGATAGGCGAAGACAACAGCTTTATGACTCATGGCGAAACCTGATCGGAGAGAGTGGAAGTTAGACCGTCGACCGTGACAGCGGGAGCAGGGGCGGCAGGCTGGCTGCGCAGAACTTTTTCAATGAAGAAGCGCGGGCGGGCGCGCACATCGCTGTACATGCGGCCCAGGTATTCGCCCAGCAGGCCCATGCCGATGAACTGGCCACCGGTGAACACGAACAGGATGGCGAACAGCACGAACATACCGTCGCCGGCCCATTCGGCGCCGAACACCAGGCGCAGGAAAATCAGCAGCAGGGCGAACAGCACGCCGAGGCCGGCCATGCTGAAACCGATAATGCTCAGCAAGCGCAGCGGCGTGGTGGTCATGCAGGTGATCAGGTCGAACATCAGGTTGATCAGGCGCATCGGGCTGTACTTGGAATCGCCGTGTTCACGCTCGGCGTGGTTCACCAGCACCTCGGTGGTGTGGCGGGCGAAGCTGTTGGCCAGGATCGGGATGAAGGTGCTGCGTTCGCGGCAGGCGAGCATGGCGTCGACCACGCTGCGGCGGTAGGCGCGCAGCATGCAGCCGTAGTCGTTCATGGCCACGCCGGTGGAGCGTTGCACGGCCAGGTTGATCAGCTTCGACGGCCAGCGGCGCCAGGCGGAATCCTGGCGGTTGTTGCGCACCGTGCCGACCACGTCGTAGCCCAGCTCGGCCTGGGCCACCAGGCGCGGGATTTCTTCCGGCGGGTTCTGCAGGTCGGCGTCCAGGGTGATGACCACGTCGCCGCGGCACTGCTCGAAGCCGGCCATGATCGCCGCATGCTGGCCGTAGTTGCGGTTGAGGATCACCGCCACCACCGGGCTGCCTTCGCGGCTGGCGGCGTCCTCGAGGATCTGCGCTGATTCGTCGCGGCTGCCGTCATCGACCAGGACGATCTCGAAATCGTGCTTGAGCTGGCGGCAGGCCGCTTCAGTGCGGCGCAGCAGTTCGGGCAGGCTCTGTTCTTCGTTGTAGACCGGAATGACGATCGACACGAACTGGATTGGATAAGGTTTCAAAGGTTTCGGTCCAGACAGGTTTTGATGGCGCCGACGACCCGCTCGACATCGTCGAGGGTCATGTCGGGGAACAGCGGAATCGAGCACAGGCGTGCCGAGTTCCATTCGGTGTTGGGTAGCCGCACATCCGGGAAGCGCTGGCGGTAATAGCTGTGCAGGTGAGTGGCGACGAAGTGGATGCCGCTGCCGATGTTCTGCTCCTGCAAGGCCTTCATGAAGCCGTCGCGATCGATGCCGCAACGCTCGGCGTCGATGCGCAGGATGAACAGGTGCCAGGCATGTTGCTGCGGATACGTCGGCAGGTGCAGCGGTTGCACCGGCAGGTCGCGCAGTTGCTCAAGGTAGGCGTTGGCCAGGACTTCGCGCCGGCGATTGATCGCGTCCAGGCGCTGCAACTGCACCAGGGCGATGGCGGCATTGATATCCGCCAGGTTGTATTTGAAGCCGGGTTCGATCACCTCGGCCTGGGGCTTGCGCCCGTGGGTCAGGCGGTCATAGGCGTCGACCCCCAGGCCATGGAACTTGAGCATGCGCACCCGGTTGGCCAGGGCCTCGTCATCGCTGACGAACATCGCGCCTTCGGCGCAGGTCATGTTCTTGATCGCATGGAAGGAAAAGATCGCCGTGCCCCGGGCGCCGATGGGCCGGCCACGGTAGGTGGTGCCGGCGGCGTGGGCGGCGTCCTCGATCACCGCGATCCCGTGTTTTTCGGCCAGGGCGTACAGCGGGTCGAGGTCGAAGGCGGCACCGGCGTAATGCACCGGGATGATCGCCTTGGTCCGTGGGGTGATCGCGGCTTCAACCGTGGCGGCGTCGGTCATCAGGGTGTGCGGGTCGACATCGACGAAGACCGGCGTCGCCCCCAGCAGGCAGATCATGTTGGCGGTGGAAACCCAGGTCTGCGAGGGGGTGATCACCTCGTCGCCGGGGCCGATGCCCAGGGCCAGCAAGGTGATGTGCATGCCGCCGGTGGCCGACGACAGCGCCACCGCGTGCTTGCAGCCGACCCGCGCGGCGAATTGCTGCTCGAGCTCCTGGTTTTTCGGTCCGGTGGTGATCCAGCCGGAACGTAGAACCTGCTCGACCGCGGCGACCTCTTCATCGCCAATACTCGGGCGCGAGAAAGGAAGGAAAACCTGGCTCATTGAGACCTCGGGGAAAAAGGATTTCAGCAATCGAAAGAAGAAAAAGCGCCTGTGCTACAGCGGGGGGCATTCAAAAAAGGCGTTTTTGGTTCGGTCATTGAAGCGCGTCCATAAGTGAGGTCGGTGTGGTCATCCATGCCTGATTGCAGTAAAGACCATGCAAGGTAAAAGTAAAGCCATATCAATGTGTTAGCTTTTGTTTCGATTAGATGACCGGGCTGACTCCCAGCGCCCCTGAATGGATTCAGGTTAAGCGGAAAAATGTGAAACGAACATGAAAAAAAGGCCAACGGCGCGTTTATCTTTCACCTAGACAGCCGGTGTTCAGACTTCGCCACTCGTTGACCGGGAAAACCCCGGTTACAGCAATCCCAACGGTGTTTTTTACGCTGATGACGCAGGTGAAAGTCGCTTGGCCGAGAGACGTTTTTTGCCTTTGCAGGCGCCACTGTTTTCAAACACCACCTGAACTAAGGAGCATCCGTTTGCCCACCAGCGATCCGTGGACGCTCTATCTGGCTGCCTTGACACCTTCGGGGCGCTCGACCATGGCGACCGATACGACCTGTGATAAAGCCATAGCGTTCCCGTCATATACTCCGTCGGGCTTGTAGCGGCGCTCGATCGTTTGCCTGAAGTCAAAAAACAGGGGGAAAAACCGACGCTATCGCTGTCCGAATCGGCAGAAGCAGGGCACGGACAACGACACTGCTCTACCATTCACCCCCTGACCACCAACCACTCGATATCGGATAAAAGCCAACAAGAGGCTCGTTGTGTGATTGACAGAACATCAGCCAAAGGCATCTCTCTTTTCAGCTTATTGCTACTGCCGCTATTCCTGGGAACGGTTCCTGTGCTTGAGGCACACGAATCTCTCGAGTTCCTTATTCCGGACGCGCCGCCCCTGACCATGGCCAATCAGGGTGATCGTCACGGCATAGTCGGCGACATTGTCTTGCAGGCGCTGAAAAACAGTGGGTATGCCAGTGAACCCAGAACCCTGCCGTGGGCGCGGGCGCAGAAATACGCCATCGAAAAGGACAACATCCTGATCGCGCCGCTCAGCCGCACACCCGAGCGGGAACATCGCTACACCTGGATCGCCCCGATCATGCAGATGGACCGGGCATTTTTCAGCCTCGAGCATAAAGTGGCGAACTTCGAAGAAGCCCGGCGACGTTTCAAGGCCATCGCCGTGGGGCTGGGCAGCGCCCAGGAAGAAATCCTGCGTAGCAAAGGCTTCGCCCCGGAACAGATCTATGCCATCAAGATCGGCGAGAACCCCGCGCAATTGCTGTTGAAGGGCAGGGTGGACGCCTGGTTCAACGGGGTCCAGGAAAGCCGCTATATCTGGAGGCGCGTCTCCAGCCGGCCGCTGTTGATGAGCCCGCCCATGGTCGGCCATGAGCTTTACCTCGCCTGTTCCAAAGTGTGCGACGTCGAGGTCGTGACCCATGTCGCGAAAGCCATAGAAACGATGCGTCGTGACGGTTATATCGAGAAAGTCAAAGGCCGTTATCTAAATAACGATCCGATGGAAAAGTCGACAAAGTCAGGCAGCTTGTAATTGAGTGGTCCACCAATTCTGGCAATAACGAAGTTTGCCTGGCAGCCAGGGTAGATTTATTCGGACAGCACATCCTCATTGACTCGAATGATCTCATTGAGGTTTTTCAGGGTGTTGTTGAAGTGGTCCTTGGCATGGTTGAGCTTCTTGAATTGCTGCGCCAGTTCCCTGGTCTTTTGCTGCAGTGCTTCTTCACGTTTATCCAGTTCGCACTGACGCTCTTCTTGTTGAGCGCGTAGTGCGCTGTCGGCTTGCCGATCCTGATCAAGTTGCCGTTGCCATTGTTGTAACTGTTCTTCCTTCTGTTCGAACAGGCGCTCTTTCTCCTGCAGTTGGGACTCCCTGGAGTTCAAGGTCTGTTGTTGTGTCTGGCTGTGCTGTTTCTGCTGCTTGAGGCGGTCGGCGATGCTGGAGAATTCCATCAGGCTGGCCTCGACATCCTGCAGGAACTGCTCGGGGTCGGTGCCCGGGAAAGGCCAATCGTCATCCTGGAGGCCGCCCGGGTTCTGCTGCTCGGCCGGCATCGGCAGGGGGCCGGCGTCGGAGTAGCGAATTTCGGCCGCAGGCGCCTCTGGCCGGGGGCTTTCCGCGTCGCAGCCATCGGCCGTCTCGGTGGATTCGTGGTGTTTCTGTTCTTCAGCGCTGTCGTCCAGCTGTTCGTCGAGCTGTGCCAGGGCGGCGTCGAGTTGCTGGTCGTCGATGACGGTGGGTGAATGTTCGACCGCCGGGCCAAATTGAGCCGAAGCCTGGAAGCTCAGCAGCCTGGCGACCCATTCCTTCTTGGTGCTCAAGAGTCGATGGTGCGCCGCGGCGGCGGCAGGCAACTGTTGTTTGTTCAGGTCCAGCAGATGGTAGGGCACATCGCTTTCACGGCGTTCGCCAGTGGCGGCTTCGCGCAGGATCTGGCCGAACACGCGCATCGCCAGTTGTCCGTCTTCTTCCGAGTCCAGGGCGCCCAGGCAGTAATTGCCCCCTTCGTTGAATAACAAGGCGATATAGACGCGCAGATTATCCTCATCAATGCTTTCGTTCAGGCTATAGGCGAGAAAGTTTCGACCTGCTTCTGGAACAGAAAAACTGCAGAGCAAAGCCGCTGTCAGCATTTGCTGCTCTTTGTTTTCGATGAAGATAGTGCGTAAGAGCATATGTCACCCAGTAAACTCAAGTAAAAATATGAGCGGTAGGATACTAGGAAATAATGTCGGTTGGCGTTAAGAGCAATACTTCGAATGCGTAAGATAAATCTTATATTTCTATTGAATGGTCTTATTCATATGGCCTTATCCCCTCATTAAAAATATCAACGTGTATTGTATTGCGCCCATTCCGGCACAACACAGCTATTGATCCTGTTGCAACTACTCAATCTCAACCCCCGCTGAATATGAATGGCCTTTAGCTGTTCACCTCAGACTTCTCTTGCTGAACCTGGAAGCCATGATTGAAATATCCAAACTAACCAAGTCTTTTTCCGGACAGGTCGCGGTCGACGACCTGTCCTGTCATATCGGCCCGGGAGAAGTTCTGGGGATTCTTGGGCCAAACGGTGCAGGTAAATCCACCACGATGAAAATGCTCACCGGCTTTCTGGCGCCGACCTCCGGCACCGCGAGCATCATGGGCTTCGACATCCGCACCCAGACCCGTCACGCCCAGCAGCAGATGGGTTACCTGCCGGAAGGCGCGCCCAGCTACAGCGACATGGCGGTACAGGGGTTTCTCGAGTTCATTGCCAGTGTTCGCGGCTATCGCGGCGCGCAGAAGCGCGAACGGGTGGACCGGGTGATCGACCTGCTGGAACTGGGCGACGTCCGCCGCCAGACCATCGAGACCCTGTCCAAGGGCTTCACCCGCCGGGTCGGCCTGGGCCAGGCGATCCTCCACGATCCGCGGGTGCTGATTCTCGACGAACCCACCGACGGGCTCGACCCGAACCAGAAGCAACTGGTTCGCCAACTGATCCAGGATCTGGGCCAGGACAAGATCGTGATCATCTCGACCCACATTCTCGAGGAAGTATCGGCCGTCTGTAACCGCGCCCTGATCATCAGCAATGGCCGCTTGCTGGCCGACAGCACGCCGTACGAGCTGGAACGCAGTTCGCGCTATCGCCAGGCGGTGACCTTGCAGGCCGACGAGCCGCTGGACCTGCTGGCCCTGGTGGTATTGCCGGGCGTGGCGGGCGTTGAGGAGAACGCGGCCGAGGGCAGCCTGACGCTGCTGGCGCGGCCTGGCGAAGTGATTTTCCCGCAGGTCAACGCGCTGGTGACGGCGCGTGGCTGGAAGATGAAGCGCCTGGAACTGGAGCAGGGCCGTCTCGATGAGGTGTTCCAGACCCTGACCCGGGGAGAATCGGCATGAGACAGTTACCAGTGATTTTCAAGCGCGAGCTGGGCAGTTATTTCGCCACGCCGCTGGCCTTCGTGTTCATCGAGATCTTCCTGGTGCTCTCGGGCGTCTTCACCTTCTACCTGGGCAGTTTCTACGAGCGCAACCAGGCGGACCTGGCGCCGTTCTTCGACGTCCATCCCTGGCTTTATCTGTTCCTGCTGCCGGCCCTGGCCATGCGCCTGTGGTCGGAGGAGCGCAAGTCCGGCAGCATCGAATTGCTGATGACCCTGCCGGTGAGCTGTTTCGAAGCGGTGGTCGGCAAGTTCCTCGCCGCCTGGGTCGTCGCCGGCCTCACCCTGCTGCTGACCCTGCCCATGGTGCTGACCGTGAATTACCTGGGCAACCCGGACAACGGCGTGATCCTGACCGGCTATCTGGGCAGTTGGTTGCTCGCCGGCACCTACCTGGCGATCGGCTCCTGCATGTCGGCCATGGCCAAGAGCCAGGTGATCGCCCTGATCCTCGCCTTCACGGTGTGTTTCCTGTTCGTTGCCTGCGGTTTCTCCCTGGTGCTGGATGCCATCAATCCGTGGGCGCCGCAATGGCTGTTGGACTTGCTGGCCTCGCTGAGCCTGCTGACGCATTTCGGCGCGATCAGCAAAGGGCTGATCGACCTGCGCGATCCGCTGTATTTCCTCAGCGTGATCGTCGCCTGGCTGATGGCCACGGTGGTGACGGTCAACCTGAAGAAAGCCGAGTGAGGACGATTCGATGAAACGCATGCTGTATTCCACTTCCGGCCTGTTGCTGATTGCCTTGCTGTTCCTGGCCTTCAATCTGGCGACCGGGTTGCTGCTCACCGGTGTCCGGCTCGACCTGACCCAGAACAAGCTCTACTCCATCAGCGCCGGCACCCGGCAGATTCTCGCGGAGCTGAAACAACCGCTCGACCTGTATTTCTACTTTTCCGACAGCGGCTCGAAGGAGCTGGTGCCGATGCGTGGCTATGCCCAGCGCGTCCAGGAACTGCTCAAGGTTTATGAGCGCGAGGCCGACGGCAAGATCCGCCTGCATGTCATCGACCCGCTGCCGTTTTCCGCGGACGAGGACAAGGCCAGCGAGTTCGGCCTGCAGGCCGTGCCGCTGGGGCAGGGCGGGGCGCCGGTGTATTTCGGCCTGGCCGGCACCGATGAGCAGAACAACGCCCAGACGATCGAGTTCTTTGCGCCGGACCAGGAGGAGTTTCTCGAGTACGACATCAGCCGCTTGCTGCAGGCCCTGGCCAACCCCAAGCGCCCGACCCTGGGCCTGCTGAGCAGCCTGCCGGCCAACGGTGGCTTCGATATCCGCACGCAGAGCAAGACCGAGCCGTGGATGCTGATCCAGGAGCTGCGCCGGGAGTTCGATCTGCAACAGCTCAAGCCCGATACCCAGGACATTCCGAAAGACCTCGACATCCTGATGCTGCTGCACCCGAAAAAACTCTCGCAGCCGACCCTGTACGCCATCGACCAGTTCGTGCTGCGCGGCGGCAAGCTGCTGGCCTTCGTCGATCCCTACAGCGAACAGGACTCCGGCGAGGAGTACTTCGGCATCCAGAGCAAGGACAAGTCGTCCAATCTCGAGCCATTGTTCAAGGCCTGGGGCATTCATATGCAGCCGGGCAAGGTCCTGGGGGACAACCTCTATGCCTTGATGGAGACTTCCGAGGAGGACGGGCGTCCGCTGCCGCGGCCGTTCACCCTGGGTGTGCCGCAAGCCGCGTTGAGCCAGCAGGACCCGAGTACCGCCGGGCTGAAGTTCATCGCCCTGAGCACCGTCGGCATCCTCGAACCGGTAGCCGGCGCCAGTACGCGCTTTACCCCGCTGATGTACAGCTCCGACTCGGCCAAGGCCTTCGAGGCGGACCGTTTCGACAAGCCCGCCGACCGCAAACAAATGTTGCGTGACCAGGAGCAGCCCAGCCAGCGCTACATCGTCGCTGCCCGAGTGCAGGGGCCGGTAAAGACCGCCTTTGCCGACGGCATCGAGGGGCGCAAGGACGGCCTCAAGGAAGCGCAGCAGGTCAACCTGGTGGTGGTGGCCGATACCGACCTGTTGAGCGACCGGATGTGGCTGGAGATGCAGGACATCAACGGGCGCCCGGCAACGCGGCCATGGGCCGACAACGCCTCCTTCGTGCTCAACACCCTGGACAACCTCGCGGGTTCGGATGCCCTGAACAACCTGCGCTCGCGCGGCCCCTACAGCCGTCCGTTCGTGGTGGTGGAGCAATTGCGCCGCCAGGCTGAAGACAGCTTCCGCGCCAAACGCTTCGCCCTTGAGGAAAGTCTCGAGGAAACCGAAGGCAAGCTGCAGCAGCTGCAGGGCTCGTCGGAAAAGGGCGAGAGCCTCAGCACCGAACAGCAGGCGACGGTGCGCCAGTTCCTGCAGGAGAAAACCCGCATTCGCAAGGAACTGCGCGAGGTGCAATACCAGTTGAACGCCGATATCGATGAGCTGGGCAGGACCTTGAAGATGCTCAACATCGCCGCGGTTCCGCTGCTGTTGAGCCTTGGCATGCTGCTGGTCTGGGCCGTACGTTACCTGCGCCGGACCAGGACCCTGTCGCGCAAGCCTGCACCGGCCGGCAAGGTAGCCGGCACGCGGCGGGCGTAAGTGACCAGGGCCCGACCTGCCATTCGTACGGCAGGTCGGGCCAGCCAAGGGCGCCAGGGCGAAGCGCTGCTACGCTGGGAGCAACTCCCTGACCTGCGATCCCGCCATGACTGACCCGCTCCCGCCCAAGCCTGCTTGCAGCACCCAACAATTGCTCAGCGCCCTCAACCTGGAACCGCACACGGAAGGCGGCTACTACCGCCGGACCTTCCAGACGGACCAGCGGCCGATGCTCGCCAGCGCGGGCGGGCAGCGTTACTTGATGAGCTCCATCTATTACCTGCTGACCGGGGATTCGCCCATCGGTCACTTTCATCTGAACCAGTCCGACATCCTGCATTACTTCCATCTCGGGGATGCCCTCGAATACTGCCTGGTGTTCCCGGACGGCCGCCTGCAAACCCGGGTGATGGGCAGCGATGTCCTGGCCGGCCAATGCTTGCAGTTGCACGTTCCCGGCGGCGTATGGAAGGCCTCGCGGCTGCTGCCCGGCGCGGCGGGTTATGGGCTGATCAGTGAGGCGGTATGTCCCGGGTTCGACTACGCGGACATGCAACTGGGCTGCAAGCATCGGCTCAGCGAACGCTTCCCGCAGCACGCCAGACTGTTCGAGCAACTCTGCCAGGCCTGAAGAGGCCGCCACGGGGATTGCTCATTGCGATCAGTCAAGTGTCACTTGCGATCATTGTTGCGCGCGGCGCCCGGCGCTTATGGTGGCTCGGTCATCGAAGCGAACCACAGCTCCCCAGTCCGACCCTTACCAGTGACAGGAGAACACCATGTCCGATCTGAAACTGCATCCCCAGGCTGCCGCCTCCCTGCAACGCTGGCACGCCATGCTTGCCCAGGGCGACCTGGGCGCCTTGCCTGAACTGCTGGATTCGAAAGTGGTATTCCGCTCGCCCATGGCCCATACGCCTTATCCGGGCGCGCCGGTGGTTTCGACCATCCTCAATACCGTGTTCAAGGTGTTCAGCGACTTCGCTTATCACCGCCAACTGGTCACCGCCGATGGCCTGAGCGTGGTGCTGGAGTTCAGCGCGCGGGTCGGCGAAAGGCAGATCAAGGGCATCGACCTGATCCGCTTCGACGAAGCCGGCAAGATCGTCGAATTCGAGGTGATGGTCCGTCCCATGAGCGGCCTGCAGGCCCTCGGAGAAGAAATGGCGCGCCGCCTGGCGCCCTATCTGGCGGCGAGCAAGGCGTCTGGCTGAGCAGCGAGCGAGAGCAGGGCGGCCATAGGCCAACGATCCGGGCGCCGTGACAGGCGCCCGTTTTTCGTGGGTTTCACAGGCCGTAGCTTTTCGGTTCCAGGCACCAGCAGCCGTTTGCCCTTGGTGTGGCGCTGGGCAGGTGATGTCGGTGGAGCCTTTAGCGCACCAGGATTTGCTGCTCTGCCGGGTCTTTCTGCAACAGGTGCTGCAACTGTTGGCGCGCCTGTTCCTGCCCGCCGTAACGGGCTTCGACATAGGCCTCGAGCAAGCGGGTGAAGTCGCTGGCGATCCCCGGCCCCTTGAGGGTCGTGACCCGTTCGCCATCCATGTACACCGGTGCCGAAGGATGCTCGCCGGCCCCTGGCAGGGAAATCCCGATATCCGCCAGCCGGCTTTCGCCCGGGCCGTTGACCACGCAGCCCATCACGGCCACGTGCATTTGCTCGACCCCGGCGAAACGGGTTTTCCAGACCGGCATCCGCGCTGCGAGGAACTGCTCGATCTGTTGCGCCAGTTCCTGGAAGAAGCTGCTGGTGGTGCGGCCGCAGCCGGGGCAGGCGACCACGGTCGGGGTGAAGGCCCGCAGCCCCATGACCTGGAGGATCTGCTGGGCCACCAGTACTTCGCGGGTACGCTCGCCGTTGGGCTCCGGGGTCAGGGAGATCCGCAGCGTATCGCCGATGCCTTCCTGCAGCAGCACCGCCAGGGCCGCCGTCGAAGCCACGATACCCTTGGAGCCCATGCCAGCCTCGGTCAGCCCCAGGTGCAGCGGAAAGTCGCAACGGGCGGCGAGATTGCGATAGACGGCAATCAGGTCCTGGACATGGCTGACCTTCGCCGACAGCACGATACGCTCCGCCGGCAAACCCACCTCGATGGCTCGCTGGGCGTTGTCCAGGGCCGAGACCACCAGGGCCTCGCGCATTACCGCATCAGCTTGCAGCGGCTCGGGCAACGCCGCATTGGCGTCCATCATGCGCGCCAGCAGGTCCGGGTCGAGGCTGCCCCAGTTGACGCCAATGCGCACCGGTTTGTCGTAACGACAGGCGACCTCGATCATGCTGCAGAACTGCTCGTCGCGCCGCGCGCCCTTGCCGACGTTACCGGGGTTGATCCGGTACTTGCCCAGGGCCTGGGCACACTCGGGGTAGGCCGCCAGCAAACGGTGGCCGTTGAAGTGAAAGTCGCCCACCAGGGGCACCTGGATATCGCGGCGGTCCAGCAATTCGCGAATACGCGCGACCTGGGCCGCCGCCTCATGCCCATTGACCGTGATGCGCACCAGTTCGGCGCCGGCCAGCGCCAGGGCTTCGACCTGCCGGGCCGTTGCCTGGGCATCGGCGGTGTCGGTGTTGGTCATGGCCTGGACCACGATCGGGCCGGCGCTGCCGAGGGTGACCGGGCCGACGGCAACCTGTCGGGTCTGGCGCCGGGCGAGGGGCGTGTTCATCGGTTCGACTCCTGTGGAGGGCGTCTCACTGGCGGGCGATCAGCCCGGCCGGCAGACGAAACTGGACCTGCTCTTCAGGCCCCGGCAGGCTCGTGATATCCAGCGGTGCGATGCGTGCCAGGGCCGCCAGCACATCCTCGATCATGGACTCCGGTGTCGAGGCTCCGGCGGTAATACCGACGGTCGGTCGCCGATCGAACCACTCGCGACGCAAGGCGCGGCCATCGGCAATCAGGTAGCTGGGAATGCCGCTTTCGCCGGCGATATCGCGCAGGGTCACGGAGTTGGCGCTCTTCTGGCTGCCGACCACCAGCACCAGGTCGACACAGGCACTCAAGGCCCGCACGGCGACCTGGCGGTTCTGTACCGCGTAACAGATATCCCGGGTGTCGGGGCCGACAATCTGCGGGTAGCGCCGACGGAGCGCTGCCACGACCTGACGGGTGTCGTCGACGCTCAAGGTGGTCTGGGTGATGTAGGCCAGTGGTGTATCGGCCGCAAACTCGAGCGCCTCGACCTGGGCCACTGTCAGCAAGACCGTCACCTGTGCCGGAATCTGCCCCAGGGTGCCGAGCACTTCCGGGTGCCCGGGCTCGCCGATAAGAATCAACCGATAGCCGCGGGCCGCGTACTGACGGCCCTGGTTGTGCACCTTGCTCACCAGCGGACAAGTGGCGTCCAGCACCCGCAAATGGCGTTGGCGGGCCTGGTCTTCGACGACCCTGGCCACGCCATGGGCGCTGAAAATGACCAGCGCATTCGCCGGTACTTCATCCAGTTCCTCGACGAACAGCGCACCCTTGCGCCGCAGGCTATCGACCACATGCTGGTTGTGCACGATCTCGTGGCGCACATACACCGGGGCACCCTGCAGCTCGAGTGCCTGCTCGACAGTCTCTACCGCCCGCACCACGCCTGCGCAGAAACCGCGGGGCTGGGCAAGGATGATTTTCATGGCGATCCCTCAGTCGGTTGTTGCCGCACAGTGTTGGTCTGGCGTGAAGACTTGCCGGGCGTTCATTCCACCCCATAGCCCTGGAAGCATTGAATGAGGTCACTCGGTCAATTTCGCAGAAATTTTTTGCGCAGTCTGTTCCGCTCCGCGGATATCTAACTGTGGTTCGACTTCGTGGGGATAAAACTGGGACGCCCAACGTCGGTACGCCATCAATGCGCCCTCGCCAGCGATCAGTTTCGGATCCGCCACATAGCGTCGGTTGTTCCAGATAGGAAAGTCGTCACTGACCACTCGCACGAACCAGAGGTGTGCAAGCTTGATCAGAAGGGCATACGCAGGCTTGCGCAGAATGGCCGGGAACCTGTCCAAGTATGCAACGCGAACGATATCGGACCAGCGGAATGTCCACTCCAAAGGGCGCGTCTGAGTGGCAAACCCTCGGGTCTTTACTTGCACCCCGAAGCGCGGCATTTGGCTTTTTACAAGTACGTATCCAAGGCCATGACTTGTAACGTGCATGTGTAACGGCACCCCGCGCCAGCGAGCACTTAGATTGAGCTCCATCTTGGAGCTGTCTGTCTGGTGGGACATGGCGACGTCCGTGAACCCATGGACCCAGGCAAAGTGCAGCATATCCGCGCTATTTTCGATCATGTCCTGGGCATACCCGGCCAGGTCGTAGCGGCTATAGGCGGGAAGGGAGAACCCGGTGGTGTCGAGCTCCGGTATTTCCCAGTCAGGCGGGTATCCGCCGCTACTGTTCCATACCAGTACTACGCCATTGGATTCACGTGCCTGCTTGTGGGGCAATTTTGCACAAGGCGGCTTTTGCCCGATTCCGGTGCGTATGCAATGGCCTTCGGGGTTGAATGCCAAGCCATGAAACGGGCAGACCAGATTCTCGCCTTCGACTTTGCCACCATGCCCAAGATGCGCTCCGAGATGTGGGCAATATGGATCGACGGTGCGCACCTGCCCCGATCGAGTGCGGTACACCACAAGCTCCTGGCCCATGAACGGCAACGCAAGAACGGCTCCCTGCTTGAGTTCATGGCTGAAACATATCGCGAACCAACCATTGGCATAGGGCAATGGCTGACGTGTGTCGACGCTGGATTGGCGCTGATTCATGTGCACTCCCAGGCTTTTCAGGCCGCATATCAACGGCTGCCAATCTGCAGAGGGCATGCATCTTCAGTCCTTGACTTGCCGATGCTCCAAGTTCTGCTCAGCCGTTGTTTGATCGATGTGTTCAGCCCCGCTGTTGCTTGTAGACATAGGGCACTTGACGGGCGTTGAACTCACGCCCAGCTTGTCTGGCCGCTGCAACATGATCATTGGGATGGAACTTTTTGACAGGTGCAGGACGAGCAGGGTCGTAGTCCCACCACCATTGAATCGACGGTATGGGAACCGGATCGAGGCTGTGATCATGTGACTGGTCGGTACTGTGGCCACCTTCGTAACAAGGCGTGGGGTCTCCGGGGCCCAGAATGCGATAGCGCTCATCCATTCGATGCCACTCGAGGACGCCTGTCTGATAATGAATCAGCGCTTCAATATATTGTTCGACCTCGGCAGAGGCGTCCTGAAGCAGTTGTTCGCGCAAGCGGACAAACAAACCGATAATCCGGTCGTGCATCACGTTGAACCATGCCAGTGCTTGCCGCTCGGTGTAGTTGAACTCCCTCCTTACGGCATCGATGAGGTTGTGTCCACGCTCGTCGAGGCTGGCGCGCATACTCTCTTTCGCGTAGGAAAAAAACTCGTTTTCCCATACCACGAGAGTGGCTGCCATTTCCGTCATCGCCACTATCCGGCGGTCAAGAAACTCTTCCTGGCTAATATCGATACCGGCAACAACATGGGTAAGGCTCGGAAAAACCATCCCGCCGCCGCCCGTCAGACGCATGAACGTAGACTCATTCAAGCCGGGCGAAAGGGACGCCGCCTTGATCATTTCGATCATGAAATAGCCTTTTTGGGCTTCAACCACACGATTCACCTGAATGGGAGTGGCGTGTTGCTCGAGGCGGATGCGCAGTTCTTGCATGGACAAGGCATAACGGTCATCCGGGGCGACGGGGAACTCCGGGCATTCCAATGCCCGGTTCATTCTTGCGAATGCGACGATCATGTCCTCCGGCTTCTTTGTAACCGGGCTTTCATCGCACCACTCATCGTCCCAGGCAAAGGCCCACGCCATCCAGTCGGATGCGATCTGAATCAATTCGTCAGTGCCTTTGGGGTAGGCCAGTGATGCCAATACTCCCCAGCCAGGCCGAATCATTCTCTGTCTCTGTTGATCGTCCCAATAGAGCTCCCAGTGTTGCAGCCAGTCTGCCGTGCATTGGTCGAACTGGTCGGCCTTGGGGTGCTGAATGTGAGAAAAAGGACAATAGATATCGGGCAGCGTAATAATTGCCATGGTGCTCTCCTGAAGTGTGAATGGCCCTGGGCCCTGAATAATGGTTCATCCTGGAAATGGCTTTTTCACGATCACGCTATAGGTCGAGACCTTGTTCTTGAGCAGCGCCACCGACCAGTTCTCCGCCAACACCCGCAGTTCCTCCAGCGCGCCCGTGACCCCATGGGGAAATAGCTCTTTGTTTTCGATGTTGGCCTTGGCGTCCATCAGCCAGCGGGCGACATCGATATTGGCCGGCAGGACCCGCATGTCATGGAGGGTGAAACCGCTCTGTTCGAGCACATCGCGAAAGTACCCCGGCGCCTTGCGGTGCTTGCAGGCCAGCCGGTCGACCTCGTCCGGGGTATCGGAGGTATAGGCTTGCGGCGGAGTGTTGTAGAGGTTGTCCGAGATGATCACGCTGCCGCCCTGGCGAACCCGGCCGGCAAGGGCGCGCATGGCGGTTTCGTACAGTTCGTCGGGGAAGTGCGAGATCACTCCGCGAATGATCACCAGGTCATAAGGCTCATCCGCATCGGGCAACAACTCGATGTCCTTGGCATTGCACAGGTAGAGATCGATCCGCTCCGACAGCCCTTGCTCGGCGTGAAACTTCGCGCAGCACTCCAGCTGGCGCCGGCTGACATTCACCCCGTCCAGGCGCTGGCATTCCGGGAAACGTTCGGCCAGGTACTTGAGGATGTAGCCCCAGCCACAGCCGATATCGAGAATGCGCCTGAGCGGCGGCCGATCGGGCTCTTCCAGGCCGGCCAGTTTCAGTTGTCGCTCGAAATAACGAATTCCCGATTCGTCGAGGCTGATTGGCGGCGTCGAGCGAGGATCGTCATAGACTCCGAACTGGAACAGGATGTAGTTGCCAATGGCCTTGCGCCAATCTTCGGGGCTGTCTCCGTAGGTATAAACGACCTTTTCCTGATAGGTATCGACACTGGAACCCTGGATGACGCGATACGGCAGACGGGTTTCATCGGCGATGGCTGGCTCTCTGGCTTGAATGCTCATGGCTGTCTCCTTGTGAAGATTCACTTCAGGCTCTGGCACGCAGCGAAAGCCTGTCCGTTGCGTGGTCACTGACCGGGTCTTGCAGACTGTGCTCGACGAGGAAAGCGTGGATCGATGCGCTGATGCCCTCGGCATCGAGGCCGCAGAGCCCGAGCAGTCTTTCCGGCGCGCCGTGCTCGATGAATTGATCGCCCAGGCCCAGTTGCAGCACGGGCCGCGAGAGCCCGGTGGTGGCCAGATACTCCAGGCAAGCCGAACCGGCACCGCCCATCACGCAACCTTCTTCCAGGGTGACCAACAGGTCGTGGTTGCACGCGAGCCGCTCGATCAGGGCGCCGTCGAGAGGCTTGATAAAGCGCATGTTGGCGACGCTGGCATCGAGGGTTTCGGCCGCACCCAGCGCGGGTAGCAGCATCGAACCGAAGGCCAGGATGGCGATGCGACAGCCCGACGACTGGCTGGAAATCCGCCGCATTTCGCCCTTGCCCAGTGCCAGCGGCGTCAGCTCGGAGCGGGCCGCGATCCCGCTGCCGACACCCCGTGGGTAGCGCACCGCGCAAGGACCGTCCTGGAGCAGGGCGGTATGCAGCATCTGCCGGCATTCGTTTTCGTCCGCCGGGGCCATCACCACCAGGTTCGGCACGCAGCGCAGGAAGGCGATGTCGAAGGCACCCATGTGGGTCGCACCATCGGCGCCGACGATGCCGGCGCGGTCGATGGCGAGCACCACGGGCAGGTTCTGGATCGCGATGTCATGGATCAGTTGGTCATAGGCCCGCTGCAGGAACGTCGAGTAGATCGCCACCACCGGTTTCAGCCCCTCGCTTGCCAGGCCGGCGGCGAAGGTCAGCGCGTGCTGTTCGGCAATCCCGACATCGAAGTAGCGCGCGGGGAATCGTTGCTCGAATTCCACCAGCCCCGAGCCTTCGCGCATCGCCGGGGTCACCGCGACGACCCGCGCATCCCGTTCTGCCTCATCGCAAAGCCAGCGGCCGAACACCTGGGTGTAGGTCGGCTGGCTGGCTGCGCCGGGCAGGATGCCTTGCACCGGGTTGAACCTGCCCGGGCCGTGATAGAGCACCGGGTCGGCGGCGGCCGGCGAGTAGCCGTGGCCCTTTTGCGTGACGATGTGCAGCAACTGGGGCCCGCGCAGGTCCTTGAGCGCTTGCAGCGCCGGTATCAGTTCGTCCAGGTTGTGACCGTCGATGGGGCCGCTGTAGTTGAAGCCCAAAGCTTCGAACAGCGTGGCCGAGGTCATCAGGCCCTTGACCTGGGCTTCGGCGCGATGGGCCAGCTCGCGCAGGACCGGTGCTTCCTGCAGCAAGTGCTTGATGCGTTCCTTGACCGCCACCGCACAGCGCTGGGCGGTGAGCTTGCCGAAATAGTGCCGCAGGGCGCCGACGGGGGGCGAAATCGACATGTCGTTGTCGTTGAGGATCACCAGCAGCGGCAGGTCCTGGTACAGGCCGGCGTTGTTCATCGCTTCGAATGCCATGCCACCGCTCAAGGCACCATCGCCGATCACCGCAATGCTGTGCCGTGGCTCGCGACTGTGGCGTGCCGCCAGCGCCATGCCCAGCGCGGCGGAAATCGAGGTGCTGGAATGGGCCGTGCCAAAGGCGTCGTATTCCGACTCCTGGCGCCTGGGGAAGCCGGAAATCCCGCCCAACTGACGGATGCCGGCCATGGCCTCGCGGCGTCCGGTAAGGATCTTGTGGGCATAGGACTGATGGCCGACATCCCAGACGATCCGGTCCCGTGGCGTGTCGAACACATAGTGCAGGGCGATACTCAACTCGACGGTGCCCAGGTTCGCGGCCAGGTGCCCACCCGTGCTCGAGACGCTATGCAGGATGAACGCCCGCAACTCATCCGCCAGGGGAGCGAGGGCCGCACTATGCAGGGCGCGCAGGTCGGCCGGGGTGTTTACCGTGTTCAGTAGCTCGAACATGCTGGGATTCCTTCCGTTGAGCCATGCCCACGTATTCCCGTGAGCGGGGAGAGCGAGTCAGTGCAAGCGGTTGATCACCAGGTCGGCCAGCTCGTGCAGCTGCTCCGCACGTTCAGCCAGCGGCTCGAGTGCCTGGTGCGCGCGCTCGTCCAGTTGCCTGACGAGTCGTCGCGAAGGCTCCAGGCCAAGGAGCGAAACGTAGTTGGGCTTGTGGTCCTGGGCATCCTTGCCGGCGGTCTTGCCCAGGGTCGCGGTGTCGGCCGTGGCATCGAGGATGTCGTCGACCACCTGGTACGCCAGGCCGATCGCGGCCGCGTAGCGATCCAGGGGCTCGAGGTCGAACGGCGCGCCCTCGGCACACAGGGCGCCCATGCGCAGCGCGGCCCGGATCAAGGCGCCGGTCTTCATCCGGTGCATCTGCTCGAGCCGGGTGAGGTCCAGCGCCTGACCGACACTGCCGATGTCGATCATCTGACCGCCGGCCATGCCCAGCGAACCGACCGCCATGGCCAGCTCACCCATCAGCAAAGCCTGACGCTCGGCCGCCACCGGCACACGGCGCAAGGTGATGAACGCCTGGGACTGCAAGGCATCGCCCACCAGAATCGCCGTGGCCTGATCGAACTGCACATGCACAGTGGCACGGCCATGGCGCAGCTCATCGTCGTCCATCGCGGGCAAGTCGTCATGGACCAGCGAGTAGACGTGCATCATTTCCAGCGCGGCCCCCACCATGTCCAGCGCCGCCGGGTTGGCTCCGGCGGCCAGGCCGGCAGCCTGGCACAACAGTGGGCGCATACGTTTACCACCCCCCAGCACGGCGTAACGCATGGCCTGGTGCAGGGCCGATGGCAAGGTTTCGGAGGAGGGCAATTGCTGCTCGAGCATGCGTTCGGTGCGCTCGACGATGGCGTGCCGCCACGCATCGAACAGGGCGCTTCGCGCCTGCTCTTGCCAGGCGCGCAAACCGATGATTCCGTGGCGTTCGAAGATCCGGCGAAACCAGATGCTGAAGGTCTGTGGCGCCTGGCTGAGGCGCTGGGATACTTGCGCCAGGCTCAGCCATTGCCAGGCGAGCGCTTCCTCGGGATTGGCGACCGGATCCTGCTGGCAGATGCCGGCGAACACATGGTCGTATTCATGCTCGATCAACTGGTTGGAAACCTGCTCATGGTAGAGCAGCTGGGAGACGAGCCGCAGCTCGCATTCAAGCCCCATTTCCTCGAACAGCCGGCGCCTGGCCGCTGCCTCGGTAGTCTCGCCGCGACGTGGATGGCCGCAGCAGGTATTGGTCCACAAACCCTGAGAGTGATACTTGCCCAGCGCCCGTTGCTGTAACAGCAAACGGCCCTGTCGATCGAAGATGAAAATCGAGAAAGCCCGGTGCAAGAGCCCTTGCTGATGGATATGCAGCTTTTCCGCAAACCCGGTCTGACAGTCGTCTTTATTGACCAGAATAAGTGTTTCTTCCATGAAACCTCCGATACAACTCCATAATTGTGCTGGCAATTTTTATTGCGTAAAGCGCATGACAACTATATCGGGACAAGACTTTGTCGAGATGAGACTTTTTATGCGATGTAACGTGAGTGCTCACATTAGGCAGTTTCCAAAGCGCTGCAAGAGTGCGCCCTATAATTTTTAATTTCAGGCTGCGATGGTTTTATTTCGAATGCTCGAGTCTGCTAGATGCCTACATTAATTAAATTTTTTGCTCGATAGAACAATTGGCAGCGCTTTGTAATTCGCTTATTTCGATTTATTCAGCGGCTGCACTGGCTAATGGATTTTGCCTTGCTAGCCTTGGCAAACCGGAAATCCGGGTGCCCTGCGCCGTTGCCAGCGAGGCAACATTCGAGTGCGGTTTTTTTACTGCCATTTTTTAAAGTGATCGTTTCATTGTTCTAAGTAAGTTGCTGTTTGTTCTGTAAGAACATGGATTAACTTTCTACTTCAGGACGATAAATCATGTCGCAGCGGCTGTTTGTTCTCGGCTCCACCGGGTCTATTGGCGACAATGTACTGGATGTCGTCGCGCGCAATCCGCAGACGGCCGTTATTCATGGCCTGACGGCACATCGCAACATAGGGAAACTCTATCGGCAGTGTTTGAAGTTTCGCCCGGCACTGGCGATTGTCAGTGAGCCGCACCACGCCATCGAACTTCAAGCCAACTTGCAGGCAGCCGGGCTGAATACCGAAGTTCAATGCGGGGCACAGGCCCTGTGTGCGGCAGCCTGTGCCGCCGACTGCGACACGGTGGTGGCCGCTATCGTCGGCGCAGCCGGATTGCCGCCCACTTTGAGTGCCGCGCGGGCCGGGAAAAAGATACTCCTGGCCAACAAGGAAGCCCTGGTCATGTCCGGTACGCTGTTCATGGAAGCCGCGGCGAATTCGGGGGCGACCATCCTGCCGCTGGACAGCGAACACAATGCCATTTTCCAGTGCCTGCACGGCGCACAACGGGCTTCCGGAGACGTGCAGCGACTGATCCTTACCGCGTCTGGAGGGCCGTTCAGGAATCGCCCGTTACAGACACTGGACCAGGTCACCCCGGACGAAGCCTGCGCCCATCCGAACTGGCGCATGGGGCGCAAGATTTCCGTCGACTCGGCGACCATGATGAACAAGGGCCTGGAGCTTATCGAGGCGCGCTGGCTGTTCGATATTCCTGCTGAACGCATCGAGACGTTGATACACCCGCAAAGCATCGTTCACTCGATGGTGGTCTATCGCGACCAGTCGGTGCTGGCGCAACTGGGCAGTCCGGACATGCGCATACCGATTGCCCATGCGCTGGCCTACCCCCAGCGCATCGATTCTGGCGCCGAACCGCTCGACCTGGTGAAAGTCGCCACGCTGACCTTCGAAGCACCCGACCTGGCGCGGTTTCCGTGTCTGGCCCTGGCCCTTGAAGTCATCCGTGAAGGCGGGGCGATGAGCACCGTGCTCAATGCCGCGAATGAGGTGGCTGTGGAGGCCTTTCTCACCCACCGTATCCGCTTCACCGATATCGCCCGGGTCGTTGATGAGGTCCTGCAAAAAATACCCGGTGCAGCAGTGACCAGCTTCGACGAGGTAATGGACATCGATCAACACTCCAGGCGTATCGGGAGCGCGGTCGTGCAGCGTGTTTGCCGGATGCCGCACTCAAGTCCCAGCCTCTATGCCGCGTCCAGCGCGGCGGCGGTGAGTTTCCTGCAAGGAGGCCGTTAGAACCTCGGGTGACTCGCCTGCAGCCGGTGTTACCGCCAGCACCTGTTCTGCGCACCATGAGCCCCGTCCTGGGGCGTTTTTACTCGCTGTCGTGATCAGCAATTTTCTTCGCCAGCTTTCCTGAATAACCAAAAACCAACCGAATCAAGCACCTGCACAACGCGGCGGGTCCTTGGCACGCAATGTGCTGTTTTGGCTATATAGATAATTGGATACAAAAATACAAAAGGTGCCGCCGATGAAATTCGCCCCAGCCTATACCGAGCGCCAGCCCGTGACCGCGGAGGAGGAGGCCTACAACTTTCTATTGGAAGCGATCTGCAAAGGGCGCTTCCGCACTGGCGAGCGGTTGATTGCCGAGGACATCGCCAGCGAAATCAACATGAGCCGGATGCCGGTGCGCGAAGCCTTCCGGCGCCTGGATGCCGATGGCCTGGTGACCTTGCGGCCCAATCGCGGGGCCATTGTCCGTGGCTTGAACATCGATGAAATGCGCGAAGTCTTCGAAATGCGCAGCGCCCTCGAAGGCCTGGCGATCCGCGTGGCGGTGGGCAAGATCACCGAGCGCCATTTCAGCCATCTGGAGCGCCTGCTCGATGAGATGGACGACTACCGCGAAGACGGCGCCGAGTGGGTCAGCCGCCATCGCGCCTTTCATGAATACCTGTGCAGCCTGAGCGAACGCCCACGGCTGATGCGGCAGATCTCGGCGCTGTATTCGGTGATCGAGCCGCACATGCGCCTGTGGCTGCAACACGCCGACAAGCCCCGCAGCGCCCGTGACGAACACGCCTCGATCATTGCCGCGCTGCGTTCCGGCGACCCGGACAAGGCGGCGCAGGTGGTGTGCGAGCACATCGAAGGCACCATCCCGCGGCTGATCCAGTTCCTGGAGGCCCATCAGTAGCCACGCACGTTTCGCCGGGCGCTTCACGCTTGTCGTGAGCGTCAGCCCCCCTTGCTACCCGACATGACTGGAGTAATGCCATGCACAAGCCTTGCGCGTCAGCTGCCGTTCTTACCTTGAGTCTATGTTTCCTGAATCTAGGTTGTTCCCAATGGGCGCAAGCCGCCCCCGAGTTGCCGGAGCGCTTGAGCAAGAGCGAGAAGATCGTCTACTGCTCCGGCATGGACTCGCCGCCGCTGGTGTCCTTCGACACGCAACAGAAACCGGTCGGGCTGCAAGTGGACATGGGCGAGGCGATTGCCCAGCGCCTGGGGGGCAAGCAAGTCGAGTGGCGCATCTCGCCTTTTGCCGGGCTGATCCCGGCACTGCTGGCGCAGCAATGCGACATGATCGTCGACCAGTTGTTCGACAAGCCCGAGCGCCGGGAAGTGATCGACATCGTCAATTTCATGTACTCCAGCCAGTCGATCGTGGTGCCCAAGGGCAACCCGAAAGCGGTGAACAGCCTGGAGGACCTGTCCGGGCTCAAGGTGGCGGTGAGCAACGGTTCGACCATCCGCCTCCTGCTCGGCGCCGAGAATGACAAGCTAGTGGCGGCCGGCAAGCCACCGATGAAACTGGTGGTGTACAACGTCGACGCCGATGCCTTCCAGGCGCTGCGCATCAACCAGGTGGACGCTTTCGGCACCACGGTGGAATCCGCCGGGCACTATCAGCAACTGGCCCCGGACCTGTTCCAGTCGGCGGTGCCGGCGTTCAACCGGATCCTCACTGGCTTCGGCGTGCGTAAGCAGGACCCGCAACTGAGCGCGGCGCTGGGCAAGGTCCTGCAGGACATGCGCGCCGACGGCAGCTACGCCGCGTTGCTGGATAAATGGCATGTCGGCAGCGACAAACTGGACTGAGGGCAGGCTCGATGAACTTCAATTGGGACGTGTTCTGGCAGTACCTGTTGCTGCCCAGCGATGTCTACCTGACGGGGCTCGGGCTGACCTGCCTGATCAGCGTGTCGGCCATGCTCCTGGGCTGTGTGCTGGGGTTGCTGGCGGCGCTGATGAAGCTGTCGCGCAACCCGCTGTTGCAGTACCCGGTGCGCTTCTATGTGTGGCTGATGCGCGGCACGCCGCTGCTGGTGCAGATCGTGTTCCTGTACACGGCGCTGGCGGCCGGGGGGATTTTCCGCTTCGAGGACCTGGACCTGGGCTGGTTCGTGGTGCCGGGCAATATCCAGGCGGCGATCATCGCCCTGGGCCTCAACGAAGGCGCGTACATGGCCGAGATCATCCGCGCCGGCATCGGTGCGGTGGATAAAGGGCAGTACGAGGCCGGACGCTCCCTGGGCATGACCTTTCCCAAGCTGATGCGGCGCATCGTGCTGCCCCAGGCGTTCCGGGTGATAGTCCCGCCACTGGGCAACGAGTTCAACGTGATGCTGAAGAACACCACCCTGGTCAGCGTCATCGGCGTGCAAGAGCTGTTGCTCAGTACCCAGATGGTGACCTCGGCGACCTTCCGGGTGTTCGAGCTGTACCTGGTGGTTGCTATCTACTTCCTGGCGTTGACCACGCTCTGGGGCTTTTTCCAGCGTTGGCTGGAGAGCCGTTTCGGCCAGTCCGAGCGGCCGGCGCCGGCGGCCAGCCGCCTGTTCGGGCGTAACACCATGAAGCTGCTGAGGGGGCGTTGAGCATGGCGCACATGAGTGAAGAACTGGTCATCGAAGCCCTGGATATTCATAAGTCCTTCGGCGACCTGGAGATCCTCAAGGGCATCTCCCTGCAAGTCCGGCGCGGCGAAGTGGTGGTGCTGATCGGCGCCTCCGGCTCGGGCAAGACCACCTTTATCCGTTGCATCAATCTGCTGGAAGACATCCAGGCCGGGCAGATCCGCGTCGCCGGCCAGCCCATGGGCTACCGCACGCGGGCCAATGGCAGCCTGGTGCGCGACTCGGAGCGCAACATCGCCCGCCAGCGCCGGGACATCGGCATGGTGTTCCAGCGTTTCAACCTGTTCCCGCACATGACCGCCCTGGAAAACATCATCGAGGCACCGGTCCACGTGCTCGGCGTGCCGCGCGCCGCCGCGGAGCAACAGGCGCGGGCACTGCTCAAGCGTGTGGGGCTGGCGGAGAAGGCCGGCCACTATCCTTCAATGTTGTCTGGCGGCCAGCAACAGCGGGTGGCGATCGCCCGGGCGCTGGCGATGAAACCCCAGGCGATGCTGTTCGACGAGCCGACCAGCGCCCTCGACCCGGAGACGGTGGGCGAAGTGCTGCAAGTGATGAAGGAACTGGCGGAGGAGGGCATGACCATGGTGGTGGTCACCCACGAAATGGGCTTTGCCCGCGAAGTGGCCGACCGGGTGGTGGTGCTCGACCAGGGCGAGCTGATCGAGCAGGGCCCGCCCGAGCAGATCTTCAGCCAGCCCCGCCACGCCCGGACCCGGGCCTTTCTCAGCCGGGTGTTGTGAACCCGAATCCTCAATCTTGTGTGAGTCTTGCCATGTTCAAATTTTCTGCCCACGAGTATCCCTACGCCTCCCAGCGGCAAAGCGTGTTCGCCAAGCGCGGCATGGTCGCGGCGTCCCAGCCATTGGCCGCCGAGGCCGGCATTGAAATCATGCGCCGCGGTGGCAACGCCATCGACGCCGCGATCGCCACGGCGGCGGCCTTGACCGTGGTCGAGCCCACCGGCTGCGGCATCGGTGGCGACGCCTTTGCCCTGGTCTGGACCCAGAACAAACTGCATGGCCTGAATGCCAACGGCGTGGCCCCCCAGGCCCTGAGCATCGAGGCGGTGAAAGCCGCCGGCCATGAACAGATGCCGTTGCACGGCTGGACGCCAGTGACGGTGCCGGGTTGCCCGTCAGCCTGGGCCGAGCTGTCCAAGCGTTTCGGCCGTCTGCCATTCGCCGACTTGCTGCAGCCCGCCATCAGCCTGGCGCACGACGGTTTCCCGGTGTCGCCGGTGGTTGCCCTGCAATGGCAAAGCGCGCTGGAGAACTTCACCCCGAGCCGCAACACCGTGCTCGACAGCTGGTTCGACACCTATCTGATCGACGGCCGGGCACCCCGGGCCGGGGAGATGTTTCGCAACCCCGCGCAAGCCCGGACCCTGGCGGAACTGGCCGCCAGCGGCTGCGAAAGTTTCTACCGGGGTGCCCTGGCGCAACGCCTGGACCAGCACTCGCGGGCCACCGGCGGTTACCTGCGCGCCAGCGACCTGCAGGATTACCGCGCGCAGTGGGTCGAGCCGATCAAGGTCAACTATCGCGGCGTGGACGTCTGGGAGATTCCGCCGAGCGGCCAGGGCCTGGTGGTGCTGATGACCCTGAAGATTCTCGAAGGCTTCGACTTCGATCACCGCGACAGCCAGCAGACCTGGCACCGCCAGCTCGAGGCGATGAAGCTGGCCTACAGCGACGGTCTGCACTACATCACTGACCCCGCGCATATGCGGGTCGCGGTGGAGGATTTGCTCAGCGACCGCTATGCGGCCCGGCGCCGGGCGCAGATCGGCGAACAGGCGCAGGCCCCGCAGCCGGGCGACCCGCACGCCAGCGGCACGGTCTACCTGGCCAGCGCCGATGCCGAGGGCAACATGGTGTCGTTTATCCAGAGCAACTATCACGGCTTCGGTTCGGGCGTGGTGCTGCCCGACAGCGGCATCGCCCTGCAGAACCGCGGCGAAGAGTTCAGTCTCGATCCTGCGCACGCCAACTGCCTGGCGCCCGGCAAGAAGACCTTCCACACCATCATCCCGGGTTTCCTCAGCAAGGGCGGTGTGCCAATGGGGCCGTTTGGCGTGATGGGCGGCTACATGCAGCCCCAGGGGCATGTGCAGATGGTCATGAACCTGGTGGATTTCGGCCTCAACCCGCAGGCGGCCCTGGATGCGCCGCGCTGGCAATGGCTGGGCGGGCTGCAGGTGGGGATCGAACAGAACGCCTCGCGGGACATGAGCGCCGCCCTGGCGCGGCGCGGGCACGAGGTGCAGGTGGCCTGCGACCTGACCAGCTACGGGCGCGGGCAGATCATCCTGCGCGACCCGCAAAGCGGCGTGCTGTGCGGCGGCACCGAACCGCGCACGGATGCCCATATCGCGGTGTTTTGAGCCTGGGACGAGCGGGCGGGGCGCTGGTCCTCGCCGCGCTCCCGGCCGGCCTGGGCAGCCCTGTGGATGGCGGATCATCGACTAGACTCACGCGATCTATAACGTCTGGCACGAGGTTCCGGTCATGGCAAAAAACAACAAGGGCGCCACCAAGGGCACTGCCGTTGAGCACGCGAAGCTGAGCAAAAAAGACTATGAGGACGAGTTGCGGCGGCTGCATGTCGAGCTGGTCAAGCTGCAGGAATGGGTGCGCGAAAAGGGCATCAAGATCTGCATCGTCTTCGAAGGGCGCGACGGCGCCGGCAAGGGCGGCACCATCAAGGCCCTGACCGAACGCCTGAGCCCGCGGGTGTTCCGGGTGGTGGCGCTGCCGGCGCCGACCGACCGCGAGAAAAGCCAGATGTACCTGCAACGCTACCTGCCGCACCTGCCCGCCGCGGGCGAAGTGGTGATCTTCGACCGCAGCTGGTACAACCGCGCGGGCGTCGAGCGGGTGATGGGCTTTTGCAGCGAAGAGCAGGCGGTCGCCTTCCTCAAGGCGGTGCCGCTGGTGGAGCGGGCGATCGTCGATTCGGGCGTGATCCTGCTCAAGTACTGGCTGGAAGTCAGCCCGGAAGAACAGACCCGCCGCCTCGAAGCGCGGATCAAGGATGGCCGCAAGATCTGGAAGCTGACGCCCATGGACGTCAAGTCATACAGCCGCTGGTATGACTACTCCCGCGCCCGCGACGAGATGTTCAAGGCCACCGACACCGAACATGGGCCCTGGCTGGTGGCCGACTCCAACGACAAGCGCCGCGCGCGCCTGAATATCATCTCCGACCTGCTCAGCCGCATTCCCTACAAGGAAGTGCCACGAGAGAAAGTGGTGTTGCCCAAACGCCAGAAGCCGGGCGGCTATCGGGCGTCGGACCATCCGCTGCGGCGGGTTCCACAGAAGTTCTGACTGGCGCCTCCAGGCACATCCGCACCGCACACAAAGGACCAGCGTTCCATGAACCACTCGGGTTCTCCACCGCCCGTCCCGGAGCCCGGCCGGATTGCCCGCCGGGATGCCGGCGCCGGGCACAACCGCTGGAGCCGCTGGCTGCCCGGGCTGCGCATGCTGCAGGACTATCGGATGGCCTGGTTGCGCCACGACTTCGAAGCCGGGCTGGTGCTGACCACGGTGCTGGTGCCTGTCGGCATCGCCTACGCGGTGGCGTCGGGCCTGCCCGGCATCTATGGCCTCTACGCGACCATAGTTTCGTTGCTCGCCTATGCGCTGTTCGGGCCCAGCCGGATCCTGGTGCTGGGGCCGGATTCGTCGCTGGCCGCGGTGATTCTCGCTGTGGTCCTGCCATTGTCCGGCGGCGACCCGCAGCGCGCGGTGGCCCTGGCGGGGATGATGGCCATCGTGGCCGGGGCGGTGTGCGTCCTGGCCGGCATTGCGCGCCTGGGGTTTGTCACTGAATTGCTGTCCAAGCCGATCCGCTACGGCTACATGAACGGCATCGCGCTGACGGTGTTGATCAGCCAGTTGCCGAAGTTCTTCGGCTTTTCGGTCGAGGCCGACGGGCCGCTGAGCAACCTGTGGGCCATCGTCACCGCGATACTGGAGAGCAAGACCAACTGGACCGCCTGCCTGGTCGGCGCCGCGACCCTGGGGGTGATCCTGCTGTTCAAGGACAGCAAGCGCGTGCCGGGGATCCTGATCGCCGTCACCGCGGCGACAGTCGCCGTCGCCGCGCTGGACCTGGCGGCAAACTCCGGCGTGTCGGTCCTCGGCAAGTTGCCACAAGGCCTGCCGGCGTTCGCCATCCCCTGGATCACCCGCGCCGATATCGGCCCGGTGCTGATCGGCGGTTGCGCGGTGGCCCTGGTTTCGTTCGCCGATACCAGCGTGCTTTCGCGGGTCTACGCGGCGCGGACCCACAGCTATGTCGATCCGAACCAGGAGATGGTCGGGCTTGGCGTCGCCAACCTGGCGGCCGGATTGTTCCAGGGTTTTGCCATCAGCAGCAGTTCCTCGCGCACCCCCGTGGCCGAGGCCGCCGGCGCCAGGACCCAGTTGACCGGGGTCGTCGGCGCGCTGGCCGTGGCCTTGCTGCTGGTGCTGGCGCCGGACCTGCTGGAGGACCTGCCCATCAGCGCCCTGGCCGCGGTGGTGATCGCATCGGCCATCGGCCTGATCGAAATCCGCGACCTGCGGCGGATTTACCGCATCCAGCGCTGGGAGTGCTGGCTCTCCATCGTTTGCACCGTCGGCGTGGCCGTGCTGGGCGCGATCGAAGGCATCGGCCTGGCCATCGTGATTGCCGTCATCGAGTTCCTGTGGGATGGGTGGCGCCCTTACTCGGCGGTCCTGGGACGGGCGGAAGGGATCAAGGGCTATCACGACATCACGCGTTATCCCGATGCGCGCCTGATCCCCGGCGTGGTGCTGTTTCGCTGGGATGCACCGTTGTTCTTCGCCAACGCCGAGCTGTTCCACGACCGGGTGCTGGACGCCGTGGCGGCCTCGCCGACACCGGTGCGCTGGCTGGTGGTGGCGGCGGAACCGGTGACCAGCGTCGACGTGACGTCCGCCGACATGCTGGCGGAGCTGGACGACACCCTGCACCAGGCCGGCATCAAGCTGTGCGTGGCGCAGATGAAAGACCCGGTCAAGGACAAGCTCAAGCGGTTCGGCCTGTTCGCACGGTTTGGCGAAGCGGCGTTCTTCCCGACCATAGGCGATGCCGTCGACAGCTACCTCGCGCTGTATCCGTCGGAGGAGGAAGGGCGCGAGGATCGCTGAGCGGCAGGGTCGAGGTTCAAGGGCATGGCAAGGTCGCAGGTGATCAGCCCCCGGCCCTGCTCAGGACCTCGTCTTCCAGGGGCGACTCAGCCGAGCCGCATCGACAGTTCCACGTCGTCGCTGAAGGGCACGGACAGATAGCCGCTGCCGGGCGAACGGACCCGGGCCAGGTAGTCCGGGCAGTAGTCCGTGTTGTCGGCGACGATCAGCGCGCCCGGGCGCAGGCGGCTTTCGACCAGGGCCAGGATATCGGCATACAGCGCCTTGGCGCCGTCGAGCAGGAGCAGGTCGATGGATTCCGGAAGGTCGACCGCCAGGGTCTTCAGCGCGTCGCCCTCGCGGATCTCCACCAGGTCAGCCAGGCCGCCTTCGAGCAGGTGCTGGCGCGCCCGTTGTACCTTGGACGCCTCGAACTCGCTGCCGATCAGGCGGCCGCCGCCGTTGTCGCGGAGGGCCGCGGCCAGGTGCAGGGTCGAAATGCCGAACGAGGTGCCGAATTCGACAATGTGCCGGGCCCGGGTGCTGCGCGCCAGCATGTACAGCAGCCCGCCGGTGTCGCGTGAAACCGGCAGCCAGAGGTCTTTCAGGCGGCCATAGAAATCCAGGTATTCGGTCTTGCTGTGCATCAGGCGCTCGCGTTCTTCGCGGGAGATGTCGGCGACGGCCGGGCTGGTTGCCGTATGGGCCTGGTCGAACAGGCGATTGAGCAAGGGCGCGAGCGGGGAAGTAGTCAGTGTGCTGGTCATGGGGGTATCCCTTCCAAAATTGACGCCTGGCGGCGCGTGGCTAAAATGCGATCAATTCGTCGCATTTAGAGGATATGAGCAAGTGACCCCACCCGCTATTCGCATTGGCTCCGGCCCCGTGGGGCCGTCATGAGCAATCGCCGGACCCCGCAGGTTTCCTCGCGAAAAGCCCCTAAACAGGCGCGCTCGACGGAGCTGGTCGCGGCGATCCTGGAAGCCGCTACTCAGGTTTTGGCCAGGGAAGGCGCGCAGCGTTTCACCACCGCGCGGGTGGCCGAGAAGGCCGGCGTCAGCATCGGTTCGCTGTACCAATACTTCCCGAACAAGGCGGCGATCCTGTTCCGGTTGCAAAGCGATGAGTGGCAACAGACCACGCAGATGCTGCGCAGCATCCTCGAAGACCTTGGCAAAGCCCCGCTGGAACGGTTGCGCGTGCTGGTCCGGGTGTTTATCCAGTCCGAGTGCGAGGAAGCCAGGATGCGCGTGGCGCTCAACGACGCCGCGCCGCTGTATCGCCACGCCCCCGAAGCGCAGGCCGTGAAGGCGCAAGGAGAGAGGATCTTCCAGGCTTTCATGGAAGAGGCGCTGCCCGACGCACCGCAGGCAACCCGCGCCCTGGCTGCCGACTTGATCACCACCACGCTCAGCAGCGTAGGCAAGGAGTTTTCAGAAAGCCCGCGCAGCGCCGCAGAGATCCAGACCTACGCCGACGCCATGGCAGACATGTTCTGCGCCTACCTCACGCAATTGGCGCGCGGTGCTGGCTGACCGGTAAAGGCCGCGAGGTTGCCGGGCGCCCCGGGCGGCGTTCGATGCCGGCCAGGCGCGCGGGGCAGGCCTTCTGAAAAGGCGCTTTATCCAGCCGTCAGCACCTCGGGCGAAACCACCCATACGCTGCAAGGCATCTTGTACAGCAACTGCTCTGTCGTGCTGCCGATCAGGCGCCCCAGGCCGCCACGATGACCGACCCTGCCCATGACAATCACGTCGACGCCATAGGCGTCTGCGTAGCTGGTCAGGACCTTGGCCGGGTTGCCCATGATCATGTGCTGGCGTTCCGCTGGAATGCCGTTGCGTTCGGCCAGTTCGTTGAAGGCGGCGCCCTGTGCGTCGAACAGGGTCTTGACTTTGCTGGACGAGAAAAACGTCGAGCTCTGGTCGAAGTTGAATTCGTCCGCGTCGATGGAAGACAGGTCATGGGCATAGATCACGTCGAGTTCGGCGTTACAGGCGCTGGCCAGTTTCGAGGCTTCATGCAGTATCCGGTCGTTGAAGTCCTGGTACTGACCATCGCGATGGAACGGGTCGACCGCCGCGACGATCTTGCGTGGCAACGCATGCTGTAGATGGCTGACAAAATGCAGGGGCACCGGGCACTCGCGCAGCAGGTGGATATCCAGGGGGGTGAAGAACACCCGCGACAGCCGCGATTGATGCTCCAGGGCCTTGATCAGCAGGGCCATGGGCTGTTCCTTGAGGTGTGTCAGGATTTCCTGCAGCGGGTTTTGCACCCACACCACTTCAGTGGTGACGGTGACACCCAGTTTGCGCATCGGGCGGGCCTGCTCTTCAAGCCATTGACGATGGCGCTCGACGTAGCCCAGGCGCATCTGCTCCAGGGCCTGTTCGTTGACCAGGCTGGCCGTGGCCAGACCCTCCAGGTAGTCGAAGGCGACGATGTGCAGGGCTGCATCTTCGGCCCTGGCCAGCGCGGCGGCCCGATCGAAGGCCGGACTGTTCTCCATCAGTGGCGAGGCGACCAGCATGAAACGTGCTTGCTCGGACATGACAAATCTCCCGTGGGTAGTTGCAGGTATCGGCAACGATGCGTCTTCGGTCGTGAAACCTTGCCCCAATCCTGCCTCTGGCCGGTGGCGCGCGCTTGATCTGTATCAACCCGTCCGGTCGTGGAGCAGGCCGGCAGACGTGTGGTTGGGCGCAAAGGGCTCCATCGATGAATTGTTGATCATGATCAACCCCAGGGCCTTCCTTCCGGCGCAGCCTGAACGTCTTGCTGGACTCTAGAGCGGGCACCGGACCGGAGAATCGTCATGGCCACCATGAAAGCGGCAATTTTCGTTGAAAAGAACCGGATCGTGCTCGATGAAAAGCCGATCCCCGAAGTGGGCCCGCTGGAGGCCCTGGTGCGTATCACCACGACGACGATCTGCGGCACCGACGTGCACATCCTGCGTGGCGAGTACCCGGTGGCCAAGGGCCTGACCATCGGTCATGAACCGGTGGGCATCATCGAGCGGCTGGGCTCGCAGGTGCGCGGTTTTACCGAGGGGCAGCGGGTGATTGCCGGGGCCATCACGCCCAGCGGGCAAAGCTATGCCTGCTTGTGCGGCTGCGCTTCCCAGGACGGCCCGGACACCCGTCATGGCTTTCGCGCCATCGGTGGCTGGAAGTTCGGCAACATCATCGACGGTTGCCAGGCCGAGTACGTATTGGTACCGGATGCCCTGGCCAACTTGTGCCCGATCCCCGACGGCCTCAGCGACGAACAGGTGCTGATGTGCCCGGATATCATGTCCACCGGGTTTTCCGGGGCCGAACGTGGCGAGGTCAATATCGGCGACACCGTCGCGGTATTCGCCCTGGGCCCGATCGGCCTCTGCGCGGTGGCCGGTGCGCGGCTCAAAGGCGCCAGCCAGATCATCGGCGTGGATGCCGTGGCCGAGCGCATGACGGTGGCCAAACGCTTGGGGGCGACCCAGGTGGTCAACTTCAGGGACTGCAACGTGGTCGAGCAGATCATGGCGCTCATCGATGGCCGTGGCGTCGACGTGGCCATCGAAGCCCTGGGCACCCAGGGCACCTTTGAGTCCGCCTTGCGCGTGCTGCGGCCCGGCGGGCGGTTGTCCAGCCTCGGCGTGTATTCCAGCGACCTGCACATCCCGCTCGACGCCTTCGCCGCCGGGCTGGGCGACTACAGCATCGTCAGCACCCTGTGCCCCGGCGGCAAGGAACGCATGCGTCGCTTGATGGCAGTGGTGCAAAGCGGCGGGGTCGACCTGTCGCCGCTGGTGACCCACCGCTTCAGGCTCGACGATATCGAAGCCGCCTATGAGCTGTTCGCTCACCAGCGGGACGGGGTCATGAAGGTCGCGATTACCCCGTGATACCGGGGCGGTTGACGTTCGTGCTTGAGCGGAGGTGATCGATGATCATCGACATTACAGAAAAACCGGCAGGCCACGGCTGGGTGGTGCACATGGATGCCCTGGAAGTGGACTTCGACAGCCTGGAAGCCGCAACGGCCTTCGTCGGTCAACTCAGGGCGCGCATCGATGCGCCGCATGCCTGGCCGGCCAGCCCTGGCCAGACGAGGGATGCCCCTCGGGCCGCCGGCAACCGATCCGCCCCGACGACCAGCAAGGGAGCCTGCCCAGGCCTGGTGAAGTGACCCTCGTGGCCAGGGCTGCAGGTTCATCCGGATGGAGGTTCTATGAGTGCGACCCTTGGCCTGGAGGGCGCGGCGGCTGCGCTGGGCATCGGCCTGCTTATCGGCCTGGAGCGCGAGCGGCACAAGGGGCGAGGAGACAGCCGTGCCTGTGCCGGGTTGCGCACATTCGCCATTACCGCGCTGCTGGGGTACGTGGCCATGCAGGTCGGTGGTGGCCTGCTGCTGGGGATCATGGCGATCTGCCTGGCCATGCTGGTCACCGTGGCATATTGGCGAAGCCTGGGCAGCGACCCGGGCGTGACCAGCGAAGTGGCGTTGCTCACGGTACTGGCGCTGGGGGCGATGTGCGGTACGGCACCGGAACTGGCGATTGCCATTGGCGTGGTGATGGGCGGGCTGCTGGCCTATCGACAAAAGTTGCATCACTTCGCCCGCAGCCAACTGAGCGAAGCGGAAATGCGCGACGGCCTGGTACTGCTGATCGCCGCGCTGGTAGTGTTGCCGCTGGCGCCGGATCGTTACATCGGGCCTTATGCCGCGATCAATTTGCGCACCATCTGCACCCTGACCGTGTTGCTGATGGCCGTGGGCGCGATAGGCCATATCGCCGTCCGTAACCTGGGCACGCGTTACGGTTATGCGATCAGTGCCATCGCCTCGGGGTTCGCTTCCAGCACGGTGACCATCGCCGCCATGGGGCATATCGCTGCCAAGGAACCGGACAGCATCAAGGTCCTGGGCGCGGCGGCGTTGCTCTCCAACCTGGCCACCCTGACCCAGGTGGGCCTGATCCTCGGCGCGGTCGATACCGGTCTGCTGGGGCCTATGTGGGGGCCGCTGTTCGCCGGTGCGGCCGCCACGGCATTGTATGGCCTGTGCCTGATGTTTCCCGCACCCGCCCAGGGCACCCGCCAGCCGATCAAGGTCGGCGGCGCGTTCAACCTCAAGCTGGCGTTGCTCGTCACGCTGGCCATGACCGCTATTACTTTCCTGTCGTCGGTGATGTTGAGCCACTTTGGCGAAGTAGGGGTGATGGTCACGGCGACCCTCAGCGGTTTCGCCGACGCCCATTCCTCGACGGCGTCGATAGCCTCCCTGGCCAAATCCGGCCAGTTGCCGTTCCAGGCCATCGCCACGCCGGTGCTGATCGTGGTCAGCAGCAATTCCCTGAGCAAATGCCTGGTGGCCTGGGTCAGCGGCGGGCACCGCTTCGCCGCTTATGTCATTCCCGGCCAGGTACTGCTGACGTTGGCGATGTGGGCCGGTATCTGGTTGTACTGAAGCCTGTCGCTTCGGGTAGCTGACAAAGATCAAGTCACCCGGTCCTGAAACCTTCAATCTGCAATTCCAGCCAGGGTTTTTAGACGACCGCGTGCCGAGGTGCCTTATGTCACAGACTCAGCGTTTACTGCTCATTGCCCCGCCAGCCATGAACCGGACGCCAGCGTTCGACCGCGCCGCGGCGCTGGCTCGGGCGATGCAATTGCCCTTGCATATCGTGGCCTTCGATTATCTGCAGGCGCTGGCGGTGGCCGGCCTGTTCGCGCCCGAACAGATCGCCCAGGCCCGGGACGGGTACCTGCAAAACCATCGGCAATGGCTTGACGAGCAAGCTCGCTCGATGAGCGAACAGGGCATCGAGGTCACCAGCGAAGTGGTCTGGGTGCACCGTCCGTTCGAAGAAATCCTGCACTTGGTCAATGAGATGCCCCTGGCCCTGATCGTCAAGGATGCCGAAGAAGAGCCGGCCTTGAAGCGCGTGTTCTTCACCCCGCTGGATTGGCAGCTGCTACGGGATTGTCCGGTGCCGGTGCACCTGGTGACCAATGCCTTCAACCCGCGGCCACGCAATGTGCTGGCCATCGTCGATGTGCTGCGCAGCGACGAGCAGGACAAGGTGTTCAACGACCAGATTATCGACGCCGCGGCGAAGCTGGCCGGGCAGTGTGCCGCCGGACTCGAGCTGGTGCATGTGTATGACTGGGCCGCGGTGTATGCCCAGGACATGGGGGTTGGCGTGCTGCCGTTGAGCACCGGGATCTACGAAGTGTTGGGCGAGGCGCAATTCGAGGCATTCGCGGCACTGGCCGAACGCCATGGCGTACCGCCGGAGCGCCGCCACTTCATCGAGGGTACGCCGCTGTCGTGCATCTGCGACTTCGCGATTGCCCACCGCACTGACGTCATTGTCCTGGGAACCGTGCAGCACAAGGGATTGAAAAAACTCTTGGGCAGCACCGCCGAGCAACTTTTGCATCGGACACCTTGCAGTGTGCTGGCAATAAAACCGGACAAGAGGCTGTAATCGAGGGTGAGTCGCCCCTGGCGGACCGCTGGCCGGCACGCCAAGGGCGGCGGTTTTACAGATGGAGGCGATGGATGACCTGGCGGCTGTCGTCGGGATCGTGACTGCGTTCGAAACCCAGGGCCTTGGCCAGGTCGCGCATGGGCGCATTGCTGGCGGCGTCGATCGAATACATCTGGCGAAAGCCGTTCTGGCGGGCCGCCTTGATCAGGTGCTCCATCAACAAGGTGCCCAGGCCCAGCTGCGTCCATTCGTCGGCGACGGTCACCGCGCATTCGCATTCGTGCTCGCCCGTGGCGGCGTAGCGGCTGATGCCGATCTCTATCAGTTGTCCGTTATCGTGAGCCAGCGCGACGTAGGCCATGCGCTGCTTGCCGTCGGTGTTCATCAACTGATCGAGCAAGGCGCCACTGGGGTCGCTGATCTGGGCAAGAAAGCGCATGTGCCTGGATTCGGGAGACAGGCGCTTGATAAAGGCGTACTCCCGCTCGCGGTCCTTTTCCGCCAGAGGCCGGATCAGCACATGACGGCCGTCCCTCAGCGCTTCGATCCAGTGTTCTCCGGGGACCGCGGCGTAGACGCCGGCGGCCCGTTCGTTGTGGTCTTTGACAGTGAGCATGATGGGGTTCTCCATACGGCCGCAGGGGCGTGTGCGGCAGGGCGCACACGCGGTTTGTTCGGTTTTATTTACCCTGCTGACAGCACGCGGATCTGATCTGGATCAGACACAGGCGACAGGCCTCGTTCATTGATCGGCACCTGATGTAAATCAAGCCGCGCATCGGGGGACAAGGCGCACTCTTGGCGCATGCCGGCCTGTTCGACCGGTGCCTGAGCGAGGTGTGTGATGGGGCATTACCAACATTTGCTGCTGATCGCCGATCCAACCCTGCATCAGTCGCCTGCCTCGCTGCGGGCGGTTGCGCTGGCCAAGGCCAGCGGGGCTGCGCTGCATGTACGCGCCTTCGCCGAGCCAGCGCCGGTCGTGCGCTTGTGGGAAGAGAAGATCGACGAGGCGGGTTATCAGCGTTATATGCGGCGCCATCGCCGCTGGGTGGCCGAAGAGACCCAGCGGCTCGGCGACCTGGGGCTGGAGGCGACCGTCGACGTGCTGTTCACCACCCATTCGCTGCTGGACATCCTGAAGACGGTCGAGGAGCTCGGCCCCGACCTGCTGATCAAGGACGCCAGCCTGGAACCGCTGCTCAAGCGGGTGTTCATCACGCCGCTCGATTGTCATTTGCTGCGTAAGTGCCCGGTCCCCGTGCACCTGGTCAATCAGGCCCGCTACGGGTTGCCGCACCGGGTCGTGGCGGCGGTGGATCCATTCGATCCATCGACACAGATCAGCGGCCTGAACGACACCATCATCCAGACGGCCAATGCCCTGGCCCTGCAATGCGATGCGCCACTGCACCTGCTGTATGCCTATGACCTGTCGCCGGCGTTCAATGGCGATGCACCGCTGGTCAGCGGTAGCTGGGGCATGGACGTCGTCGAAGAGCTGCGTGAGTCCCTGCACCAGGCGTTTGTCACCCTGGCGGAGCGCTACGCCATCCCGCCGGAGCGCCGGCACTTCGTCCCGGGCCCGCCGGTGCCGGCGATCGGTGACTTCGTCGAGCAGTACCTGGCCGATGTGGTGGTGATGGGGACTGTGCATCGGCTGGGGATCGACCGCTTGATCGGCAGCAATACCGAGCGGGCGCTGTATTCGGTGCCGGGCAGTATCCTGGCGGTCAGGTGAACGGCTCGGGCGTCACGGGGTGAGCACGATCGCACCGTTGAACTGACCGGCCCGCAGATGCTCCAGTGCCTGGTTGGCATCGTCCAGGGCGAAGCAGGTGACGTCGCAGTGAACCGGGGTGTGCTGCAATTCTGCGAAGAACGCGATGCCGTCTTCGCGGGTCAGGTTGGCCACCGAGCGCACGCTGCGTTCGCCCCAGAGCAGTCGATAAGGGAATGCCGGGATGTCGCTCATGTGGATGCCGGCGCAGACCACGCAGCCGCCCTTGGCCGTGACGGCCAGCGCCAGCGGCACCAGCGGGCCGACGGGGGCGAAGATCAGGCTGGCGTCGAGCGGGTGCGGCGGGGGCTGGTCCGAGGGGCCGGCCCAGCTGGCCCCCAGCGACCGGGCATAGTCCTGGCCCGCGTGGTCATCGGGTCGGGTGAAGGCATACACCTGCTGCCCACGCCCCAGCGCCACCTGGATCGCCAGGTGCGCTGCCGCGCCGAAACCGTAGAGGCCCAGGTGCCGTGCGTTGCCAGCCATGCGCAAGGCGCGAAAACCGATCAGCCCGGCACACAGCAACGGTGCGGCCTGGGTGGCCGAGAGCGCTTCGGGAAGCGGCAGGCAGAAACGGGCGTCGGCGAGGGTGTAGTCGGCGTAGCCGCCGTCCAGGTGACAGCCGGTAAATTGCGCCTGGTCGCACAGGTTTTCCCGGCCCGTGCGGCAGAACTCGCATTCGCCGCAGGTCCAGCCGAGCCAGGGCACGCCCACCCGCTGGCCGATCCAGTCCGGCGCGACGTCGGCACCCACCGCGGTCACCTGGCCAACGATTTCGTGGCCCGGCACCCGTGGCAGCACGGCCTGGGGCAACTCGCCATCGACCAGGTGCAGGTCGGTGCGGCAGACGCCGCAGGCCAGGACTTTGATCAGCAGTTGCTGGGGACCGGGTGTCGGGACCGGGCGTTCTTCCCGGCGCAGCGGCTCGCCGGGGATATGCAGGACCATGGCGCGCATGACGGTTTTCCACGCTTCCAGGGATCAGCGCGGGGCTGAACGGTGGCAACCTGCGACCAATTGCTTGAGCCCCTCCATGTTCAGGACCTTGACTTCCCGGCCGGAAATTTCCACCAGCCCCTGGTCCCGCAGGTGCGCGATGCCCCGGCAGATGGTTTCCAGCCTCAGCCCCAGGTAGGAGCCGATCTCCTCGCGGCGCATCTTCAGGATGAAGTCCCTGGACGAGTAGCCACGCTGGCTCAGGCGTTGCGACAGGTTCAGCAGGAAGGCCGCCAGGCGTTCGTCGGAGTTCATGTTGCCCAGCATCATCAGCATGTCGTGATCGCGCACGATCTCGCGGCTGAGGATCCGGTTCAGGTTGTGCTGCAGCGACGGCAGCTCCAGGGCGAGTTTTTCCAGGTGGGCAAAATGGATAGGGCAGACTTCGCTGTCTTCGAGGGCCAGCGCGTTACAGGTGTGCATGTCGCTGCTGATGGCGTCCAGGCCAAGCATTTCGCCCGGCATCTGGAAGCCGGTGACCTGCTCGCGCCCATCGAGTGAAAGCACGCTGGTCTTGAACGAGCCGATACGCACGGCATACAGCGAGCGCAATGGATCGCCGGCGCGATAGAGGGCGGCGCCTTTCCTGACCTTGAACCGTTGCACGATCAGGGTGTCCAGGCGCTCGATTTCGTGCCCGGTCAGGCCAAGCGGCAGGCACAGCTCCAGGACGCTGCAGTTGGCACAGGCAGTCTTGAGATGATGGTTCGGGTGCGTCCGGGCGTCCGGCATGCCATGAGACCCCTCTATCGGTTGCTAAAGCATAGTCTCTGAGTCTTGCCAGGGCGGGCCGTCCGGCTGATGGCAAAAAGCAGACGACGAGTGGGGGAAAACAAGCGCTCCCTCATCGAGCACTGGCAGGACACGCCAGGGGCAGGTGGCCGAGGTCTATCTGCGCGGGGGCGCTTTTTGACGCCTCGCGCGGGGATCTGACATAGATCAGAACCCTGGAGGCGCGCAAGGAGGAGCCTGGGGTAATACTGATGGCGATTCCGCGAAGGCAGCAACGGCTGCCTTCATCAACGGATACCTGACATCGCAGCCCCACCTGTCTGGAGGTCGATCATGAGCCAGTACCAACGGTTGTTGCTGATCATCAACCCGACGCAACGCCATTCCCATGCCATCGCTCACGCCGCAGCCCTGGCCCGGGCCAGCGGTGCGAGCCTGCATATCGCGGCCTTGATGAGGTCGCTGGACACTCTGTGGTTGCTTGAAGAGGGTGACCGCAAACAGGCCCGGGAAAGTTATTTGCAGGACCATCGCGACTGGCTCAAGGCTCAGGTAGAAGACCTGCATGGCCAGGGGCTGGCCGTGACGATGGAGGTGGCATGGGCCGACGACATGCAGCAAGACATCCTCGACCATGTCGTGGAAATGCAGCCCGACCTGTTGATCAAGCAGATAGAGCATGAGCCGCGGCTCAAGCGCGCGTTCTTCACCCCGCTGGACTGGCACTTGCTGCGCCATTGCCCGATACCGGTGTATCTGATTGGCGGCAATGGCGGCGTCTTGCCGCGCAACGTCGTGGCCGCGGTCGAAGTGTCGGATACCAAGTCGGCGGACAACGAACTCAATGACCGGATCATCCATGAGGCTTCCAGCCTCGCCTTGCAGTGCGATGCCGAGCTGCACCTGCTGTACGCCTGCGATATCTCCGCGGCCTTTCTGGAGAATATCGGCGGCGCCGGACTGACCTTGGCGGACCTTACCCGGGAGCTGCGCAAGGATCTGGAAAAATCCTTCCTTGAATTGGCCGAGCGCTTTGGCGTGCCGGCTGACTGTCGACACTTCATCAGGGGGCAACCCGTCTCGGTGTTGAGCGAGTTTGCCCACGCCCAGGAGGTGGATGTGATCGTGATGGGCAGGAACCAGTCGCGCGGGCTGGCCAAGCTAGTGGGCAGCACGATCGAACATATCCTGTACCAGGCGCCTTGCAGCGTTCTGGCGGTCTAGGGGAGGGCGCCAGGGCAGGCGCTGCAGGGCGCGGTCCTGGCCAAGATCAGATACCCCGCATCGCCGATGCCCCATCGGCGGTTGTACGAAGGCTCCGGCAGGAAACCGGGCTTGCAGCAGCGCAGGTGAAGCATTACCAGGACGAGGTGTGCGATGTTGAATATTCAACGTTTATTGCTCATTGCCCCTACCGAGATGACCCGCACCCCGGCGTTCGAGCGGGCGCAGGCGCTGGCCAGCGCTACCGGCGCGATGTTGCACATTGTCGCGTTCGATTACGTCAACGCACTGGCGGTGGCCGGCCTGTTCGACCACGACGCCATGAGCCAGGCCCGGGAAGGTTACCTGCAGGTGCACCGTCACTGGCTCGAGCAGCAGGCACGCTTTCAACGCTGCGAGGGCTTGCGGGTGAGCACTGAAGTGGTCTGGGCCAGGTTGAGCCCGGCCCACGTGCTTGAGTACGTGAGCGACTTCCACCCGGACCTGGTGATCAAGGATATGCAGCCTGTGCCGGCACTCGACCGGGTGTTCCATCGGCCTCTGGACTGGCTGCTGCTGCGTGACTGTCCCGCTCCCTTGCACCTGGTCACCCACGCGGAAAACCCCAGGCCGTTGAAGATCCTCGCCGCCATCGACCTGTCCCACCTGGAGGCCCTGACCCAGGGGCTCAATGCCCGGATCCTCGACCTGGCCGTGACGCTGGCCACTTCCTGCAGGGCGACCTTGCACCTGCTCAATGTCAGCAACTGGTCGGTGGTAGGCGACGCGTTGACGAGTGTGCCGACCTCGAGCCTGGACGACAGCCTGCGGGATGCGGTCAACGATGCCCAGCAAGAGGCCTTCGATCTGCTCGCCGAGCGTTATGGGGTCGAGCAGAAACACCGACATCAGCTGGCCGGCATTCCCCATCAGGTGATCGGCCATTTCGCCCGCAGGAACGCGTTCGACATGGTCGTGCTGGGCACGGTCTACCGTCACGGCGTCGAGGTTTTCGTCGGCAGTACCGCCGAGAGCCTGCTGCACCATCCTCCCTGCAGCCTGATGCTGGTCAAGCCGCCCGCCGGGGCTGGCTGAAAGCGTCTGTCGTCAGCGATGGCTTCTGCCGGATCGTTTCGCCACCTTCAGATTCCGTTAAGAAACACCACCGATACTCCTCCCGAACTTGACCAGGGAGGCATCCATCCATGCCCGATCACGACTGGCACATCCCTCTGCCTCTGCACTTCGGCCAAGCCGAAGCGCCGCCGATGTGCCTTGCCAGGGCCTTGCCGGGCGAGCCTCAGCGTCCGCTCCTCGAAGCCTTTATCCAGCGCCGTTTCCGCAAGGCCCACGGTGCCGACATCCGTCATTTCATGCCGCAGCTGTTTGGCATGCGCAACAACGCATCGGGTGAACTCTGTGCCGTGGCCGGCGTGCGCCTGGCAAGCCACGAGCAACTGTTCCTGGAGCGCTATCTGGACGATCCGATCGAGCCGCTGATCAGCGCAGCAGCCGATCGCGCCGTGGACCGGGCAGGCATCGTCGAGGTCGGCAACCTGGCCGCCAGCGATACGGGCAGTGCACGGCTGAGCATCATCGCCATGACCTACCTGCTGGCCATGGGGGACCTGGAATGGGTGGCGTTCACCGGCAACATCGGGCTGGTGAACAGCTTTCATCGCCTGGGCCTGAAACCCGTGACCCTCTGTGCCGCCGACCCACAGCGGCTGGGCGATGAGCGACACAGCTGGGGCAGCTATTACGAGAGCAAGCCTTGGGTGCACGTTGGCAACATTCGCGCCGGTTTCATTCATCTACGCAACATCGGGATGTTCGATCGCCTCGGGTTGCCGTCGTCTTTTGCAGAGGTCAGCCATGTCGCCTGAAAGGGAGCGCTTCAAGCAGGTTCTGCGTGACCATGCCGAGCACAGGCCCAATGCCATTGCCTTGTGGGGCGATCACCTGAAGCTGGACTACGCCACGCTGTACGCACAAGTGATGCAGCGCCAGCAGCGTTTGCGCGACGAAGGCGCCAAGGTGGTTGCCCTGGCCCTGGACAATGGCGTCGAAGCCATGCTCTGGGACCTGGCCGTGCTGTTCGAAGGCCTGACGTGCGTGCTATTGCCGCCGTTCTTCAGCCCGGCCCAGCGCGCCCATTGCCTGGAACAGAGCCAGGCAGGCTGGGTGATTGCCGAACCGGAACTGGACGCCGAGCTGGAAACGGCCGGCTACAAGCAGGCCGCAACCTTCTGGCGTCGCACCTTCAGTGGCCCGGGCCGGATGTTCGAAGGCACCGCCAAACTGACCTTCACCTCGGGCACCACCGGCACCCCCAAAGGCGTGTGCCTGAGCGCCGAGAGCATTCTACGGGTGGCTCGCGAGCTGGATCAGGCCAGCAAACCGGCGGATCCGCAGCACCACCTTGCGCTTCTGCCGCTGGCGATCCTGTTGGAAAACCTCGGCTGTTATGCCGCCTTGTATGCCGGCGTGACCCTGAGCCTGCCCAGCCAGAAAACCCTGGGCATCCAGGGCGCCAGTGGCGTTGATGTGCCGCGCCTGCTCGGTTGCCTGGCCAGCCGTGCGCCCCAGAGCCTGATCCTGGTGCCGCAGCTGTTGCAGGTGCTGGTCGGCGCCGCCGAACACAAAGCCTTCAATCCCGGCACGCTGCGTTTTGCCGCGGTGGGCGGGGCACGGGTTTCTGCAGCGCTGCTGCAGCGTGCGCAACGCGTCGGCCTGCCGGTCTATGAAGGTTATGGCCTGTCCGAATGCGCATCGGTGGTCTGCCTTAACCGGCCGGAGGCGAACCGCCCCGGCAGTGTCGGCCAGCCGCTGCCCCATGTGCAGGTCCGCCTGGGCGAAGACGGCGAAGTGCTGATCAAGGGGGCGACCTTGCTCGGCTACCTGGGTGAACCGCCGCACACCGATCAATGGTGGCCCAGCGGCGATCTCGGCGAGTTCGACCCCGATGGCTTTCTTTACCTCAAGGGGCGCAAGAAGCATCAGTTCGTCACCAGTTTCGGCCGCAACGTGAACCCGGAATGGGTCGAGGCCGAATTGACCCAGCGCCGCCATATCGCCCAGGCGTTCGTCTATGGCGAAGCCATGCCGCGCAACCATGCGCTGCTCTGGCCCCATCGCCCGGACTGCACCGACGATGAACTGGCCGCCGCCGTGACCGAGGCCAACGAGGCCTTGCCCGATTACGCCCAGGTCCACCACTGGGCCCGGCTGGATCAACCATTCACCTTTGCCAATGGCCTGCTGACCGCCAATGGCCGGCCGCGTCGCGACGCCATCGTCGAGCGTTACCGGGCGCAACTGACCGAATCCCTACCTTGCGAGGAATCCGCATCATGAGTTTTTTTGACCGCCTGCAAGAAGCTACCCACCAGGAACGTAACGAGCTGTTCAACCTGCCGATCATTCTCGACGCCCTGCAGGGCCAGGTCAGCCTGGAAAGCTACCGGGCCTTCCTGGCGCAGGCCTATTACCACGTGCGTCACACCGTGCCCTTGATGATGGCCTGCGGTGCACGCCTGCCGCTGCGCCTGGAGTGGCTGCGCAAAGCGGTGTGCGAGTACATCGAGGATGAATACGGCCATGAACAATGGGTGCTCGATGACATCGAGGCCTGCGGCGGCGACAGGGACGAGGTGCGCAACGGTCGTCCCTCCTTGCCAATCGAATTGATGGTCAGCTTTCTCTACGACCTGATCGCCCGGGACAATCCGGTGGGGCTGTTCGGCATGGTCAATGTGCTCGAGGGCACTAGCATTGCCCTGGCCACCCATGCCGCTGGCAGCATTCGCCAGCGCCTGGGCTTGCCGGAAACGGCCTTCAGCTACCTCAGCTCCCATGGCTCGCTGGATGTCGAGCACATGCAGACTTACCGCCGGCTGATGAACACCCTCGATGATCCGGCCGACCAGGCTGCGGTCATTCATGCGTCCAAGGTGGTCTACAGGCTTTACACCGACATGTTCCGCGGCTTGCCCCGCGGCGGGGAGGCGCTGCATGCGCCTGTCTGACGCTCGCGTAGTACTCACCGGGGCCAGCGGCGGCATTGGCCTGGCGATTGCCGGCGCCCTGTGCGCCAGTGGCGCCAAGGTCCTGGCGGTGGCGCGCCGGCGCGCGCCCCTGGAGCCTTTGCTCGCCCGTTATCCCGACCAGTTGTGCTGGGTGGCGGCGGACCTGACCTTCCTCGCCGACCGGCGCAAAGTGCTGACTGCCGCGCAGGCCATGGGCGGCATCAACCTGCTGATCAATGCCGCCGGGGTCAATCACTTCGCCATGCTCGAACAGCTCGATGACAGCGACATCAATGCGATGCTGGCGGTGAACATCGGTGCGCCGGTCTGCCTGACCAAGACCTTGCTGCCACTGCTCAAGCAAGCCGAGAGCGCGATGGTGGTGAACGTCGGCTCGACCTACGGTTCCATCGGCTACCCCGGTTATGCCGTTTACTGCGCCACCAAGTTTGCCTTGCGCGGGTTTTCCGAAGCCCTGCGCCGGGAGCTGGCAGACACCCGGGTCGGTGTTCTGTATGTCGCGCCACGTGCTACCCACACCAGCATGAACAGCCCGGCGGCCCAGGCCTTGAATGACGCCCTCAAGTCCAATGTCGACGATCCGCAGACCGTCGCCTCGGCCGTGATCCACGCCATCGCCGGTGACCGCCGTGACCTGTACCTGGGCTGGCCGGAGCGCTTTTTCATGCGCCTCAACAGCCTGCTGCCCAATCTGGTGGACCGCGGCCTGCGCAAGCAGCTGCCGTTGATCCGTCGCCTGAGCCAGAAACCTGATAACGAGCATCTCAAACCATGAAAAAACTCATCATTGGTCTGCTGCTGGGGGCCTTGGGCCAGAGCGTCTGGGCGCTGGAGCCCGCTGACCAGCAACGCCTGAACGGTATCCAGCAACGCTGGGCACAGATTCAATACGAACTCCCGGAAGAGCAGCGCAGCGCCGCGTTCGAACAACTGGCCAGCCAAGCCTCCGCGTTCACCCAGGAGCGTCAATCGCTGGCCGAAGCCTGGATCTGGTCCGGCATCGTCACCAGCAGCTGGGCCGGCGCCCAGGGCGGTCTCGGCGCGCTGAGCAAGGCCAAGGCGGCGAAGGGCTACCTGGAAAAAGCCATGACCCTGGACCCCCAGGCCCTGCAAGGCTCGGCCTACACGAGCCTGGCCGCACTGTACGACCGGGTGCCGGGCTGGCCCATCGGCTTCGGTGACGCGGAAAAAGCCGAACAGTTACTCAAGCAGGCCTTGCAGGTGAACCCGAACGGCATCGACAGTCTGTACTTCTGGGGCGATCATCTCTACCGTCAAAAACGCTACGGCGAAGCCCGGGACGCGCTGCAAAAGGCCTTGCGGGCAGCCCCGAGGCCCGGCCGGGAAACCGCCGACGCCGGGCGCCGCAAGGAAATCGAGGCACTGCTGGTGGACGTGAACAAGAAACTCAACTGACAGGAGTCCGTGTGCGCTTACTACTGATTGAGGATGACGTGGCCCTCGGCGAGGGGATCCAGCATGCCCTGGAACGCGAGGGCTACACCGTCGACTGGCTGCAGGATGGGAGCAGCGCCTTGCATTCGCTGCTCAGCGAAACCTTTGACCTGGCCGTGCTCGACCTCGGCCTGCCGCGCATGGACGGCCTGGATGTGCTGCGGCGCCTGCGTGACAGTGGCTGCAACCTCCCGGTGCTGATCCTCACCGCCCGGGATGCCACGGAAGACCGTATCGCCGGGCTCGACGCCGGGGCCGACGACTACCTGATCAAGCCCTTCGACCTGGCCGAACTCAAGGCGCGCCTGCGCGCCTTGCTGCGGCGCAGCGCCGGCCGTGCCCAGATGCTGATCGAGCATGCAGGCATCAGCCTGAACCCCGGGACCCAGCAAGTCAGCTATCTGGGCGAGCCGGTGGCCCTGACCCCCAAGGAATACCAACTGCTCCACGAACTGTTGTCGCCGCCTGGCCGCGTGATCACCCGCGACCACCTGATGCAGTTGCTCTACGGCTGGAGCGAGGAGGCGGAAAGCAACACCCTGGAAGTGCATATCCACCACCTGCGCAAGAAGTTCTCCAGCCATCTGATCCGGACCGTCCGGGGCGTCGGTTACCTGGTGGAAGGGCGCCCATGACCTCCATCAGGCGTCGTACCCTGAGGTTGATCCTCGGGCTGTTGTTCCTTGGCCTGCTGATCATGACCGTGCTCAATCTGCACGACAGCAATCATGAAATAGACGAGGTCTACGACGCCCAGCTGGCGCAGAACGCTCGCCTGCTGCAAGGGATCATGCGCATGCCGATGGCCAGCAAGGAGCACGCCGAGCTGTATCAGGCGTTCAACCAGGCGCTGGGCCAGGCAGCCCCCAAAGTCGATGGCCACCCCTATGAAAGCAAGATCGCGTTCCAGGTCTGGAACGCCCAGGGCGAGCTGTTGGTCCACACCTTGAGCGCGCCGGCCTTTGCCGCGGCGTCGGCCGCGCCCGGCTTCAGTGACGTGACCGATCCAAGTAGCCATAAATGGCGGGCATTCACCCTGGATGACACGCAATACGGCCTGAAGATATGGGTCGGTGAGCGGGACGATGTGCGTGCCGACCTGGTGGATCGGATTGTTCGTCACACCGTTGTCCCTAATCTGCTTGGCGCCCTGATGCTCGCCGCGGTGATCTGGCTGGCAATCGGCTGGGGCTTGAAACCGCTGGAGGATATGGCGGCGACGCTGCGCGCGAGGCATCCCGGCTCTCTCGAACCGTTGCAGTTGATGCCACTGCCCACCGAGCTTGAGCCCATGCAGGCGGCACTCAACCGGGTGCTGGCACAGATCCAGGAAGTCATGGGCCGTGAACGGCGTTTTATCGCTGACGCCGCCCATGAAATGCGCACGCCATTGGCGGTGCTCAGGGTGCATGCGCAGAACCTGATGGAGGAGGGGAGCGAGGAGGATCGCCGTGAATCGCTCGAGCATTTGATTGCCGGCGTGGACCGCACCACCCGGCTGGTCAATCAGTTGCTGACGATGGCTCGTATCGAGCCGCAAACGGACACTCAGGCGGCCCCCAGCATCGATCTGGCGGCGACGGTTCGCGACAGCCTGGTCCAGCTGACGCCCTGGTTGTTGGACCAGGGGCTCGAACTGGCTTTCGATGTCGACGAAGACATCGGCCGGGTCAGGGTCAACGCGGCCGCCATCGATATCGCCCTGAACAACCTGGTGACCAACGCGGCAAACTTTTCGCCACCCCACGGGCTGATCAGGGTGCGACTGGCGAAGCAACAGGATCACTACGAACTGTCCGTCGAAGACCAGGGGCCGGGAATCGATGAGGCTGAACGCGAGCGGCTCTTCGAACGTTTCTATAGCCGCGGAAACGCTCAGGGAGCAGGGTTGGGGCTGACTATCGTGCAGGCCATCGCAGCGCGCCTGGGCGGGCAGATCAGGCTGGAGAATAGCCACGCTGGCGGGCTGCGGGCGACGTTGGAGATTCGTCGCTTTTAATGCAGCCAGGGCCCACGACGCCAACCGAAGCTCGATGAGCTTCGTTGCATTGCGCAGGTACGACGAATCCGTCATGCAGGGCGGTCGGGATACTTCCTGTTGCCATCGGGTAGGCCCGTATGTTCCTGGTCATTGCCAGCGTCGCCGGGGTGATGGCCACAGCCACTGTCATGTTCAGCCCTGTCAGCGTGTCCATGTCTGCCATGCCCACGATGCATGAAGACATGCATCAGGGGGCAGGCCAGGAGCAGCAGGAATGGCAGATACGGCACGACATGGGCCCTGTGCTCGGTGAACAGGAAATAACCGACGATGGCAAGGAAGCCTAAAAAGTACCCGTTGATACCTCTTGCGCGATGCTGGGGCACGTTATGTTGATTCATGACAGCACTCCTGAGGGAGCTGGAGGGATGGTTCTGACGCAAGACCTCTGGACCCACACCACTCACCAGGAGGCAGATTGCAAGAACTTCGCGCTTCATGATCCGGGCTCCTGGCTCAAGCCAATACGGGCACGTTTGAGCAGCGCGGAGTTGGCAATCACCGACAACGAGCTGAGTGCCATGGCGGCGGCAGCGATGATGGGATTGAGCAGGCCAAAGGCTGCGATGGGAATGCCGACGCTGTTGTAGATGAACGCCCAGAACAGGTTCTGTTTAATCTTGACCATGGTCGCGCGCGACAGCTTGATCGCCGTGACCACGTCACGCACATCGTTCTTGAGCAAGATGATGCCGCCGGTTTCCTTGGCGACATCCGAACCCGAGCCGATGGCGATGCCGATGTCGGCGGTGGCCAGGGCCGGCGCATCGTTGACACCATCGCCAACCATGGCCACGACCTGCCCATCGCTTTGCAATTGACGGATCACGGCGGCCTTGTCATCCGGCAAGACCTCGGCGATCACCCGCCCGATGCCGACCTGGCGCGCGACCGCTTCGGCGGTACGGTGGTTATCGCCACTCAGTAGCACGACCTTGATGCCGCTTGCCTGCAATGCCGCAACGGCTTCAGCCGCTTCGGGCTTGATGGTATCGGCCACGGCAATCACCCCGAGCAGGCGTTCATCGGCACCGACCAGCATGGAGGTCTTGCCATCGGCTTCCAGGCGGATGAGGTGCTCTTCGGCCGCTTCGGTCGAAATGCCTTGGCGGGCGCACAATCGCCGGTTGCCCAGCCAGATGTGTTGATTGTCGACACGGCCTTCGATGCCGTGGCCGGCGATCCCCTGGATGCCGGTGGCTTGCGGCAAGCGGATGCCACGATGCCGGGCGGCGCGCACTATCGCTGCGCCGAGTGGATGTTCCGAACCGGACTCCACGGCGGCGGCGAGCATCAAGACCTCGTTTTCCTGTGCGGTCCCCAGCGTGATGACTTCGGTTACATTCGGTTCGCCTCGGGTAATGGTGCCGGTTTTGTCGAACACCACCGTCCGCAGTTTTTCTGCCCGCTCCAAGACTTCGCCGCCGCGGATAAGGATGCCGTTATCGGCCCCCTTGCCCACACCGACCATTAATGCGGCCGGCGTCGCCACGCCCAGCGCGCAGGGGCAGGAAATGATCAGAACCGCGATAAAGGCCAATAATCCCTGGGCAAAGTTTCCCGCAAGGGACCAGCCGATCAGGGCCAGCATCGCGACTGCCAGCACTGCGGGCACGAAGTAGGCGGTGACCTGATCGGCCAGCCGCTGGATCTGTGCCGTGCTGGCCTGCGCCTCCTCGACCATCTTGATAATCTGCGCCAGCGCGGTGTCGGCACCGATCCTGCTCGCCTTGAAACGCAATACCCCGCTGCCATTGAGCGTGCCTCCGATCAGCGGACTGCCCGGGTGCTTGTCGACGGGCATCGACTCGCCGGTCAGCATGGACTCATCCACCGTGGACTGGCCTTCACTCACGTCGCCATCGGTAGGGATTTTTTCGCCTGGCTTGACTATCAGCAACTCGCCGGCCATGACGCTCTCGGCAGGCAGGTCGACTTCTTGCCCGTCACGCATCACATGGGCGATCGCCGGTTTGAGATCGAGCAAGCGCCGTACCGCGGCAGAGGACTTCTTCTTGATGATCTCCTCCATGTACCTGCCCAGCAGCACGAAGGCGATGATGACCGCCGACACCTCGAAATAGACGTCGCGCTCGGCCACCTTGACTGGCAGCACGTCCGGGAAGAACAACACCACGACGCTGTAGAAATAGGCGACTGAGGTGCCGAGGGCGATCAGAAAATCCATGTTGATGTTACGGGTGCGAACGGCGTTCCACGCCCCCTTGTAGAAACTCCAGCCACCGATGAACTGCACCGGTGTGACCAGCAGGAATAGCCAGATGCCCCATGTGAACCAGGGGAGCGCCGGGATCGGCACCCACGTCAGCAGCGTGGCGCCCGCCGCCAGTGCAATGAAGGCGCCTGCACGCAGCAGCGCCAAGGCCAGAACCCCGGTCAGGGCGATAGTGACCCGGGTTTTCATCGCCTTCAGTTCACGTTCTGGCGACTCGAAGGTGCGCAGGCAGGTATCGCTGCAAAAGTAATAGCGGCGCCCGCCACGTTCTCGTGACAAGGCTGTGGTCTTGTCCACCATCATTCCGCAGATCGGATCCTTCGCCATGGTTTCTGACGCGAGCGCCTGCCGATGGTGGCTGTGCTGCATGTGCGACGGGTTCATCGCGGCCTCCTGCTCGAAGCGGTTATCAGGGCCGGCCATGGAGCTTGTTGGACAGCCACGCGAACACGGTGCCGACGATTGCGCCCCACGCACTCAAGACCAGCAGCGGCCCGACGAACGTCGTCACGCTGTAGTCCCGTGGCGCCTGGAGGCGAGCAAAGTCGAGGCCATGGAACAAGGCACTGAGAAAAGCGACACCCTGCGCCGGCCACAGCGCATAGAGCAGCGCACAAAGGGTGTAGGAAATGGCCATGGTCAGGGCCAGAGAAATGCCGGTTTTCCAGGGAGCGTTCATGACTGTTCTCCTGGGCCCGGAGGGGCACCAGTAGGGGGGCTGTGAGGGGTTGTCCAGGGCAGGAATGCCGGCGTCTGTTGCGAGTAAGTGCGGTAGGTATCGCCGAAATGCGCAAGCATCTCCTGTTCTTCCCGCTTCGCCAGCCTGGCGTAGACCACCAGGAGGATTGGAAACATCACCAGGGTGATCAAGGTAGGCCACTGCAACAGAAAGCCGAACATAATCAGCACGAAGCCGACGTACTGCGGGTGACGGATCCGCGCATAGGGCCCGTCGAGGGCCAGTTGCCCGGTACTTTGGGCCGTGTAGAGCACACGCCAGGCGGCCGCCAATAACCAGAAGCCGCCGGCGATCAGCAAGTTGCTGAGAATGTGGAATGGCCCCCAGTGCGGATTGACCTTCCAGCCCATGACCATTTCCAGCAAATGCCCGGCATCGTGCGAAAGGAAGTCGATGCCAGGGAAGTTGCGCGTGAGCCAGGGCATCAGCAGGTAGATCGTCAGCGGAAACCCGTACATTTCGCTAAACAGCGCCACCAGGAACGCCGAGAACATGCCAAAGGAGCGCCAATCGCGGTTCGTCCTGGGCCGGGTGAAGCTGAAGGCGAACAAGATGAACACTAATGAATTGATAATGACCAGCGACCAGAGGCCGTAGGCCGGTTCAGCATGATTCATGGTTGGCGCTCCTCACTTGCCAGGTGTGTTTGCCGTTCATGCCTTTACTGATGATCGCCGTGGCGTGGGGCATGAACAGCTGCACAAGTGGGCAGTCAGTGTCGGCTCGGCCAGTGACTTCGCCTTGCCGGATTCTTGGCGACACACATCAGGTTCATTTCTTCATTGGCATATCCATCATCGACGACTGTTGCTCCATCATCTGCATCATCATGTCCATCATGCCTTTGCCTGCGCCGTCCTTGGCTCCGGACATCCCCATGCACCCCATGGAGCTCTGCTCCTTGCTCATCATGGCCATGCCGTTCTTCAGCGCTTTCATGCCTTCCTGCAGGGCGGCCTGGCGCTCGGCAGGCGTTTTAGCCGCCGCGGCCTTGTCATGGGCAGCCTGCATTTTCTCCATCTGCTCGGTCATGGCGCCAGTCATGGCCGTTGGCGCCGGTGCCGTGCTCTGGATTGCTCCGCCTGGAGCATCGGCCGGGTGATGCGCGTCCTCGGCAGAGGCCATGAGTGCTCCGCCAGCCAAGACGGCAGCCAGGACGAATGTTGAATGTTTATGCATGATGAACTCCTGAGTTCGTGGGGGAATAAGCAGGAATGACAGAGGCACGAAAAGCGGCGCAGCAGAACGGAGCGACCCGTGCTCTGCCAGTTTGAAAACAGGGGGGCTAATCGTTGAAGCGGACGAAAGCCAGGCGGGCCGGTTCTTTCGGCGGGGCAGGGCGCTTCAGTGCAAGGGCGGCAAAGGAGAAATCCTTCACGGGATCGAGCACCAGTATGACTGCCGCAGTTAACAGCAAGAGGGCGGCCCACTGGAGGGCGTCCAATGCTGGATGCTGCAATGCAGGTTTTATCGCCGTGACAGTGTCCTCACAGCTTTGCAGACAACCACTGGCGTGGAGGGCATGATCATCCGCCACCTGCTGCTCGGCATAATGTGGCGCGGCTATCTCGTGATTCGGTTGCACCAGGCAACCCTGGATGGCCATCACGCCCATGGCTAACACCCACACCACGAGGGTGAGGTGCAACAGGCGTTGGCGATGACGGCGGAACCAGGACATGAAGTACAACCTCGACTGATGGTGTCGTATTGATTTCAGTCTAGCCAGCAAGGCAATGGAGAGTTTGATCAAAATCAAACTTCAGTAACAGGGTGTGCGCGATCGACCGAAGAATACCCGCGGTTTCTGAAGCGCGAGATTGCAGCGATCTGTGTTGAAGGCCAGTGCAGGCATATTCAGTTGGCATCGAAGCGCTTCGCCCATTGCTGCTCGCGGGCATGATTCACCAGCAGGTCTACGAAGACACGCGTCTTGGCCGGCAGCAGCTTCTGGCCAGCGAAGTACAGTGAGATAGGCCCCGCGTCGACATGCCAGCCCGGCAGTATCCGTTCAAGGGCGCCACTTTCCAGCGGGCCAAGCACATCGGGAATCGCCAGCAGCGCGACCCCCAATCCCATGAGAGCGCTCTGGCAAAGTGCTTGAGGGTCGTTGACCAACAACCGTGGGCGCAATTCCAGTGCCGCCCGCTGCTCCTTGGGGCCTTGAAGTGTCCAACTGCGGACCTTGCCGCTTTGTAGCGAGCGCATGGCCAGATGCTCGAGGTCATTCAACTGCTCAGGACGACGTACAAGAGGGTGCCTGGACAGGTAGTCCGGCGCGGCTACGAGAACCAGATGCGCCGGCGCCAGATCCCTGGCGACCACTCCGGGCGAAAGTTCGATCCCACCTCCGATGGCAACGTCAAATCCATCGGCGATAAGTTCCACCTGGCGATTGTCGAAGTGCCACTCAGGAACCACGGCCGGATATCGCTTCATGAACTGCGGCATCAACGGCAGCAGGTAGTCACGGCCAAAAGCGGGTGCCGCGGAAATACGCAGCACTCCAGCCGGTTCTCCGGCGTGACGGGTCACATCGGCAATCGCAGCCTGGACAGTCTCCAGCCCACCCTCGAGATTGCCGAGAAAGCGCTCCCCAGCCTCGGTCAGGGCCAGTCGGCGCGTACTGCGTTGAAACAGCCGTACCCCCAGGTTGGCCTCCAGTTGGGCGACATTCCTGCTCACTGCAGCGGGCGTGATACCCAGGCGCCGTGCGGCGGCAGAGAAACTGCCTGCCTCTGCGCTGCGAACAAAGGATTGCAGATTGGCCAGGGTCTCCATGATCGATACCTTCAAGTAAACGTTGAAAGTGATTCTAGCCACTCCCTACTACTTGATGAAAAAAGAAAAGCGTTTCATAGCCTCACCAACCACCACCTGAGGCTCACGCCATGAACCCTGCAATTCTTCCTCTCTCTGGCAAGATCGCCATCGTCACCGGCGGCTCACGCAGCATTGGGGCGGCCATTGCCAAACGCCTGGCCGCAGACGGCGCCTCTGTCGCCATCACTTACAACGCCTCGCCAGACCGTGCCGCGGCCCTGGTCGAGGAGATCGCCTCCGCCGGCGGTCGAGCTGTCGCGTTGGCTGCCGACGCTGGAAACCCCGAGGCTGTACGCGCAGCCGTGCAGCAAGTCGCCACGTTATTCGGCAAGGTCGATATCCTGGTCAACAACGCCGGTATCAGTGTCCTGGGGGCTCCTGAAGACATTGCTTTCGAAGACTTCCAGCGCATCCTTGCGGTGAATGTCACCGGTGTCTTTGTGGCCACCCAGGAGGCGCTCAAGCATATGGGGCAGGGTGGGCGGATCATTCATATCGGCAGCTCGATGGTGCAGTACGCCGCTTTCGCCACAGCCTGCGCCTACACCCTGACCAAGGGGGCCGTGGCGGGCTTCAGCCGAGGCCTGGTGCGAGACCTGGGACCACGCGGTATTACCGTGAATACCGTTCACCCCGGGCCGACCGATAGCGACATGAACCCCGCCGATGGTCCGGTGGCCGACTTCGTCCGTCCCAATATCGCCGTGGGACGTTACGGAGAAGGCCAGGACATCGCCAGCGCAGTGGCCTATCTGGCCAGCCCCGAGGCCAGTTTCGTCACGGGTGCCGAGTTGCTGATCGATGGCGGCTTTACCGCCTGAGGAGCCCGTCATGAGCATAAGCATCATTGGTGCCGGGGCCATTGGCAGTGCCATCGCCAGGTTACTGACGCAGGCCGGCCTGGAAGTCAGCATCGCCAATAGCCGTGGCCCCGAAAGCCTTGCGTCGTTGATCGCCGATCTGGGGCCCAAGGCTCGAGCCGTTACGACTGCACAAGCTGCCTTGGCAGACCTGGTCTTCCTGGCGGTGAACTGGTCGAAGATCCCATCGGCACTTGTTGGCCTGGGGCCATGGGAAGGACGGGTTGTGGTGGATACCAACAATCCGATTGAGGCGCCGCTGTTCACCCCCTTTGACCTGGGAGGCAAACCTTCGACCCAGGTCGTGGCGCACAGGCTGCCCGGGGCGCGTGTGGTCAAGGCATTCAACCATCTACCGCCGCATCTGCTGGCCACCCCGAACGCCGAAGGGGGCAAGCGCGTGTTGTTCATCTCTGGCGAGCATGCGGACGCCAAGCAACAGGTCATCGAGCTGATCAGGCAATTGGGGTTCCATGGCGTCGACTTGGGTGACTTGCAGCAAGGGCAACTGGCGCAGTTTCCCGGAGGGCCTTTGCCGGCGCTCAACCTGGTCAAACATGGCTAACGAGTAGGTTCAAGGAATCCCTGGGATCAGGCCACGGACGCCTCTTGCTCGCGGGCCTGCTTGGCGCTTGAAATGTCGACGGCGCGGGGCAGGGCGACGCCGTTCTTGGCGGCGAGGATCTCGGCCATGACGCTCACGGCGATCTCGGCGGGTGTCTTGCTGCCGATGTAGATCCCGATCGGGCCGTGCAGGCGCTGGAGCGAGGCTTGGCTCTCGCCGAAGTGTTCGATCAGGCGCTCGCGGCGCAGCTGGCTGTTGCGCCGCGAACCGATCGCGCCGATGTAGAAGGCCGGGCTGTGCAGTGCCTCGAGCAGGGCCAGGTCGTCGAGCTTGGGGTCATGGCTGACGGCGACGATGCAACTGCGCAGGTCCGGGGCGAAGGCCCGCACCACATCGTCCGGCATGCCGAGCAACTGCTCCACGCCCGCCACGTTCCAGCCGTCGATGTATTCGGGGCGGGGGTCGCAGACCGCGACCCGGAAGCCGTTGAACAACGCCATGGTCGCCAGGTATTCGGCCAGCGCGCCGGCCCCGATCAGCAGCAGGCGGTAGCCGGGACCCAGGGTGTTGACCATCTGCTGGCCATCGAAGAAGAACTGTTCCGGCGCCGTGCTGGTGGCCAGGGCCACCTGGCCGGTGCCCAGGTCCAGGCTGCGGCGCACCAGCTTGCCGGCGTTGAGCTGCGCCAGCAATTGTTCGAGGGCCGGCCTCGATGGGGTGAATTCGAGGATCAGTTCCAGGGTGCCGCCACAGGGCAGGCCAAAACGGTGGGCCTCATCGGCGCTGATGCCGTAGCGCACCACCTGCGGCGGACCGTCCGGCAGGGCGTTGCCACTGTAGGCGCTGGTGTAGCGGTGGATCAGGTCGTCCTCGATACAGCCTCCCGAGACGCTGCCGACCACCCGACCATCGCCGCGCAGGGCCATCATCGAACCCACGGGGCGGGGCGAGGAGCCCCAGGTGCGGGCCACGGTGGCGAGCAGGACGCGATGGCCGGCCTGGAGCCAGTCATGGGCGGTACTCAGGACCAGTAGATCGATGCTTTCCATGGGGGCCTCTGTTGTTCATGCAAGGGGCCGCTGGCAAACCCGGTCCTGGTGGAGAGGGATCGCCTGCAAGCCCCCGCTTTCAGCGCATGTGCAGGATGATCGGGCTGCTGCTGGCCGGGTCGGTATGCCCGCGCAGCTTGCCGACCGCTTGCGCATCGACCGCGCCACCCTGGTTGCCCCAGGTGCCGCGCACGAAGGTCAGGACCTCGGCGATTTCCCGGTCCGACAACTGCTCGCGAAAGGCCGGCATGCGGTAGGCATCCGGCACGCCGGCGGCGACCACGCGCTGCGAGCCGTTGAGGGTGATGTTGATCGCCGATGCATTCTCCTTGGCCAGGGCTGAAGTGGCTCCCGCCAAAGGTGGCATCCACTCGGCCTGGCCCTGGCCGTCCAGGCCATGGCAGGAGGCGCAGCGGGTCACGTAGGTGTGGGCTCCGGGGCTGTCCAGGCGGGTGGCGGCGGACACGGCCTGGTACTGCCAGGGGGTACCGTCGCGCTGCGGGTCGCCGGGCAGCGACTTGAGGTAGCGGGCAATCGCGGCCAGGTCTTCGTCGGCCATGAACTGGGTGGAGTTGTTGAACGCCTCGGTCATCGAGCCGTAGACCACCGCATGCTTGTTGCGCCCGGTCTTGAGGAACTGCACGATCTGCGGCTCGCTCCAGCGCCCCAAGCCGCTGTTGGCGTCCTGGCGCAGGCTCGGCGCGTACCAGCCGTCGAGCAGGGCGCCGGCGAGGAACGGCGCGCCGGACTCGTCCAGGGCCTTCTCGTTGAATGCCAGGCCACGCGGGGTGTGGCAGCTGCCGCAGTGGCCCGGCCCCTGGACGATGTAGGCACCGCGGTTCCACAGCGCGTCCTCGGCGGTCTTGGCCGCGTAGGGCGTGGTCGGGGCGAACAGGCCGTTCCACAGCGCGATGGGCCAGCGCATGTTGAGCGGCCAGGGAATATCGCTGGGAACGTTGGGTTGGCTGGCCGGTTGTACGCCTTTCATGAAGAACGCGTACAGCGCGCGCATGTCATCGTCGCTGAGCTTGACGTAGGACGGGTAGGGCATGGCCGGGTAGAGCCGCCGGCCGCCCGGTGCGACGCCCTGGCGCACGGCGCGGTCGAAGTCGGCCAGGCTGTAGGCGCCGATGCCGGCGTCCCGGTCGGGGGTGACGTTGGTGGCGTGGATGGCCCCCAGCGGCGTGGCCATCTCCAGGCCGCCGGCGAAGGGCGCCTTGCCCGGCAGGCTGTGGCAGGCCACGCAGTCGCTGACCCGGGCGACATATTCGCCGCGGCTCACCAGAGCGGGGTCGAAGCTGGCCGCCGCGGCCTGTTCCTGCTCGAAGGGCGAGGCGGGCTGGCGGGTCACATACCAGGCCAGCAGGCCTGCCGCGACCAGGCACGGCAAGGCCAGCCAGCCTGCGGTTCTTGCGAATCGGCGGTTATTCATGGGCAGTCCTTGTCGTTAGCTGAAGGTGTATCGGCTCAATGGCAGGCTACGGATGCGCTGGCCGGTCAGCCGCGCTACCGCGTTGGCCACCGCCGGCGCCACCGCGGGGAGCGGGGGCTCGCCGATGCCGCCCATCTTTTCGCCACTCTCGACAATCCGTACATGCACCCGCGCCATGCGTGAAGGCGGCAGGATCGGGTACAGGTCGTAGTTGCGCGCCCGTGGCTTGCCGTCGACGTAGACCGCTTCTTCCACCAACGCCTGGGACAACCCCAGGGCCACGGCGCCATTGACCTGGGCCTCGATGATCGCCGGGTTGACGATGCTGCCCGGGTCGATGGCCTGCCAGATGTCGTGGACCTTGACCTGGCCGCCTTCGATCGACACCTCGGCGATCACCGCCGTGTACGAGCCGAATGGCGAGGCCATGGCCACGCCGCGGGCGCGTCGAGTGCCGTCCTCGGCGGTGAACGGGCCACGCTTCCAGCCGCCGGACAGTTCGCCCACCGCCTGCAACAGCGTGGTCAGGCGCGGGTTGTCGCGCAGCAGGTGCTGGCGTAGCTCGTAGGGGTCGCGGCCGCCTTTGTCCGCCAGTTCGTCGAGGAAAGCTTCGTAGAAGAAGTCGTTGAGCGAGTTGCCCACCGAACGCCAGTAGCCGAGCATCACCGGTCCCTTGACGTAGATCTGCGCGATGCGCTTGTTGGCAATCGCGTAGGACTTGCCCGACAGACCTTCGAGGGCCGAGGGGTCGAGTTTTTCGCCCTGCTTGCCGGCGATGGCTTCGGTGGGGCCTTCGGTGGCGCTCACCGCTTCGATCGCCACCGGCAAGCCTTCGGCGTCCAGCGCGGCGCGGAACTTGACCACGGCGACCGGGCGCAGCGCATCGCGCACGAACTCTTCCTCGCGACTCCAGATCAGCTTGACCGGACGGCCGACGGCCTTGGCCAGGGCGATGGCCTGCGGGTAGGGATTGGCCGAGTCATAGAGGAAATGCCGGCCGAAAAAACCGCCCAGCAGCGGCGAGTGCAGGGTGATCTGCGAAGCAGAAAGGCCGGTGCGCCTGGCGATGTCGTCACGGAACATGTCCGGTGCCTGGTTGGGCAGCCAGACCTCCAGCGAGCCATCGGGGTTGTAGCGCGCCAGGGCCGAAGGCGGCTCCAGTTGGGCGTGGTTGAGGTACTGGTTGTGGTAGGTGGCCTCGACCCGGGTCTTGGCGCTGGCCAGGGCGGCGGCCACGTCGCCTTCGTTCTCGTCGTCGCGGGCCGGGCCTTGCTGGGCGGCGAGAAAATCGCGGAACGCATCGCTGGAAAAATCGGCGGGCATCGCCCGCACCTTCGAATCGGCCGCCGCTTCCAGCCAGTCGACCTGGATCGCTTCCACTGCGCGCTTGGCGTGCCACCAACGTTCGGCGACCACGGCCACCGCGCCGGGCAACTGGTGAACGGAGTGCACACCCTTCATGGCCTTGACCTGGGCCTCGTTGCGCAGGCTGCCCAAGGTCATGCCCAGGCGCGGCGCGTGCTGCACGGCGGCGTGGAGCATGCCGTCGACCTTCAGGTCGATGCTGTACAGCGCCTTGCCGGTGGATTTCTCGTAGGCATCGACGCGCCGCACCGGCTTGCCGATCCAGCGGAACTGGCTCGGGTCGCGCAGGGTGATGCTGGCCGGGTCGGGCACCGGCATATCCAGGGCACGACCGGCCAACTCGCCGTAGCCCAGGGAGCGACCGGAAGCGGCATGCAACACCCGGCCAGGCGCGGTGGACAGCTCGGCCACCGGGACGCCCAGCTGTTCGGCGCCGGCCTGCAGCAGCATGGCGCGGGCGAGGGCGCCCAGGCGGCGCATGGTCGGGTAGCTCATGCGCACCGACATGCTGCCGCCGGTGATGCGCAGACCGTTCTCCATCACCACGTAGGCTTCACCGGGCGGCGCGGCCTCGACCACAAAGGTGGCGGGATCGGCATCCAGCTCTTCACCGACGATCTGGGCCATGGCGGTGTGGGTGCCTTGTCCGCCTTCCATGAAGGGGCTGAGCAGGCGCACGGTGCCATCCGGGCGAATCTCGAGAAACGCCGGGACCTGGGTCCCGCGTTCCGCGGCGGTGGCCGTGGCGGCCAGGGCCCTGGCCGAGCCAAGTGGCAGGCCGAAACCGAGCACCAGCGCACCCACGGCGGTACCGGTCAGAAAGCGCCGGCGGGACAGGTTGACCGGCTCGTCCAGCGGTAGGTTCAGGAGGTCTTCAGCGGAGTCGATGGGCTTGTTCATCAGGCGCTTTCCTTCTTGGCAGGCTGTGCGGCCAGGTCATGCACGGCGGTACGGATGGCGTTGTAGGTGCCGCAGCGGCACAGGTTGACCATCGCCGCATCGATCTGCGCATCACTGGGCGCGGCGTTGTGCTTGAGCAGCGCGGTGGCCGCCATCACTTGCCCGGACTGGCAGTAGCCGCACTGCGCCACCTGATGTTCGACCCAGGCGGACACCACACGCTTGCCGACCTCGTCCGTTTCGATCGCCTCGATGGTGGTCACCTCGCGGCCGACCACCCCGGCCACCGGGGTGACGCAGGCGCGCACCACGTTGCCGTCCACCAGCACGGAGCAAGCGCCGCACTGGGCCAGGCCGCAGCCGTACTTGGTGCCGGTCAGGCCCAGGTCATCGCGGATCACCCACAGCAACGGCGTGTCGGCGTCGGCATCGACCTGATAGGTCTTCTGGTTGATTCGTAGTTCCATGGCTCACCTGCTGATCATCGGTTGGTGTGTCGTTGTTTTTTCTTCAGGGAGGCGCTACGAGGCGCCTCCTTGGTCAAGAAACGCGGGTAAAGGCGCGGGTACGCCAAGCCGCTGCCCCGTGCGCCGGGCTGGCCACAAGCACGTTGGAGTGGGCCGGCAGGCCCGGTGAGATAACGGGAAAATGCGAGGAGGTATCGAGAGTGTGTGCCAGGGGCAATGCCTGGCCGGCGCTGGCGTGGGTCATGGCGGCTGGCTCCTAGTGACCGGAACTCTAGCCCAGGGGCCAAGGGTTTCCTATCCGATACCCGGCAAGCTCAGAGGATCAGGCAAGTATTCCAGAGGATTGCGCAAAAGCTGGGGGGCTTGGCTGGCTGGAGTAACCGCACAGGGTAGGGGGATGGGGCAGTTGCTCAGGAGGAGGGCGAGGAGGGAGAGCGTCGCGATGAACCATCGGGCCGCGCAACCTGTGCGCGACCCGACGGGTTTGTCCCTGCTTAGATCCGGTGGATCTGGGTGATGTGCGGCTTGCCTTTGATAGGCGCGTAGATTTCCACTACCGCTTGCCAACTTTCCGACGAGCCAGGCAGCGTCGCTTTCGACTGATAGCGATAGTTCGTGCCGTTGACGACCTGGGTCGAAACCAGTTCAGGTGTGTACTGCACACCCACGAACCCGGCCAGGGCTTCTTTGAATACTTCCTGATCCTTTGGGGTCAGTTTGTGATAAGGAGTCCATCCGCCAACAAAGTTCTCTTGAGCCGACATACGATATATCTCCATATATAAGTTCCTACTCGTCTGGCTTTTCGGAGTCCGCCCCGTTTATTGAATGGTTTCCGGAATCCATTGTGCCGGGTGGTTTCCCGAGCGCTGTTCCTCGTGGAACAGGGCGTTTGGGAGAGCACCGGCACGTACTGCACACATCGCGCACTGCAGGCCAGCAAGTGGCGAGCGCGAATGTCGGGTCATGGAGGATGGGGTGGTAGTCGCCGGCTTCAGATCCTTGTCCCTGATAGAAACAGCCTTCGATGAACGATGACTGCCAGACCTCCATGTCTTGTCCGCAGCAGCTCTGCTTATGGGGCATGCCGCTGGATGGCCTTAAGCTATCAGGCATCGGCGGAAAGTCTGTGCGCATTTGGCTGTCCGAGCTGTAAGGCGTTGGCTATTGGCTACCAACGGCCACAGGCATTGTCGTTAGAACGTCGATTTGCCAATGGACGCTCCGCCATCGACAAACAATGTCTGGCCAGTGATAAAGCCGCTCTGTTCCGATAACAGGAAAGCGATGGCCGCCGCGATTTCATCCGGCTGACCGAGCCTGCCCATGGGAACGCTCGCCAGGTAACGTGCTTCACCGTCGCTGCCGAGCGGATTCCCGGCACGGAACAACTCGGTTTCCGTGGGGCCTGGAGCAACGGCGTTGACGGTGATCCCGCTGGTTGCCAGCTCCAATGCCCAGGAGCGCGTGAAGCTGACCAGCGCGGCTTTTGCCGCGGCATAGGCGGTGCGGTGCGGGATCCCCAGGATGGTCAGGCTGGAGATATTGACGATCCTTCCCCAGCCTCGATTGCGCATCCCCGGCAGCAAGGCTTGCGTTGCCTGCAAGGCGCTATGCAGGTTGATCCGCATGACTTCATCAAAATCGTCGAGCTGTACATCGCCCAATGCCTGCGGGCGCACCAGGCCAACGTTATTGATCAAGCCATCGAAGGCATAACGTGAAACCAGGCCCGCCAGCGTTTTTTCGGTCTGCTCCCGGTCGCCCAGATCGAGGGCAACAAGGGTGCCGGGAAAGTCTGGATCGTCGCTGTTGCGAGCGATGCCGACCACATGGTGGCCCGCTTGGGACAATTGGTTCGCAAGCGCACGGCCGATGCCTTTGCTGGCTCCGGTGATAAGGAAAGTACGAGTTTTCATTGCGATGCTCCAAACACCCGGCAACATCCGGGATTGGGGGAGGGGACAGGTTCATAACCAGGATGTGGTATTCGCGATGGCTGCAGTCAATGCAATACGAGGCGATTCAGGTCGGGTCCAGAAATAATCAGGAGAGCCGTTGTCGCCCCTGCCTGGATACTCTAGTGAGGCGCGCCGTGACGATAAACCACCCCTGGTGGAATTCATCTGGACTTAAAAAGCAATATTCACGGTCGGCTTTGCCGATCATTCAACCGGCTCTGAAGCAGAAATGGTTGTCTGCGTAACCCCAACTGCTTCTGGCATTCCAGCGGGGACATGCCGAACCAGCGATTGAATGCTCGGGAAAAGGTGCTGACGTCGGCGTAGCCGAGCAGTTGCGCCACGTGGGTCATGCTGATCGAGGGGATTTTCAGGTAGTTGTGCACCATTCCCTGGCGGGTCTCATCCAGCAGTCGCTGGAAGGAGGTGCCTTCCTGCGCCAGGCGGCGCTGCAGTGTGCGTGGGTTTATCGCCATGCAGTCGGCAACCCGCTCGATCGTGGCCCGACCGCTGGGCAACAGGTTGCGCAGCAATTGCCTGACGTAGCCCGGCATTTCGTCCGCGGCCAGGCGCTCCATGCCGCTCAGATGTTCAGCCATCAGTTGGTGCAGGGTTTCATCGGCAAGACTCAGTGGCAGCGCCAGCACCGAGGCGTCGAACAGCAGCCCGGTGTGGGCCGCGGCGAACGTCGGCGTAATACCCAGCGCCCGCCGATAGGCCGACTCATTGCCAAGGGGAGGGTGGCGAAGCAGCACCGCCTTGGGTTGCCAGTCTCCGCCTGCCAAGGTGCGCATCAGTCGCAGGCCGACACCACAGGCCAGCTCTTCTGCCTGGGGCAGCCCGGGAACGGCCTGTTCACCGGCCCGATAGCTGAGGAGTGCCATGCCGTCGACGACATCCAGGCCGATTTGCGCCGCGCCGTTGTAAAACCCGTAGTGGGTCCGCAGTTCGAACAGCGCATCACCGACGGTCCTGGTGTTGTGGATCAGGTAGAAAATATCGCCAAAGACATCGATCCCCTGGTAGAGCCCATACTCCAGGCCGAACAACGCGTTGCTGGAGCTCTGCTGGCAGAGCTCCAGCAACTCGCAGTAGCGACGGAAGGACAAGATATCTTCCGGACGGCGCAGGGATGCCGGCGGCAGGGAAGCGCAGCGCAACATATGGGTCGGATCCAGACCCTGACGGGCAGCGAATTTGTCGAAACCCGCAAGGCTGAGTGCGCGAATGAAAGGATTGATCGTCATGTTCCGCCACTTCTATTGCCGATGAGGGGGTTGCAAACGCTGCTTCCACTTTTGCGGGCTCATGCCGTTCCAGCGGTGGAAGGCCCGGGAGAAGGCGCTCAGGTCCGCGTAGCCGAGCAGGCTGGCCAGCTGCGTCAGGCTGATCGACGAGTCGCAGATATAGCGCGTGGCCATTGCCTGGCGCGTCTTGTCCAGCAGCTCCTGAAAGCCAGTGCCTTGGGCCTGAAGATAGCGCTGCAGGGTACGCGGGCTGATCATCATGTACTCGGCGACCTGGCGTATCGTCACCTGGCCGCCGGCAAGCCGGCTGCGCAACAGTTTCTGCACGTAGGACGGCAGCTCCTGCAGCGTCACCCGGGCCAGCTCGTCGATATGCTGCTGGACCAGTTGCTGGCATCTGGCATCCGTCGGGCCCAGCGGGGTCGCCAGCAGCGACTCATCGAATACCCAGGCATTGACCGGGCTGTCGAAGCGCGGAAGCACACCCAGCAGGGCCCGGTAGGCTCCGCGGTCCGCGGCGGCAGCATGGCGCAACATCAAGGCCCGCGGTTTCCAGGCGTGCCCCAGCAAGTCATGCAGCAAGTGCGCGGCCACGCCCATGGCCAGCTCCACGGTCTGCCGCACCGAGGTCAGATCGCCGTCGGTGATGTCGTACAACAGCAGGGCACTGCCGGCCTGTCGTTCGAGACGCACTTCCGCACCATCGCTATGGACATGGAAATAACGGGTCAGCAGCGTCAGCGCTTCCCCCAGGTTGCCGGTGCTGCGCATTGCGTACAGCAGCGGCCCTAGCCCTTGCGGCCCTTGGCGCAGGCCGAACTGCAGACCGAACAGGGGATTGTTCGCACGCTGTGCGCACAGCTCGATCAAGGCATTGAACTGCACGCCGGAAAGCTGCCCGGGTAACGGGTCTGCGGGCAGCTTGACCTCAGCCAGGGCCTGGGACGGATCGAGCCCCAGGCTGCTGACAAACTCAGTGAACCCAAGCAGGGCGGTGCCTCGGACAGTAGACGTCATCTCAAGCCCTCGAGTGAGCCATGGGGCGTGGCCAGGCGCGCGGCTGCCGGCCTGACACCCGCCTGTTGCCAGAGCGCCCGAGCCGAGTCGCGTCTGGCAGGATTTGCACAATAACTGGCGCGATCTGCAAAGCTTTTACCCCTGCCGGCGACCAGACTCGAATCACCAATAACAAAAGACCTGCGTTCAGCCCGAGGCTGGATGATGGAGGTATTCGATGCGCCGGTTCCTGTCCGCTTTCCTGGTTGTCGCCCTGATCTCGGGCGCCGTCTATTTTCAGTTTCAGCCTTCGAACAAGACGATTCACCATCAACCCAAGCACCCTCCGGTTGCCAGCATCAGCGAAGCGCTCGGCCATTTCTGAGGGCGCGCACTCACACCCAAAGAGCCGTTTCCGGCGTGGGCGAACGCTCGTTCGACACGCCGGGACACAGGGCTCCATGCAAAAACATCTGCTCCAGTGTGCGGGCTGAATTGGCATTGGCCGCGCGCCCGCGTTGTTCGGCATCGACCATGCCGTAGATCAGGGTGATGAACAGTTCGCTGAAGATCGCCGCGGTAATGTCGATACGAAACACGCCTTTTTGCTGGCCGCGCAGGAAAAACGCGTCCAGCGCTTCGATGTAAGGCCGCCAGCGCGCGTCGCCGCGTTCGAAGTCGAGGAAGTCGGGGCGGTATTGCACCATCAGGAACGCCAGCAGCTCACGATGGGCCAGGTGTTCTCTGATCAAGCGGCGCAGTGCCTCCAGCGGCTCGGCGTGCTGCAACCCGGCGCTCTTGATGATCCGCTCGAGCGTGCCCTCGGCGTACGCCTCCAACTGGTGTTCCAGGTTTTCCCGTGTGCCGCAGTAGCGATGCAGTGTCGCCTTGCTTACCCCTGCCAATTGCGCCAGCTCCTTCATGGTGGCGCGCGGTCGATTGACCACCGCCAAGGTCAGCGTCTTGAGCAGATGTTCATCATGGGAAGTCGGGGTCATCACCAAGCCTCGGATGGATTTTCCGGATGGGCACCTGTGCAGGTCACTATCCAGGTTTCTGAAATATGACAAATATTACCCATATGAGACATTGTTGACTCATTGGGATTTAGAAAGTAGCATTCGAGTCGTTTTCAATCAAGCCTCGGGTGATTTATGGGCAATTTGCGTGCAATAGGGATGGCAGGCTCGTTGGCAGCAGCCATTGCGCTGGCCGGATGCGGTCCGGCGAATGAACAAGAGAGCGTGGCCGAAGTGGCGCGTCCGGTAGACGTGGTAGCGGCGGTGACCGAACCCCTGGCCCTGATCTCGGAGCTGCCGGGCAGGGTCGAGCCCATGCGTGTGGCGGAAGTGCGTGCACGGGTGGCGGGGATCGTCATGAAAAAACGTTTCGAGGAGGGGGCTGATGTAAAGGCCGGCGACCTGCTGTTCCAGATCGATCCGGCGCCGCTCAAGGCGGCGGTATCGCGGGCCGAAGGCGAGCTGGCGCGTGCCCAGTCCGCAGTGCAGGAGGCGCAGGCGCGAGTCAAGCGCTACGAACCGCTGGTGAAGATCGAGGCGGTCAGCCAGCAGGACTTCGACAGTGCCACCGCCGACCTGCGCAGTGCCCAGGCCGCGACCCGTTCGGCCCAGGCCGATCTGGAAAGCGCCCGGCTGAACCTGGGTTATGCCTCGGTCACCGCGCCGATTTCCGGCCGTGTCGGCCGCGCCCTGGTAACCGAAGGCGCTCTGGTCGGCCAGGGTGATGCCACGCTGATGGCGCGGGTTCAGCAGCTCGACCCGGTGTATGTCGATTTCACTCAGTCGGCGGCGGATGCGCTGCGCCTGCGGGAATTGCTCAAGGACGGAAAACTCTCCGGCGACGACAACAAGGTGCTGTCGATCCGCGTTGAAGGCACGCCTTTCGAGCGCCAGGGCTCACTGCTGTTCACCGATGTGGCCGTGGATCGCGGCACCGGGCAGATTGTCCTGCGCGGCAAATTCGACAACGCCGACGGCACTCTGCTGCCGGGCATGTACGTGCGGGTGAGCACACCCCAGGGAACGGATAACCAGGCGATCCTCGTGCCGCAGCGCGCGGTGCAACGCACCAGCGATGGCAGCGCCCAGGTGCTGGTGGTCGGCGCGGACGAGCGGGTCGAGGCGCGCGCGGTGCGCACCGGCACCATGCAGGGTTCTCGCTGGCAGATCAGTGAAGGGTTGAAGGCGGGGGACCAGGTCATTGTCGGTGGTCTGGCCGGCCTGCAACCGGGTGCCAAGGTCACGCCTAGCCAGTCGCAGGCCCAGGCTCAGTTGCCTGAGTCGAAACAGTAAGGCCGAGTTCGCCGCGAGGATTTTCCGATGTCTCAATTCTTCATCAAGCGCCCGAACTTCGCCTGGGTCGTGGCGCTGTTCATTTCACTGGCGGGCCTGCTGGTCATTTCCAAGCTGCCGGTGGCGCAGTACCCCAGCGTCGCGCCGCCGCAGATCACCATCACTGCCACCTATCCCGGCGCCTCGGCGAAGGTGTTGGTGGACTCGGTCACCACCGTGCTCGAGGAGTCGCTCAACGGTGCCAAGGGCCTGCTCTACTTCGAGTCGACCAACAACTCCAACGGCGTGGCCGAGATCGTGGTCACGTTCCAGCCCGGGACCGACCCGGACCTGGCCCAGGTGGACGTGCAAAACCGCCTGAAGAAGGCCGAGGCGCGCATGCCGCAAACCGTGCTGACCCAGGGCTTGCAGGTCGAGCAGTCCAGTGCCGGCTTCCTGCTGATCTACGCCCTCAGCTACAAGGAAGATGTGGAGCGTAGCGATACCACGGCGCTGGGTGACTACGCCGCGCGCAACATCAACAACGAGCTGCGGCGCCTGCCGGGCGTCGGCAAGTTGCAGTTCTTCTCCTCCGAAGCGGCGATGCGCGTCTGGATCGACCCACAGAAACTGGTGGGCTACGGGCTGTCCATCGACGACGTGAGCAATGCCATTCGTGGCCAGAACGTCCAGGTGCCGGCCGGTGCCTTCGGTGCCGCTCCGGGCAGCTCCCAGCAGGAGCTGACCGCGACGCTGGCGGTCAAGGGGACCCTGGACAATCCGGATGAGTTCGGCCAGATCGTGCTGCGCGCCAACGAAGACGGCTCCCTGCTGAAGCTGGCCGATGTCGCGCGCCTGGAAGTCGGCAAGGAGAGCTACAACCTTTCCTCGCGCCTGAACGGCAAGCCGACCGTGGGCGGCGCGATCCAGCTGTCGCCTGGCGCCAACGCCATCGAGACCGCCACCCTGGTGAAGGCGCGCCTCGCCGAGCTGTCGGCATTCTTCCCCGACGACATGGAGTATTCCGTACCCTACGACACCTCGCGCTTCGTCGACGTGGCCATCGAGAAGGTGATCCACACCCTGATCGAGGCGATGGTCCTGGTGTTCCTGGTGATGTTCCTGTTCCTGCAGAACGTGCGCTATACGCTGATTCCATCGATCGTGGTGCCGGTGTGCCTGCTGGGTACGCTGCTGGTGATGTACCTGCTGGGCTTCTCGGTGAACATGATGACCATGTTCGGCATGGTCCTGGCCATCGGTATCCTGGTGGACGACGCCATCGTGGTGGTGGAGAACGTCGAACGGATCATGGCGGAAGAGGGGCTCTCTCCGGCCGAGGCCACGATCAAGGCGATGCAGCAGGTCTCCGGGGCCATCATCGGCATTACCCTGGTGCTGTCGGCGGTGTTCCTGCCGCTGGCGTTCATGGCCGGTTCGGTGGGTGTCATCTACCAGCAGTTTTCGGTATCGCTGTCGGTATCGATCCTGTTCTCCGGTTTCCTTGCCCTGACCTTCACCCCGGCGCTGTGCGCCACGCTGCTCAAGCCGATTCCCGAGGGGCACCACGAGAAGCGCGGCTTCTTCGGCGCCTTCAACCGGGGTTTCGCCCGCGCCACCGAACGCTACTCGTTCCTGAACACGAAGCTGGTGGCGCGCACCTCGCGCTTCATGCTGGTGTACGTCGGCATCATCGCCGTACTCGGCTATTTCTACCTGCGCCTGCCGGAAGCCTTCGTGCCTTCGGAAGACCTGGGCTACATGGTGGTCGACGTGCAACTGCCGCCCGGCGCAGCCCGCTCCCGTACCGACACCACCGGTGAAGAACTCGAGCGTTTCCTCAAGTCCCGCGAGGCGGTGGCCTCGGTGTTCCTGGTCTCGGGCTTCAGCTTCTCCGGCCAGGGTGACAACGCTGCGCTGGCCTTCCCGACCTTCAAGGACTGGTCGCAACGCAGTGCGCAACAGTCGGCCGAGGCGGAAATCGCGGCGGTCAACGAACATTTCGCAATGCCTGGCGATGGCTCCATCATGGCCGTGTCGCCACCGCCCATCGATGGCCTGGGCAACTCCGGCGGTTTCGCGCTGCGCTTGATGGATCGCGGCGGCCTTGGCCGCGAGGCGTTGCTGCAAGCCCGGGATACGCTGCTCAGCCAGGTCTATGGCAACCCCAAGTTCCTCTACGCGATGATGGAAGGCCTGGCCGAGGCGCCACAGCTGCGCCTGGTGATCGACCGCGAGAAGGCACGCACCCTGGGTGTGAACTTCGAGACCATCAGCGGCACGCTGTCCTCGGCTTTCGGCTCGGACGTGATCAATGACTTCACCAACGCCGGGCGTCAGCAGCGCGTGGTGATCCAGGCCGAGCAGGGCGCACGGATGACTCCGGAGAGCGTGCTCAAGCTGTATGTGCCCAACGCCAAGGGCGACCTGGTACCGCTCAGCGCCTTCGTGACCATGAAGTGGGAGGAGGGGCCGGTCCAACTGGTGCGCTACAACGGCTATCCGTCGATCCGCATCGTTGGCGACGCCGGGCCCGGTTTCAGTACCGGCCAGGCCATGGAAGAAATCGAGCGCCTGGCCTCGCAGTTGCCGGCCGGTATCGGCTACGAATGGACCGGCCTGTCCTATCAGGAGAAGGTTTCCAGCGGCCAGGCGACGCAACTGTTCGCCCTCGCCATCCTGGTGGTGTTCCTGTTGCTGGTGGCTCTTTACGAGAGCTGGGCGATCCCCCTGACGGTGATGCTGATCGTACCGATCGGCGCGATCGGCTCGGTGCTCGCGGTCATGGTGGTCGGCCTGCCCAACGATGTGTACTTCAAGGTCGGCCTGATCACCATCATCGGCCTGGCGGCGAAGAACGCGATCCTCATCGTCGAGTTCGCCAAGGAACTGTGGGAGCAGGGCTACAGCCTGCGCGACGCGGCGATCGAGGCGGCCCGCCTGCGTTTCCGGCCGATCATCATGACCTCCATGGCCTTCATTCTCGGCGTGGTGCCCCTGGCGCTGGCCACCGGTGCCGGCGCGGCCAGTCAGCGCGCGATCGGTACCGGGGTGATCGGCGGCATGCTCAGCGCGACCTTGCTGGGTGTGCTCTTCGTACCGATCTGCTTTGTCTGGGTGCTGTCAATGCTGCGCAGCAAACCGGCCCCCATCGAACAACCGGCCCTGGCCCAGGAGTGACTCCATGCGTATCTCAGCCTTTTCTACGCTTCTGATCGCCATGGCGCTGGGCGGGTGCTCGCTGGCGCCCACCTATGAACGTCCTGTCGCGCCGGTGGCCGACAGTTGGAGCGGCCAGGCCCATCAGCGGGGCAGTGCAGTCAACGAGATGGTCTGGCAAACCTTTATCGTCGACCCCGACCTGCGCCGCCTGGTCACGACCGCGCTGGACAACAACCGCTCGCTGCGCCAGACGCTGCTGGACATCGAGCAGGCCCGGGCGCAGTACCGGATCCAGCGTGCCGACCGGGTGCCGGGGCTGAACGCGGGTGCTTCGGGCAATCGCCAGAGAGTACCGGCCGACCTGTCCAACAACGGCAGGTCGGGCGTAGTCAGCAGCTATCAGGTGGGCTTGTCGCTGCCTGAATACGAGCTGGACCTGTTCGGTCGGGTGAAGAGCCTCAGCGATGCCGCGTTGCAGGAATACCTTGCCACCGAAGAAGCCGCGCGTGCTGCGCAGATCGCCCTGATCGCCGAGGTCAGCCAGGCTTACCTGATTCATGATGGCGCCCTGCGCCGCCTGGACCTGACGCAACAGACCCTGGCCAGCCGCGAGTATTCTTTCGCCCTGATCAGCCAGCGTCGCTCGGCCGGTACCGCGACCGCGCTGGACTACCAGGAGGCCTTGGGCCTGGTGGAGCAGTCCCGCGCCGAAGAGGAAAGCAATCAACGGCAGAAGCAGCAGGCGTTCAACGCGCTGGTTCTGCTGCTCGGCACCGCGGACGCCGCAAAGTCGATACCTCAAGGTGTGCGCAAGGAACCGATGCTGGTCCAGGACATCGCGCCGGGCACCCCCTCGGCGCTGATCGAGCGGCGCCCGGACATCCTCGCCGCCGAGCATCGCCTGCAGGCGCGTAACGCCGATATCGGCGCGGCGCGCGCGGCGTTCTTCCCGCGCATCAGCCTGACCGGCAGCTTCGGCACCTCCAGCGCACAGATGTCCGGTCTGTTCGATGGCGGTTCGCGCTCCTGGAGCTTCGTGCCGAACCTGTCCCTGCCGTTGTTCGACGCCGGTCGCAATAGTGCCGGCCTGAGCCTCGCCGAAGCCCGCAAGGACTCCGCCGTGGCGGCGTACGAAGGCACTATCCAGACGGCGTTTCGCGAAGTGGCGGACGCCCTGGCGGCCACCGATACCCTGCGTCGGGAAGAGGCGGCCCGGCGCGCCCTGGCCGACACCAGCAGCGAGTCGCTGAAGCTGGCCAAGGCCCGGTATGAAGGGGGCGTGGACAGTCACCTGCGTTATCTGGACGCCCAGCGCAGCAGCTTCGTCAACGAGACGCTGTTCATCGAAGCCAGCACTCAGCGGCAGATTGCCCTGGTCGACCTGTTCCGCTCCCTGGGCGGGGGCTGGCCGTCTGCACGACACCAGGCCGAGCAGGCCAGCAGATAAGGGTCGGCAATAACTTTCCTGGGTTGGCGCATCCAACCGAGCTTTAGCCCCGTGGACCTACAGGTCGCGGGGCTTTTTTTGGCCTGCGCCATGGCTGGAGAATGCGGCAGTAGAGCGGGGCAGCGATGTCGATTGATAAGCCTGGAGCAGGCTACTTGGGGCTCACAGCCGCGGCTGCGCCATGCAGGAACATCTGTTCCAGTACGTTGGCTGAATTGGCGCTGGCCGCGCGGCCGCGGCGTTCGGCATCGATCATGCCGAAGACCATGGTCAGGAACAGTTCGCTGAAGACCGCAGCGGTGATGTCGATGCGAAAGGCGCCCGCTTGCTGGCCACGCAGGAAGAACGCATCCAGGGCATCGATGTAGGGTTGCAAGCCTGTAGCTTCACCATTTATGCCGAAGGTGTCGGGGCGATACTGGAACAGCAGGAATACCAGCATTTCGCGGTGCGCCGGGGCCAGGTGTTCGTTAATCAGGCCACGCAGTGCTTCCTGAGGTTCATCCTGCTGCAGATTGGTGGCAGCGATGATCCGGTTGAGCACCGTATCGCCGTGGCTTTCCAGGATCTGCACCAGATTGTCGCGAGTGCCGCAGAAGCGGTGCAGGGTGGCCTTGCTCACCCCGGCGGATTCAGCCAGTTCCTTGAGCGTCGCCCGAGGGTGGTCGACAATGGCCAGCGCCAGCGCCTTGATGAGTCGTTCGTCTTGAGGGGTCAGGGACATCAGTCGGTCTCGGATCAAATTTCAATGGCTGGTATTGTGCAGGAAAAGCTCATTGCTTCAACGAAAAGCGATGAAGATACTTCATCTGAGACATTATTTCCTCAGGCAATCCATGAGGAAATCTCTCTTCTCGTTCCCGTACCCGTCACCGCGCACTGACCTCCAGGGCGCGGTTTCGCCGCGGCTGGACAATCGCCATGGTCAGGTTTTTTGAGCGTCATGATCTGCATATTCTGTGGCGTGATCTGCAAAGCTTTTGCCTGTACCAGCCCCCAGAATCGAAACCCTCAATAACAAAAGACACTGCATTTGGCCCCGGCCGAATGACGGAGGTTTTCGATGCGCCCATTCCTTTTTTCCTGCCTGGCCGTGACGCTGGTTTCACTCGCCGTCTACTCCATTCACTCGTTTTACTCGCTGGCTTCCTTTGGCTCTGTGGCTTCGGGGGCCGCCGCCAGCTCCCCGCAGAATTATCCCGTTGCCAGCATCGGCGAAGTCTTCAGGAACTTTTGACGACCAGGGCCCCATGAGCCCACGAGCGCATGCGCGGCGACAGCCCCGATGAAATGCACAACACCCGTTCGCAGTCCTGGTAATGCCAATTAAGGATCTCCCATGTGCGACCTGATCCACTTCCGTCTCGAAGGCAGCCTGGCCTTGATCGGCCTGTCCCGTCCGCCGGTCAATGCACTCAGCCAACCGCTGCGCGCCGCCATCATTGAGGCGTGCGAGCGCGCGGCGGCTGACATCAGGGTGCAGGCCATCATTCTTTATGGCGAGCATGGCCTGTTCAGTGCCGGTGCCGACATCGGCGAATTCGGCACCGAGGCCTGTTTTGCCGAGCCGGACCTGCCCAGCACCCTGGTCCGCCTGACCGAAATCCCCAAGCCCCTGGTTGCCGCCATGGGCAAGCTGGCGCTGGGCGGCGCCCTGGAGCTGGCCCTGGCCTGCGGATACCGGATGGGGGAGCCGGGCACCCGGGTCGGCCTGTCGGAAATCAACCTGGGCCTGCTGCCCGGGGCGGGCGGGACCCAGCGCCTGCCCAGGCTGATCGGTGCCGAGTCGGCGCTGAACCTGATTCTTTCGGGTGAACAGATAGACGCCGAACGCGCCCGCATGCTGGGTATCCTCGACCGCATCGCCAGCAGCGCCGAGCAGTTGCTCGATGAGGCATGCGCTTATGCCAACGAGTTGATCGAGTGCGGTGCACCGGCGCGCCCGGCGGAGGCCTGGCCGAAGCCGGCCGAGGACCTGCCGGACGATTTTCTCGCGCGCTACCGCGCCGAGCACGAACCTCGCTGGAAAAGCCGCCTGGCCCCGCGCCTGGTGCTCTCGGCGCTGGAGGCCGCCTGCCTGTTGCCACTGGAAGAGGGGCTCGCCCGCGAGTTGGCGCTGTTCAAGCAGGCCGAAGCGTCCCGCCAGTCGAAGGCTCTACGCCATGTGTTCTTCGCTGAGCGCGAGGCCGGGCGCGTTCCAGGTATCGGGTCGGACATTACCCCGCGCAAGCTGGACAAGGTCGCGGTCATCGGCGCCGGCCCCCTGGGTGCCGGCATTGCCATGAGCTTTGCCGACGTCGGTATCCCCGTGGCCTTGCTGGAGCCCGAAGGTGGCGCGCTGGATCGCGGCCTGATGCAGATCCGCAAACTCTACCAGGCCAGCGTCAAGCACGGAAAAATGAGCGCCGCACAGCTGCAGCAACGCATGGACCTGCTGTTCGGCACCCTTGACTACGAAGATCTGGCCGACGCCGACCTGGTTATCGAAGCGCTGTGCGAAAAGCCGGACGTCAAGCGGCAGGTGTTCCTCAGCCTGGAACAGGTCTGCAAGCCAGGCGCGATTCTCGCAACCGGCACGTCGTCGCTGGATATCGATGCCATCGCGGCGAGCCTCGGTCGTCCGCAGGATGTGATCGGCCTGCATTTTTTCAGCCCGGCCAATGTCATGCGCCTGGTGGAAGTCGTGCGCGGCAAGGCCACCGCGCCAGAGGTGCTGGCCAGCGCCATGCAGATCGCCAAGCGGATCGGCAAGCTGCCGGTGATCTCCGGCGCCGGCCAGGGTGCTATCGGCGAGCGCATGCTCGAGCCCTATGCACGCGAAGCCCATCGCCTGGTACTGGAAGGCGCAACGCCGGCGCAGGTCGATAGCGTACTCACAGGCCTCGACCTGAATATGGGAGTGTTCAGCATGCTGGACCTGGCCGGCATCGACGTGAGCTTCCTGACGCGCGACGCCAATCGCGCCGCCACGGCCCATGATCAGAGCTACTGCTGCATCGCGCAGGAACTGTGCGCCCTGGGACGCTACGGGCAGAAGACCGGGCGGGGTTTCTACCTCTACGAGGGCCAGAACCGCCAGGAAGACTACGAGGTAACCGCGCTGGCAGAACAGCTTGCCGGTGAGCTTGACGTTCCCCGGCGCGCGATCGAAGACCTGGAAATACATGATCGCTGCCTGTTCATGCTGATCAACGAGGGCATCCAGCTACTGGACGAGGGTATCGCCCTGCGGGCCAGCGACATCGATCTGGTGTGGATCAACGGCTACGGTTTTCCCGCCCATCTTGGCGGCCCGCTGCATTACGCCGAGCAACTGGGGCTGGACCAGGTGCTTTGCGGCATCCTCCACTATCGCCAGGCTCTCGGTGAGTACGGCCAGATGTGGTTCCGCCCGGCGGCGCTGCTAGAGCGCCTGGTCGCCGCTGGCAAGACCCGCATCGAACGAATCTGAAGATTCCCCCTTTCTCCGGGGGAGGGCGAGGCCTGGGGGCGACCACGCATCAACCTCAGCCTGGCCCGATCCCGAAGAAAGAGGGTCCAACCTGCCTGCACAACACCCTGTGCATTGTCCGCGCAAGACGTGCCGCCATTCTTTATCGAGGTGTACCGATGAGTCACGATTTCGCCCAGAACTTTTCCCTCGCCGACCGGACCGTGCTGATCACCGGCGCGTCGAGCGGCATCGGTGCGCACCTGGCGCGGATTGCCGCTCGCGCCGGTGCCCGCGTGGTACTGGCGGCGCGGCGCCTCGATCGGCTCGAGCAAGTGGCCAGGGATGTCGAGTGGGAGTGCGCCCAGGTGCTGTCGGTCGCTCTCGACGTCACCGATCGGGCCAGCGTCGAGGCGGCTTTCGACGCTGCCGAGGCGCGTTTCGGAGTGGTCGATGTGGTGCTCAACAACGCTGGCATCGGTAACGGCCAGCGCCCGCTGGAGATCAGCGAAGAGGAGTGGCGCGCCATGCTGGCGACCAACCTGGACGGCGTCTGGCGGGTGGCCCAGGTCGCCGCGCAACGGCTGGCCAAGGCCGGGCGTGGTGGCAGCATCGTCAACATCGCGTCGATACTCGGGCTGCGCGTCGGCACTGGCTACAGCCATTACTGCGCTGCCAAGGCCGGCGTGGTGCAACTGACCAAGTCACTGGCGCTGGAGCTCGCGCGCTACCGGATCCGGGTCAACGCCATTGCTCCGGGCTACTTCAAGACCGAGATGAATGCCGCGTTCTTCGAGAGTGACAAGGCCAAGAGCTACATCCGTGACCTGATTCCCATGCGCCGCCTGGGCCAGCTTCATGAGCTGGAGGGACCGTTCCTGCTGCTCGCCAGCGATGCCGGTGGGTTCATGACCGGGAGCGTACTGGCCGTGGATGGAGGCCATCTGGTCAGCAGCATTTGATAGGCCTGTTGATGTTCGAACAGGACTCAGTGACTGGCCACCAACAGTGCCAGCGCCTTGCAGGCTGTCTCGGTTTCGCTCTCCAGGCGCGCCAGGTCGTCATGGGCGGACCAGGCAATGATCAGGCCATCGACCAGGTGAATGAGCAGGCGGCTTGCGGCCTGTAGAAAGGGCTTTTCGAGCTGCGCCCCCATGGCGCGCTCCAGGGCCTGCTCCGTTGCTTCTATAGCAACCGAGTAGATCTTGTTCGCCAGCTCGGGATTGTTGCGCATCGCCCAGAAAAATAGCTCGGTTTGCGCCCTGGCCACGTCGGGGTGGCTGGTAAGCCAGGCAATCAATTGGCGAAGCACCTCGGCAGCCTTTTCCGCGGCCGTGGTACCCGTGGGTACGTGTTCCAGGGCTTGATGGGGCAGATCGAAAAGCGACTCATAGACCGCATAGAAGAGGTCGTCCTTGGTGTGGAACACGTAGTGCAGCGACGCCAGCGGGCAGCCGGCGGCAGCGGCGATGCGCCGCGTGGTTGCATTGGCGACCCCGTGTTCGGCAATGACCTTGACCGTCGCCTCGACGAAATCCTGCCTGCGTAATTCAGCACCCATTCTGGCCATGGATCAGCAATCTCCCCTAGTGCGCTCGCGCCGTACCTGCGGCTTTGGCGGTGTCAGTGCTGGCGGATGCTACAGCAAGCGCTCCGAGCGCGTCAGGGCCTGCGGAGCATCACAGTGATGTGTATGCCTGTTTGAACCAATTTAGGTAACAAGTGTTTCGTGAATTCCCATTCTGGTGCGATCCGACGAAACAAACCGCGGCAGGGCAGGACAGCATTTCGTCCGCCGAATCCATTGCCCGAACTTAAACACTTGATACAAAAAGAGAAATCCAAAGCCATGGAATCTTGGCATCAGGTTTGCCTCTTGATCAATGGACTTGGTCATTTGATCAAGTCAGTTGACTAGATTAGCCCAGGCAACGTGTTGCGGCTTTCCCGGAGCGCACGCTGCCGCTCGAGGCCCATGAGGATCTTCCAATGAAAGACGTGATTGAGTACCCGGGCGCCGGGATTTCCATCGGTGGTGGAACCAGGCAACTGATCCTGGCATTGGCCGTATCGGCTGTCATGTGCAGCGCTCAGGCAGCGGACAAGGATCCGGCGTCACTGGGCAGCAAGCTGACGCCCTTGGGCGGGGAGGTCGCGGCCAGCGCCGATGGGGTGATCCCGGCCTGGACGGCGCCGGGCCCGCAGGCGGTTGGCTGGAGCCATGGCCAGCCGCGGGGCCAACACTGGAAGTTCAAGGGCGACAAGCCACTCTTCAGCATCGATTCGAGCAATGTCGCGAAATACGCGAGCAAGCTCTCTCCTGGCCAGGTGGAACTGTTCAAGAAGATCCAGGGGTATCGCATGGACGTGTACCCGACCCGTCGCAGCTGCGGCGTACCGGATTTCGTCGCGGACAACACCAAGAAGAATGTCGGCTTCGCCAAGCTGGACGCCGATGGCCTGGCACTGCAGGAAGCCTACGTACCCGGCATTCCGTTCCCGTTCCCGAGCAACGGCGCCGAGGTGATGTGGAACATGAAGATGCGTTACCGGGGCGTTGGCTTTGAAATGTCCAAGACCGTTTCCGGCATCTCGCCACGCAAAGGCAGTGAGGACTGGCTGCGTACCTCGACCGACTGGTTCATGTATACGCCGTGGGGAGAAAAGGGCAGCGCGTTGTTCTCTTCGGTCGATCGCCTGGAAGTCGCCACCTACTTCTCCTACTACGATCCCGCCGCCCTTGCCGGGCAGGCCGGCGTGGTGACGACCAAGGCTGGCGAGCAGGCCAGCACCTTCTATTACTTCCCCGGTCAGCGCCGTGTGCGTCGCATGCCGGCCTATTCCTATGACGCGCCGCAAATCGGCCTGGACAACCAGTACACCATCGATGAGTCGAACGTGTTCTTCGGGCCGATGGATCGCTTCGACTGGAAGCTGGTCGGCAAGCAGGAGTTGCTGGTGCCTTACAACGCCTTCGGCCCCTACGACAACTTGGCGAAAATCGAGGATGTGGCCAAGCGTGATTACATCGCCCCCGAATCCCGCCGCTATGAATTGCATCGCGTCTGGGTGGTCGAGGCCACCGTGCGTCCGGGCATGCGCCACCAGGCACCGAAGCGCCTGTTCTATATCGATGAGGACAGCTGGAACGCCCTGATGGCAGTCGATTACGACAAGCAGGGGCAAATCTGGAAAGTCCGTGAAGGCTACACCATTCCTGTCTACGAGACCGGTACCTGCGACATGGAAGCCCAGGCGCAATACAACCTGGTCGACGGTCGCTACCTGTACGACATGACCTCCATAGGCGTGGGCAAGAACGACCACCGCTGGCTCACCGAAAGTACCGGCAACCCGCGACTCAAGCGTGACTTCTATACCTCCGACAATCTGCGCGCCACCAGCGAACGCTAACCGCGGCCTATCGAGAACTGACATGAAAAGAATAATTACCAAAGCCTCAGGTCTTGTCATTGCGTGTGCAACCCCTCTGGCGATGGGGTTCACGTTTGAAACCGAAAACATCCGGGGCTCGTTCGACTCCACCATCGCCATGGGCATGGGCCTGCGTACCGAGTCCCCAGGCTGCAACCTGATCACCAGTGGCGCCAGCGGACACCATCCGCCCAGCGGTTGCCTGTCGCCCAGCGCGGGCATCGGCGACCAGGGCAACATGAACTACGACAAGGGCGACCTGTTCACCAACTACCTCAAGGGCACCCATGAGCTGCTGCTGAAGTTCCCCGAGGACTACACCTTCATGGCGCGCGGCAGCTGGATCCGTGACTTCGCCGCGACCGACACCAGCGGTGCGTTGTCGGCCACCAGCCCGGAGAGCGTGGGCAGCGACGGCCTCACCAGCAGCGCCCGCGACGATCTCAGGTTCAAGGCCCGCCTGCTGGACCTGTGGGTGAGCAAGAGTTTCGATGTCGGCGAGCAGCACGTCCGGGCCAGGCTCGGCAACCAGGTGATCAACTGGGGCGAGAGCCTGTTTGCCGCCGGCGGCATCAACAACACCAACTCCTACGATGTCATGGCCCTGTCGCGGCCGGGCACCCAGCTCAAGGAAGCCTTGTTGCCAGCGCCGATGCTGAGCCTCGCTTCGGGTCTGGGGGCTGGCGTCAACATCGAGGCTTACTGGCAGTTCGGCTGGAACAAGAGCGAGATGCCGCCCGTGGGCAGCTACTGGTCCACCACCCATGCGCTGGGCGAGGGCAGGGGGGCTTATGGGTACGAGGAAAAGGACGCCCGCGACAGCGGCCAGTGGGGTATCTCGCTGCGCTGGCAGCCCCAGGACAGCGACCTGAACCTCGGCCTCTATGTGATGCGTTATCACGACAAGCTGCCGTCCCTGACCATGCAGGTGCTGGACCCGGACACCTTCGCCCTGGCGCAGAAGTGGGAGTACCCGGAAGACCGCATGCTCTATGGCATCAGCGCCAACATGCCGATCGGCGACTGGGCCGTGGGCACCGAGCTGTCGTACCGCCCCAAGGATGCGGTACCGCTCAACCCGGTGATTGATGCCTGCACCAGCAACGGTGGCAAATGCTGGAAGGATGAGAAGAAGTTCCAGTGGCACCTGACCGGCATCTACAGCCTGACCCCGTCCAACTCGCCGAGACTGCTCGACTTCACCGGAGCCAGCACCGGCACGCTGCTGACCGAACTGGTCGTCGTCAAATACCCGGGCTTGCATGACAACTACAACGGCGAACCGATCTCCGCCGGCTTGAACACCTGGCAGCTGGATCCGGCCACGGCGCCGACGGCCAAGGGCAACAAGACCTCTTCGGGGATAAGCCTCGACTTCAGCCTGACCTACGACAACACGCTGATCCCGGGCTGGCAGGTCACGCCGGGGGTGTTCTATTCGCAGTCGCTCAAGGGCCGCACGCCCAACCTGTCGGCGACCTTCACCGAGGATGCCAGCAGCATGAACCTGTACCTCAACTTCGTGCGCAACCCGGCGAGTTGGCAGGTTTCCTTCAACTACGCGAAGTTCTCGGGGGGCAAGACTCCCTACGACCAACTGTTGCGTGACCGCGACTACGTCGGTCTTGTGGTTTCCCGAACCCTGTGAGGCGTGCAGTGAACAGTTCCGTAAAGATGTCGGAGAAAAAGGTGCGTGGCGTGCTGCCACGCATCGAGCAGTGGTTGTTTACCCATCGTCTGCTGACGCTGGTGAGCCTGGGTGTCTTCACCCTGGCCATGGCCTGGTTCGCCGTGCAGTTGCGCATGGAGGCCGGCTTCGAAAAACAGCTGCCGATCGGTCACGAATACATCGAAACCTTCGAGGCCTATCGCAACGACCTGCTGGGGGCCAACCGCCTGACGGTGGTGGTCAAGGCACGCCAGGGCACGATCTGGAGCAAGGAGGGACTCAAGCGCCTGTACGACGTCACCCAGGCGCTGATCTTCCTGCCCAATGTCTCGCGCAGCAGCGTGCGCTCGTTGTGGACACCCAATGCCTTCGTCAACGAGATCACCGAAGAAGGTTTCCGTGCCGATCCGCTGGTGCCGGGCACGGTTACCCCGGAAAACCTCGATGAGGTGAGCATTGCGATGATCGCCGACTCAGCGGCCCAGGGCGGCTTCATCGGTACCCTGGTCGCCCGTGACCAGAGCAGCGCGATGATCACCGTCGACCTCAATGAGTTCGATGCCAACGGCGAGCATCTTGACTATGTGGCCTACAACCGGGTGCTGGAGCAGCAGATCCGCGAGAAATTCGAGGACGGCGACTTCGACATCCAGATCATCGGCTTCGCCAAGCAAATCGGCGATATCGCCGACGGGGCTTCGGCGGTACTGGAGTTCTGTCTGCTGGCTCTGCTGCTGACGGCGCTCGCGGTCTACTGGTACTGCCACTCGCTGCGCTTCACCCTGTTGGCCCTGGGCTGTTCGCTGGTGTCGCTGGTCTGGCAATTCGGCAGCCTGCGCCTGCTCGGTTACGGTCTTGACCCGCTGGCGGTGCTGGTGCCGTTCCTGGTATTCGCCATCGGCGTGTCCCATGGCGTGCAGCAGATCAACTTCATCGTCCGCGAAATCGCCTGCGGCAAGTCCATCGAGAGCGCGGCGCGTGCCAGCTTCCGCGGTTTGCTGATCCCTGGCACGCTGGCCCTGGTGACGGCGTTCGTGTCCTTCGTGACCCTGCTGCTCATCCCGATCCCGATGGTCCGCGAGCTGGCGATCACTGCGTCGCTTGGGGTGGCCTACAAGATCATCACCAACCTGGTGATGCTGCCGGTGGTGGCCTCGATGTTGCGGGTCGACGGCGGTTATGCCGCCGCCGAGGAGCTTTCCCGCCAGCGCCGGGCCCGCTGGTTGCGAGGCTTTGCCCGACTGGCCGAATGGCACAACGTGCGCTGGGTGTTGGGCATGGCCTTGCTGATCTTTCTCACGGCGGCCTGGCAGAGCCATGACCGGGTCGTCGGCTCCCTGCAGGCCGGGGCCCCGGAGTTACGCGAGGAAGCCCGCTTCAATCGCGACGCGGTGGCCATCGCCAGCAACTACGACATCGGCCTGGACTGGCTCAGCGTGGTCTTCGAGGTCGTTCCCGACACGTCCGGCGCAAGCCCGGCGGACGCCTGCGAAGACGTTGCCCTGGGCCAATATCAGGATCGTTTTGTCTGGGCCATGCAGGGCGTGCCCGGGGTGCTGTCAGTGACCTCGTTCTCCAACAGCATGCGCCAGTTCAACGAGGGCTATAACGAGGGCAATCCGAAAATGAACGCGGTGCCCATCGACCCGGCGAACTACTCATCGATGGCGGCCGAGGTGGCCCGTGTCCCCGGGATGATGCGCCCCGATTGCAGCATGACCGCCGTGCACCTGTTCCTGGCGGACCACAAGGCCACGACCATCCACCGGGTGATCGCCGCCGCCAAAGCGTTCCGTGCCGAGTTCAAGCAGCCTGGCGTGAGCGTGCGCCTGGCGTCCGGCAACGCCGGGGTGATTGCCGCGATCAACGAGGAAGTGGAGCGCAGCGAGCTGCCGATGATGCTGTACGTCTATGGCGCCATCGCTCTGCTGGTGTTTGTCGTCTACCGCGACTGGCGTGCGGTCCTGGTGTGCTGCCTGCCCCTGACCCTGGGCACCTTCATCGGCTACTGGTTCATGAAGGAGCTGCAGATCGGCCTGACCATCGCGACCTTGCCGGTGATGGTATTGGCCGTCGGCATCGGCGTGGATTACGCCTTCTACATCTACAACCGCCTGCAACTGCACCAGGCCCTCGGCCAGCCGATCACCAAGGCGGTCGAGCATGCGTTGCTGGAGGTCGGGGTAGCGACCATCTTCACTGCGATCACCCTGGCAGTGGGGGTGGCGACCTGGGCGTTTTCCGACCTCAAGTTCCAGGCCGACATGGGCAAGCTGCTGGCCTTCATGTTCCTGGTCAACATGGTCATGGCCATGACCGTGCTGCCAGCGTTCGCCGTCTGGCTCGAGCGGGTATTTCCGCGCCGGCGCCCCGTGCGCATGATCGGCGCCCTGGCGCACTGAGGAGAGCACTATGCGAAACCTGATTTGCCTCATGGCGACCCTGTTCGCCAGCGCGCTACCGCTGGCCACAGTGCAAGCCGCACCGGTACAGCCAGTACCGGCGACCCGGACAGCCAACGCCACGGCGGCCACCATGCTGGGTGCCAGCTGGGCCCAGGAACGCCTGGTCGCCGTTGGCGACCATGGCACGGTGTTGCTGTCCGACGACAAGGGCCACAGCTTTCATCAGGCGGCGGCCGTGCCGCTGTCCACGCCCCTGACCGGTGTCTCGTTCATCGACGCCAGGCAGGGATGGGCGGTCGGCCACTGGGGCGCGATCCTCGCCAGCACCGACGGCGGTGACAGCTGGCAGCTGCAGCGGCTGTCCAGCGCCGAGGATCGGCCGTTGTTTGCCGTGCATTTCTTCAATCCCAGGCAGGGCGTCGCCGTGGGCCTGTGGTCGCAGGTGCTGACCACCGACGACGGCGGCCTCAACTGGAGTGAGCAGAAGCTGCAGGCACCGCCTGGAGCGAGTCGCGCCGATCTGAACCTGATGGGGCTTTTCGCCGACCACCAGGGGCGCCTGTACGCCACCGCCGAGCGCGGCCAGGTGCTGCGCTCCGATGACCAGGGCAAGCACTGGCGCTACCTGGATAGCGGTTATGCCGGCACCCTCTGGACGGGAGCGGTGCTGGCCGATGGGTCGCTGCTGGTCGGCGGCCAGCGGGGCACGCTGCTGCAGGGCTCCGCGGACGGACTGAGCTGGAAACGCGTACCCCTGAAGAGCAAGAGCTCGGTAACCGGCATCGCGGTAGCGGGGCAGCAGGTCGTCGTGGTCGGCCTTGATGGGCTGATGGTGAGCAGCAGCGACGGCGGGCTGAACTTCCAGGAACAGCAGAGTGCCGAGGGTGTTTCGCTGACGGCTGCGCTGTTGAACGGCAACGGCTCGCCCATCCTGTTTTCGCGACGGGGTGTGGTGTCCATGCAAGGCCAGGAGGAGGGGACGATACACCCGAGTGAGTGAGTCCGCGGTACCTGTTCCAAGTGGACCGGCGCGGCGCTTCAGGCGTCGAGCCAGGTCCTGATCTTCGTCCTTTAAGGGGCCCGTGCAGTACTCCACTCCAGGCGTGGCCCCTTCTTTTTAAGCCTTGCCAGGTAGGGCTTTTCTGCCTGTGTCGACGAGGGCCCAGGCTCTTTTTCCGGTCTGCTTTCGCGGACATTTCGCGCTTGTAGATTGCCCGTTCATGCACCCGCGATTAATTTACGTAACACATGTTGCGTTAAATAAATCACCTTGTTAGAGTCGATCTCAAATAACAAGACGCAGGAGGTTGCACATGAAAGCTCGCATCACTGGATCGCGCTCGGGAGCACTTCCCGGCGGATCGCTCGGCTTCGATCGTCCCGGCGCGCGTCGCGCGGCGGCTCGCAACACGTTCTCGCTGGAGGTGCTCTGATGATCTCGCTCAAGCCCACCCTGACCTTGCCCGCTGCCGGGCTGTCCGGTTTCGAAACCCCGCTGAGCGAGGAAGAAGCTGCGATCCAGGCTTCCGTGCATCGTTTTGCCAAGGACGTCTTGCGGCCGCTGGGTCGCGAGCTCGATCGCATGAGTTCCGAGGAAGTCGTCGCCCCAGGCTCGCCTTACTATTCGTTGTTCGGCGAGTTCGCCAAGCTGGGACTCGACCCGGCACTGCTGGCGGAGCTGCCGCCGGAGATGGCGGTGCGGATCGAGTCGCTGATCGGCGAAGAACTCGGCTGGGGCGATGCCGGCCTGGCGGTTTCTCTCGGCTGCGCCGGCTTTCCGCTGCAGATGGCCGTCGCCGCCGGTAATACCGAACTGATAGAGCTTTGCCAGGGGCGGATCGGCTGCTGGATGGCCACCCAGCCCGATCGCGGCAGTGACAACCAACTCTTCGATATAGCGCGCGACTGGCCCGCGGGGCAGCAGGCCAATATCGGCAACCTGACCGCCAAGGTGGTCGGCGACGAGATCATCATCAACGGCCAGAGTTCGGCCTGGGTCTCCAACGGTGCGGTGGCGCAGGTGGCTTTCGGCTTGATGTGCGCCGATTACGGGGATGGTTTCTACGACCGTGACGGCTTGCCCCATGGCATTGCCGTCATCATCCCGCTGGATCTCAAAGGCGTGTCCAAGGGTAAGCCGTTGGACAAGATCGGTCAGCGCTCTCTGCCCCAGGGCGAGATCTATTTCGACAGCGTACGGGTGCCCCGGCGCTACGCCATCGCCGAGCGCGATGCTTATTACGGTGCCGTCAGCTCCTCCTGGTCCTATGCCGGTACGCACATGAGCCAGGTGTTCACCGGCGTCGCCCGGGCGGCCTTCGAATATGCGCTGCAGTACTGCCACGAGCGCCGGCAGGGCGGGCGGATGTTGATCGACCACCAGATGACCCGCCTGCGCCTCGGCGAAATGCTGCGCCGGGTCGAAATCGCCCGCGCAGTCGCCCGGCGTTCGCTGAGCTTCGCGCGCCTGTCACCGCAGACCCATCCTTACGCCACTGCCTCCGCCAAAGTCACGGTGACCGAAGAAGCGATGGCCGTGGTCGAGGAAGCCTTCCGCCTGTTCGGCGGTAACGGCACCACCCGTGAATACCCGATCGAGAAATTGTTGCGCGATACACAGTCCGCGCTGATCGAGGACGGCGAGAACCGTGTCCTGACCATGCGCCTGGGGCTGCTGGCCCAACAGCTCTACGCCGAAGGCTGGGCGAACAACTGATCCTGAAGGATCCCCCGGCAACACTCATCCAATAACAACAATGAGGAACACTCCAATGGCTAAATATCCTGTCGTTGTCTATGGCGCCAGTGGTTACACCGGCATGTTGATGATGGACTGGTTGATCGACCAGAACATTCCGTTTACCGCGGTCGCACGTAACGCCAGCCGTGCCCAGGAAATGATGGCGCAACGTGTCGTCGGACTGGAGTCGGCCACTTACGAAATCCTCGAGTGCCCGCACGAAGTCCAGGCTCTGAGCGCCGTGTTCAAGGGCGCGCGCGTGGTCTGCAACACGGTCGGTCCATTCGTCAATTTTGGGTTGACGGCCGTCGAGGCGGCGTTGAATGCCGGCTGCCACTACCTGGATCCGGCCGGCGAGCAGCAGCATATCCTTGCCCTGCGCGATCAGTTCGGCGAAAAATTCCGTCAGGCCGGGCTGCTGCTTTCTCCCTCTCTTGCCTATATGTACACCTTCGCTGAAATTGCCGCCGAACTGGCGCTGGAAACCCCGGGGGTCGACTCCCTGGAAACCGCGACCCTGACCCGCGGGCCTCGTGGCCGTGGCGCTGGTGTCACCGTGGGATCGACCGCCACGATTTTCGAGGGCTGCCGCCATGACTCCTTTTACCTGTGGGAGAAAGAGCTGGTCATGTACGCCCCCAATGCCAGCTTCAATGTCGTTTCGCCCGACCTCATGGAGTCGGTGTTCTGCCTGCCCTGGGGCGGCACTTCGCTGCCCGTGTACTTCGAGCGCGACGCACGCGTTCGCAGCTGCATGTCCTGTGTCGGTTTCTACGACAACCCGGTGATGAAAGTCGTCCATGGACTGAACGAGAAGTGGGACGCTGAATACAAACACTTGCCCAAGGAACAACAGGACGCCGTCATCCAGAGCCTGGTGAGTTCGACAACGCCGAGCATGCCCCCTCGTGAACGCGGCACCTTGCAGCGCACCGTGGACTTCGCCATCGGCCGCGGTCAGTTGACGGCGGTGCGTGCCACCGTGCACGGCATCACCCCCTACATCGCCACCGGCGCCCTGCATGCCGCGGCAGTGACCAAGCTGCTGGACAACGACACCGCCAAGGTCGGTTTTGCCTCGGCCTCGAAGGCTTTCGGCCATCGCTACCTGCTGGGTTTCCTCGAGCAGCGTGGCCTGGCCCGCGCAACCATCACCCAACTCTGAAGTGACAGACATGGCGATTATTGATTTCTTCGACCGTGGCTGGCGGATCAATCCGCAGGGCGCGGCTTATATCCAGGACGATCGGGTGTTTACGTTCACCGAAGTCCGCGATCGGTCATGCCGTATCGCCAACGCCCTGTTGGCCGAGGGTTTGCCCAAGGGCACCAAGGGGGCGATCTGGTCAACCAACGATGTGGTGGGCTGGACCTGCACGCTGGGACTCTGGCGCGCCAACCTGTGCTGGATTCCCGTCGGCGCGCGCAACAGCGCCGAAGAGAACCGCTACGTGCTCGATGCGTTCGACTGTGAGGTGTTGTTCTTCCAGAAGGAGTTTGCCGCGGTCATCGACTCGCTGCGCGCGAGCCTGCCGAAGATCAGGTTGTGGATCTGCCTCGACGGCGACCTGCCTGGCGCGACTTCTCTTTCGGCCTGGAGCGATGCCCAGCCGAGCAGCGTGCCCCAGGTCGACTATGACATGGACGACGTGGTGGCGATCTCGCCCACGGGGGGAACCACGGGGATGCCGAAGGGGGTGATGAACACCCATCGGAGCGTGCAGACGTTCTGTGCCCACTTCATGATCAACTTCCCTTATGAAGACGAGCATCGTCCCGTCAACCTGGCGGCGGCGCCGATGACCCATACCGCCGGCACGCTGTCCCTGCCGTGTTCCGCGCGGGGCGGCACCGTGGTGGTGATCACCAAGCCGGATCCGGCGCTGATGCTGGCGATGATTCCCAAGTACAAGGTCACCGAGACCTTCCTGCCGCCCACGGTCATCTATCGCCTGCTGGATGTGCCCGATCTGGCGCAGAAGGTCGATTTCAGCTCGCTGAAATACTTCCTCTACGGCGCGGCGCCGATGTCGGTGGAGAAGCTCAAGCAAGCGATCGAGACCTTCGGCCCGGTGATGGCGGGTGGCTACGGCCAGACCGAAGCGCCGGCATCGATTTCCAACCTGCCGCCGAGCGAGCACCTGCATGGCGGCCAGCTGGCGTCGGACGAGCGGCTGTCTTCGGTGGGGCGTCCCAATCCGCTGATCCGGGTCGAGATCATCGACGACGCGGGCAATATCCTGGCCCAGGGCGAAACCGGCGAGATCTGCGTGCGCGGCGACCTGGTGATGAAGGGGTACTACAAGGCCCCGGAAAAGACCGCCGAAACCATCATCGATGGCTGGCTGCACACCGGCGATATCGGCCACCTCGACGCCAATGGCTACCTGCACATCACCGATCGCAAGAAGGACATGATCATCTCGGGTGGCTTCAACGTCTATCCGAGCGAGGTCGAGCAGGTGCTCTGGGCCCACCCGGCGGTGCAGGACTGCGCGGTGATCGGCGTGCCGGACGAAACCTGGGGCGAGAGCGTCAAGGCGGTGGTCGAGTTAAGTTCAGGCCAAAGCGTCAGCGCCGAAGAACTGATCAGCCTGTGCAAGGCCAGGCTCGGTTCGGTCAAGGCTCCCAAGAGCGTGGATTTCATCGATGCGCTGCCACGGAGTCCGGTCGGCAAGGTATTGAAGAAGGATCTGCGTGCCCATTACTGGCAAAGCGTCGATCGTCAGATCTGAAGTCGAGGAGTTATCTGATGGAACCCATTTATATTGCCGGCATCGCCATGACCCAGTTCGGGCGGCATCCGGAGCGCAGCCTGCAGAACCTGGCCCTGGAAGCTCTGCAGGGCGCGCTGGCGGATGCCAACGCACAGCGTTCGGACATCGGCGCCGTTTTCTACGCCGGCATCACCAACGGCCCGTTGCAAGGCCAGTTTTCCATCCCGGGGCAGGTGGTATGCAGCAAGATCGGCATCGAAGGGGTGCCGGTCTATAACGTCGAGAACGCCTGCGCTTCTGGCAGTACCGCGGTGCACCTGGCGGTGCAGAGCCTGCGCGCCGGCGCCACCGATGTGGCGCTGGCGCTGGGCGTCGAAAAGATGAACGTGGCGGACAAGCTCAAGGCCCTGTCACTGTTCGAGACGGGCTGGGACGTTTCCACCGCCGAGGAGAACTACGAGATCCTGGTGAAAATGGGGGAGGGCATCGTCCCCCCGGCCGGGTCGGAGTCCGATCGTCCATACAGCAAGTTCATGGCCATCTATGCGGCCATGTGCCGTTGGCACATGAAGACTTACGGCACCACCCAGCGGCAGATCGCAGCGGTGTGCGCCAAGAACCACCAGCATTCGGTACACAACCCTTATTCCCAGTTCCGCAAGACCTTCAGCATCGAGGAGGTGCTGGCCGCGCCGCCCATCACGTATCCGATCACCTTGCCGATGTGCGCGCCGCTGTCCGACGGCGCGGCCGCCGCCATCCTCTGCACGGAGGCGGGCCTCAAGCGCATCGGTGCCGATCCCAAGCGCTGCGTGCGGATCGCCGCCAGCGTGATCCGCAGCTTCACCCTGCGGGACCTGAGCGAGCCGGAGAAGCATGTCAGCCTCCTTGCCGCCCGCCAGGCCTATGAGATCGCCGGCCTGGGGCCGCAGGACATGCACGTCGCCGAGGTGCATGACGCCTCGGCGATGGGCGAGATCATCCAGTCGGAAAACCTTGGACTGGCGCCCCAGGGGCAGGGTGGTGTGTGCGCCGAGCGCGGTGACTTCACCGTGGGCGGGCGGATCCCGATCAATCCCTCTGGCGGGCTGGAATCCAAGGGCCACCCACTGGGCGCCACGGGCATCGGCCAGTTGTATGAGCTGACTACCCAGTTGCGGGGCGAGGCGGGTGCGCGTCAGGTCGAGGGCGCGCGTCATGCAATCCAGGAAAACGGTGGCGGGCTTCTGGGTGTCGAGGAAGCTGCCGTCGCCATTCACATCTTGAGTCGATAGGAGAACAGTCCATGTCCACGACCCGTCGGGGCGATGAAATCAAGGCCACCTCTGGCCCGGGGCAGTTTCGCAGTCTCGGCGGGTGGATGGAGCGACCGGACGATCTGCAACCGGAACTGGAGGGTAATGTCAGCGCCGACGTCATCGTGGTCGGCGCCGGCTTCGCCGGCCTGTCCACCGCGCTGGAGCTTACCGCCCTTGGCGCCAGGGTGATCGTTCTCGAGCGAGAGTGCGCCGGTTTTGGCGCCAGTGGCCGTAATGCGGGTTATCTCGCCGGTAGCCTGGGGATCGAATTCGAGATGTTCCTCAAGCGCGTAGGTCATGAGAAGGCGAAGAAAGTCGTCGCCTTCTATGACGAGGGCGTTGCCTACGTGGAAAGAAGGCTGCGCGAACTCAGTATCGACTGCGACTACAACGCCTCCGGGATCATTCGGGCGGCGGTTCATCCCTCACAGGAAAAGAAGTTGCGCGAGAGCATGCAGATCGGTCTCGAGCTGGGCTCGTCCGCGTGCTTCCTCGACCAGGCCGAGATGCGCGCTCGTGGCATACCCCCGGCGTTTCTCTTTGGCTGCCTGCAGCGACACGGCGGTACGCTGGACCCCGGCAAGTACGTGATGGGACTGCGTCGCGCGGCGCTTCAGGCCGGTGTGAAGATTTATGAGAACACTGAGCTGCTGTCCTACAGCGAAGGCCCGATCATCCAGTGCAACACCGCGCGGGGCAGTGCCAGCGCCCCGCATCTGGTGCTCGCCACCAATGCCTATACACCGCAGCTTGGCCTGCTGCGCGACAAGGTGGTGCCGTTGCGGGTGTCGGCGATCGAGACCCAGCCGCTGTCCCCCGCGCAGCTGGCCTCGTTGGGCTGGCCAGGCCGCGAAGGTCTGGTGACGCCTCACTGGACCATGGAAAGTCATCGTCTGACCGCTCGCAATACGCTGGTTGTCACGACCAAGCGACTCAGCTATGTGTATGGATCCCAGACACCGAATGTGCCGGACAATGTTGCTTATCACGAACTGGCAACAGCACTCGAAGACCGCTTCCCGACCTTGCGCGGCCTGGGTATCCAGTCATGCTGGAGTGGCTACATCAGCCTTGCCTACGACGCACTGCCGGTAGTCGGTGAAACGGGAGAGCAGGGCAATATTCTCTACACCGCCGGGTGCTCCGGGCATGGCGTCGCCACCCAATCACTCATGGGCCACCTGCTGGCCGAGCGAATTGGCGGCATCGAGCATCCGTTGCTCGCGGCCCTGCGCCACAAGACCCCCTCGACGCTGCCCGAGCCGTTGCAGTGGTGCGCCGTCAACCTGGCGCTGGGCCTGGTGCACAGGATGGACGAGCACGTCAATCGCAAAGCACGCCGTGTTTCCAATCAGTAACTAACAGACTTGTCGATGTTCAAGATTCGACAGATGGCTGGACATATAACAACAACTTGATGCACTTGGCTGCGCACCCTGGTTTTTAAACTTGATGACTTCGCCCGTTGTGTTCTGGCGAACTGAAAGTTGCTGTCGGGTACAACGCCGCTGTCACTCTTCTATTGCCGAAATGACACTCATCAATGAGTGATTACTTTAATAAAAAACACGTGAGGCACCCTGTATGAACAAGAAGCCCACCCCTGACACTCCGCTCGATTTAAGACGAAGGCAACTGCTCAAGTTTGCCGGCGCCTCGGCAGCGGTAGGAAGCCTCGGCCTGAAAGCGGGGCTGGCAAATGCCGCTGAAGGGCCAGGAAAAACAGACTCCGCCACTGACAGGGGAGATGTTCTGGACGTCGTCATCATCGGCGCCGGGCTGGCCGGCCTGACCGCCGCCCGCGACCTGCAACAGGCAGGTTGCCGCTCATTCGTGGTCCTCGAGGCCAGGGATCGGGTAGGGGGCCGAACCCTCAATCACGACCTGGGCTCGGGTTATGTGTCCGAAGCCGGCGGCCAGTGGATCGGGCCTGGACAGACCGCCGTGGCGGACCTTGCCCGCGAACTGGAGGTGGGTACCTTCCCCACCTATTACGAGGGCAGCACGGTCATTCTTGGCGGCGACGGGCGGGTCGAGATCGACCTGAAGGGCACCTTCGGCACCGATGAGACGCTCGCGGCGAAGCTCAGCGAACTGTCACGCGACGTGCCTTGCGGCGCGCCCTGGAAATCTTCGAAGGTGGCCGAGCTGGACAAGCTTTCTGCAGGCGACTGGCTGTCCAGGCAGGCCATCAAGCCCGAGGACCGGGCAGGGTGGAATGCCAGCTTCCTCCTGACCTGCGGCGTGGCGCCGGCGAAGATGGGGTTCCTGCATTTCCTGTCGATGATCAACTCGGCCAACTGTGAGTACATGCAGCTCGACTCGATCAAGGACAGCGCCCAGGGCACCCGGCTTGTCGGTGGTTCGCAGATTCTCTGCATCAAGATGGCGCAGCAACTGGGTGACCGGCTGCGCTTGTCGTGCCCGGTCCGGCAGGTTTCCGACTGGGACCGCGAAGTCGTCCGGTTGCAAACGGACCAGGGGGAGATCCGTGCTCGCCGGGTGATCATGGCCATCCACCCCGCATTGTGCCATCAGCTCCGGTTCGATCCGCCGCTACCCGAAGAGCGCGCGGCGCTGCAACGTGCCTGGCCCGCCCACTCCCCGGCGCGCAAGACGTCCATGGTCTATTCCCGTCCGTTCTGGCGGGAAAAAGGCTTGAACGGGCATGTCATCCAGGCGGATGGCCCCGTCATCTGGGCTTACGACAACTCCCCGCCGGGGGGCGAAATCGGCGTGATCAATGCCTTCGTCACCAACGCCATGGTGTCCTCCGACCTGAAGGAAGCACAGCGCGTGCTGGCCCAGATTTACGCCAGGGCACTGGGCGACGAGGCATTGAAGCCGGTGTCGTATCACGAGCATGACTGGGGGCAAGCCGACCCCTGGACACTCACCTGCGTTTCCCCCATTCCACCTGGTTTCTGGAGTACCCATGGCGAGGCCCTGCGTCCTCCCTGCGGCAATCTCTTCTGGTCGGGTACGGAGACCGCCGATATCTGGGCGGGCTACATGGACGGGGCCGTGCGCTCGGGCCATCAGAGTGCCTTGCAGGTGCTCAATGCCCTGCGTCGGGCGTAGGAGGCGAAGATGAAAAGAAAGATTGTGCTGGGGATTATCGCAGTCGTTGCCGTCCTGCTGGGCCTGTATGGCCGGGATTTGCTCGACCTCTATCGTTTGCAGAACTACATCAGCGCCTCGACCGAGGCCTACGAGGCCGACGGAGGCCCATGGCCGCAACTGACCGACGTCTGTACCGGTTGCCATGGAACCAAAGGCAGCTCGCAACATCAGCGCTACCCCAGCCTCGCGGGGCAGCCGGCCCCATACCTGGCGGCGCAGTTGCACAACTTCGCCAGCGGGCAGCGGATCAACCCGAACATGGCGCCGCTGGCGATGACCCTGAGCCGGGAGGACATCGACCGACTGGCCAACTACTACGCCAAACAGCCTTTGAGCCGCGACTCGTCCTTTCAGCCCGACCCGGGCCTGCGGGACAAGGGGCAGAAACTGGTCGCCGCAGGCGGCTGCGTGGCCTGCCATGGCGAGCGCCTGATGGGCCGCGAACAGTTCCCGCGTCTTGCCGGGCAAGGGTCCGACTACCTCCGGGTGCAGCTCGATGCCTTCGCCGACGGCCGGCGAAAGGACCTGACCGGGGCAATGGGGGCCATTGCCGCGACCTTGTCAGCAGACGAGCGCAAGGCCATTGCCAGCTATCTCACAAGTTTGTCTGCGCAATAAAACAACGAATCGAACATCAATAAAAACATTGAGAGTATGTGTCATGGAACTCAGGAATATTGTTATATGCGCCGCTTGTTTCATATTGGTTTCGGCGGGACTGGTTTATGGGCTCAAGCTCCTGCGCAAGCGTAACTATCTGCTTGGCCTGGAATGGCTGGTCGTTGCGTTCTCGGCGACCAATGCTTTGCTGTACTTTTCATTGGGATCGGAAACGGCTTATTTGTTTTCGTATTTCTGTGATGCGTTTTCCAGGGGCGTCGGAATTCCAGTCATTACCATCATTGGCTTCATGGCGGTCACCCATGATTACAAACCGTCGGTCTTCAAGGATGTCATGCTGTTCGCGGGCGGTATGCTGGTCACCCTTGCTCTTGTCCTCTCTGCCAATGCCCTGGGCGGGTTCCTGGCGTATTTCTACGTCGTCATGTGGACTGTCTTCTCCCTCTACCTCGTTTACCTGGTCCTGCGTCTGCTGAGTGCCGGGGAACACATCCTGGCGCTGGGCCTGTTCCTCGGCATGCTGGCGGCGCAGACGATTGCCTGCATCTACGATTTCTACAAGATCCCGGGGGACGAGACCAACGTGCTGTTCAACTTCTATGTGCTGGCGTTGCTTAGCTGGGCCTGTCTGTTGGTCCTGATGTACTACGCCTATGGCGCCCTGGAGCGCACCAAGGAATCGATGCCGCTCCTGCACCTGTTCGTCGTGGGCGGTGAAGCGCTTGATCCGCGAGTCGGCCTGGGCGTGGGTCAGGCCCAGGCCGATCAGCGCCTTGCGGCTCA
>NZ_JAQZAA010000069.1:1695-6238 GCF_028640875.1 Pseudomonas sp. SBT1-2 | reverse complement strand
TCTTCTGTAGGAGCGAGGCTTGCCCGCGATGAGGCCCCCAAGGCCTAGCTGCGCAATTCCACCCGATCGCGAAACTGCTCCAGCGCCTCGGGGTTGGCCAGGGCGTCGGTGTTTTTTACCGGCAGGCCGTGCACCACGTTGCGCACCGCCAGTTCGACGATCTTGCCGCTGATGGTCCGGGGAATGTCGCTGACCGCGAGGATCTTCGCCGGTACGTGGCGGGGCGTGGTGTTGGCGCGGATTACCTGGCGGATCTGCTCCTGCAGGGCGTCGTCCAGTTGCACGCCGTCCTGCAGGCGCACGAACAGCACCACCCGCACGTCGTTGTCCCATTGCTGACCGATGGCCAGGCTTTCCAGGACCTGTTCGAGTTTCTCCACCTGGCGGTAGATTTCCGCGGTGCCGATGCGCACGCCGCCGGGGTTGAGCACGGCGTCCGAGCGGCCGTGAATCAGCCAGCTGCCATGGGCCAGTTGCTCGGCGTAGTCGCCCTGGGCCCAGACCCCGGGGAACTGGCTGAAGTAGGAGGCACGCAGTTTCTCGTGCCGTGGGTCGTGCCACAGGCCGATGGGCATGGCCGGGAAATGCCGGGTGCAGACCAGTTCGCCCTTTTCACCGATCACCGCCTGACCCTGGTCGTTCCACACCTCCACCGCCATGCCCAGGCCCTTGCCCTGCATTTCGCCGCGGTGCACCGGCAACAGCGGGTTGCCGATGATGAAGCAGGAAATGATATCGGTGCCGCCAGACATCGAGGCCAGGCACAGGTCCTGTTTGAACGCCCGGTACACGTAGTCGAAGCTCTGCGGCGACAGCGGCGAGCCGGTGCTGAGCAGGGTCTTGAGGCTGGCCAGGGAGTGGCTGCTGCGTGGCTCGATGCCGGCCTTTTCCAGGGCCACCAGGTACTTGGGGCTGGTGCCGAAAACACTGATGCCTTCCTGGTCGATCAGGTCGATCAAGTGTTCGGGCGCCGGGTGGAACGGCGAGCCGTCGTACAGCAGCACCGTGGCGCCCACCGCCAGGGCAGAGACCAGCCAGTTCCACATCATCCAGCCACAGGTGGTGTAGTAGAACAGCACTTCGCCGGCGTGCAGGTCGGTGTGCAGGCCGTGCTCCTTAAGGTGCTGCAACAGCACGCCGCCGGTGCTGTGGATGATGCACTTGGGCACGCCGGTGGTGCCGCTGGAATAGAGGATGTACAGCGGGTGGGTGAAGGGCACGGCAACGAACTGGGGCTCGCCGCCGGGGCGGTAGAAGTCGTCCCACAGCGCGACCCTGGCCGAGGTGCGGAAGTCTTCGGCGCGAGCTTCGGGCCGCGCGTACGGCACGATGATCAGCTGTTGCAGGGACGGCAGGCGTTCGAGGATTTCGTTGACCTTGGCCGTCTGGTCGATCTGTTTGCCGGCGTAGCGGTAGCCGGCGCAGGTGATCAGCACCTTGGGTTCGATCTGGCCGAAACGGTCGATCACCCCCTGGGTGCCGAAGTCCGGCGAGGAGCTGGACCAGACGGCGCCGAGGCTGGTGGTGGCGAGCATGGCCACCAGGGCCTGCCAGGTGTTGGGCATGCAGGCGGCGACCCGGTCGCCGAGGCCGACACCGGCGGCCCGCAGGCTCTGTTGCAGGCCGGCGACATGGGCCGCCAGCTGGTTGTAGGTCAGCTGTTCGCGCTGGCCGTTCTCGTTGATCGCCACCACCGCGACGCCGTCGTCACGGCGCTTGAGCAGGTGTTCGGCGAAGTTCAGGGTGGCGTCGGGGAACCACTGGGCGGCGGGCATGCTGCTGCCTTCGATCAGCACCGTGCTGGGGGGCGCATGGAACTCGACATCGAAGAAATCGACTATGGCCTGCCAGAAGGCTTCGCGCTGCTCGATGCTCCATTGGTGCAGGGCGGGGTAGTCATCGATGTCCAGGTCGTAACGGTGATTGATCAAGCGCCGGAAGGCTTCCATGCGGGTCTTGCTGATGCGCTCGGCACTGGGTTGCCAGAGTAATTCGGACATGGGTGGCCTCTTGTTTTTCTGCTGCACACACAAAGCTGTTCCAACTCTGTAGCCGCTGCCGCAGGCTGCGATCGACCGGAACGGTCGTGGCGGTCTCAAGGTCGCGGAGGTCCTTCGGACCTATCGCAGCCTTCGGCAGCGGCTACAGGGATCGCGTTTATTGCGCCAGCCAGCCGCCGTCTATATTCCACGCCGCGCCACGCACCTGGCTGCCGGCCTCACTGCACAAGAATAGGACCAACTCGCCCAACTGCGAAGGCGTGACGAACTCCAGGGACGGCTGTTTTTCCGCCAGCAGGTCGTGCTGCGCCTGTTGCGGGTCGACACCGGCCGCGGCGCGGTCGTCGATCTGTTTCTGCACCAGCGGGGTCAGGACCCAGCCCGGGCAGATGGCGTTGCAGGTGACGTTGCTGGTGGCGGTCTCCAGGCCGACCACCTTGGTCAGGCCGATCACCCCGTGCTTGGCCGCCACATAGGCGGCCTTGCCCACCGAGCCGACCTGGCCATGCACCGAGGCGATATTGACGATCCGCCCCCAGCCCTTGGCGCGCATGCCCGGCAGGCTCAGGCGGGTGCTGTGGAACACCGACGACAGGTTGATGGCGATGATCGAGTCCCAGCGCTCCACCGGGAATTCCTCCACCGCCGCCACATGCTGGATGCCGGCGTTGTTGACCAGGATGTCGACGCCGCCGAACTCGCGCTCGGCGTAGGCGAGCATGTCGGCGATCTGCGCCGGGTCGCTGACGTCGGCCGGGTGATGGCCGACCTTGCCGCCGCTGTTCTTATTGAGGCGCGCGACCTCGGCGATCACCGTCGAGGCGTCGCCGAAGCCGTTGAGGATCAGGTGGGCGCCGGCCTTGGCCAGGCTCAGGGCGATGCCCAGGCCAATGCCGCTGGTGGAGCCGGTGACAAGGGCGGTCTTGCCCGCAAGATTACTCATGAATACCTCACACAATGCCGGTGGCGTAGAAAGTGGCGATCACGACGAAAACGGCCAGGGTCTTGATCAGCGTAATGCAGAAAATGTCCTTGTAGGCTTGGCGGTGGGTCAGGCCGGTGACCGCCAGCAGGGTAATCACCGCGCCGTTGTGCGGCAGGGTGTCCATGCCGCCGCTGGCCATGGCGGCCACGCGGTGCAGCACTTCCAGGGGGATGTTGGCGGCGTGGGCGGCGCTGATGAAAGTCTCTGACATGGCCGCCAGGGCGATGCTCATGCCGCCCGAGGCGGAGCCGGTGATGCCGGCCAGCAGGGTCACGGTGATGGCTTCGTTGACCAGCGGGTTGGGGATGCTTTTCAGCCAGTCCGACAGCACCAGGAAGCCCGGCAGGGAAGCGATTACCGCGCCGAAGCCGTATTCCGAAGCGGTGTTCATCGCCGCCAGCAGGGCACCGCTGACCGCGCTCTTGCTGCCTTCGGCCAGCTTGCCGCGAATCGCCGAGAAGCCGAACACCAGGACCACGATGATGCCCACCAGCAAGGCGGCCTGGACCGCCCAGATGGCGGTGAGCTTGGCGACGTCGGTCTGCACCGGGGCGGCCATGCCGGCCAGGGCCAGGCTGTGGGTCTTGCCGTACCACAGGGGAATCCAGTGGGTGAACAGCAGGTTCATCAGGCCCACCAGCAACAGCGGCGACAGGGCGATCCAGGGGTTGGGCAGCTGGATGTCGGCGGCGGTTTCCGGCTCGTTGCGCAGGTCGCTGCCATAGCCTTCACCGGCGTTGTGCGCCTTGTTGCGCTGGCGCTGCAGGAACAGCATGCCGGCGCAGAACACGAAAATGGTGCCGATCACCCCCAGCCAGGGCGCGGCCCAGGCGGTGGTATTGAAGAAAGTGCTGGGGATGATGTTCTGGATCTGCGGGGTGCCGGGCAGGGCATCCATGGTGAAGGAGAACGCGCCGAGGGCGATGGTCGCCGGGATCAGGCGCTTGGGGATATTGCTCTGGCGGAACATCTCGGCGGCGAACGGATAGACCGCGAACACCACCACGAACAGCGAGACGCCGCCGTAGGTCAGCAGGGCGCAGACCAGCACGATCACCAGCATCGCCTGGCGGGTGCCCAGCAGGCGGATGGCCGCCGCGACGATGGAACGGGAGAAGCCCGACAGCTCGATCAGCTTGCCGAACACCGCGCCGAGCAGGAACACCGGGAAGTAGAGTTTGATGAAGCCGACCATCTTCTCCATGAACACGCCGGTGAAGGCCGGTGCCACGGCGGACGGGTCGGTGAGCAGGACGGCGCCGAGGGCGGCGATGGGGGCAAAGAGGATAACGCTGTAGCCACGGTAAGCAGCCAACATCAGCAGCGCGAGGGCTGCTAGGGCAATGATCACACTCATGGTGTGTCTCTCCAGGATTGTTATTTTTGTAGGGTGTTGCGGGTGTGGGCGGGGCTATAGCGAGTTTTGTGCCAGATGATTAAGTATTTGATAAATAAGGATATTTGTATGGTTTTTGAGAGGATGAGTGATGTTGTGTCTCTGTTTTGAGACTTTTGGTGGCTGAAAGGGCGTCATCGCGGGCAAGCCTCGCTCCTACAG
>NZ_JAQZAA010000069.1:0-1647 GCF_028640875.1 Pseudomonas sp. SBT1-2 | reverse complement strand
GACGCACTTATATGCTTCTGTAGGAGCGAGGCTTGCCCGCGATCAGCGCGTAGCGCTGGCTCTTTCTCTGTATGGAGATGCATGTCTCTTTATTGAGACTCTTCAATCCCCAGCGCCGCCATCTTCTTGTACAAAGTCGAGCGCCCCAGCCCCAGGCGCGCCGCGGCTTCCACCACCTTGCCGCCACAGTGCGCCAGGGCCGTCTCGATCACCTGGCGGTCGAAGCGCTCCCGCGCGGCGGCGAAGGTTTCGTTGGGCTGCACCTCGGCGGCCTGGGCGCTGGCCGCGCGTGGCACCGGGCTGAAGGTGCCGATGGCCGCGCGCAGGTCGCCGGCATTGAGCATCAGGTCGTCGCTGAGCAGGGCGGCGCGTTCCAGGACGTTGCGCAGTTCGCGGATATTGCCGGGCCAGGCGTGTTGGCCGAGCAGGGCCAGGGCGTCGGGGGTCAGTTCGTGCTGGCTGCGCAGTTCTTCGAGGATGGCTTCGCTGAGCGCCGGTAGGTCGTCCAGGCGTTCGCGCAGCGGCGGCACCTGGATCGGCAGTACATTGAGGCGGTAGTACAGGTCGGCGCGGAATTCGCCGCGCTTGATCGCCGCTTCGAGGTCGGTGGAGGTGGCGGCGATCACCCGCACGTCGCTCTGGATCACCTCGTTGGAGCCCACTGGCTCGAACTCTTTCTCTTGCAGCACCCGCAGCAGCTTGCTTTGCAGGGGCAGGGGCATGTCGCCGATCTCGTCGAGAAACAGCGTGCCGCCCTGGGCGATCTGCAGCTTGCCGGCGCGGCCCTTGCGGTCGGCGCCGGTGAAGGCGCCGGGGGCGGTGCCGAAGAACTCGGCTTCCAGCAGGGTTTCCGGAATCGCCGCGCTGTTGATGCTGACAAAGGCCTTGTGCGCCCGTGGCGAAGCGGCGTGGATCGCCTGGGCCAGCAGCTCCTTGCCGGTGCCGGTCTCGCCTTGCAGCAGCACCGGCGAGTCGGCGCTGGCACTGCGCCGGGCGCGGCGCTTGACTTCCAGGCTGGCGGCGCTGGTGCCGATGAAGTGGGCGAAGTTGTATTTGGTCTGCCGCGCCCGCAGCAGCGACCGCGTGGAAGCAAGCTCTTCCTGCATGCTCAGGTAGCGCTTGAGCATCGGCGACAGGCTGCGCAACTCGTCGAACAGGGCAAAGCCGATGGCGCCGATCACCGCCCCGGCATCGTCGTGGATCGGCAGGCGCATCACCACCAGCGGGTCCTTGGGGGTGTCCTGCATGTCCAGCAGGATCGGCCGCCCGGTGCGCACCACTTCGCGCAACAGGCTGCCGGGGATCACGCTTTCGCAGGCCTTGCCGATGGCGAACGCCGCCGACTCCAGGCCGAAGCGCCGGGCGTAGCGCTCGTTCATCCAGACGATATTGGCGTCGCGGTCGACGATCACCGTGCCTTCGCTGGATTGCTCGATGATCTCGAACAGCGAACGGATCGCCAGTTGGCGAACCCGCTGGTAATCCTTGAGGCTTTCGGTGTCGTTCATGGGGAAGGTCCTGAAGGGAGCGCGGCGCCGATTATGCCGGGAATCTTCACGGCGACGCGACCATCAGGGTTGACGCTATCCCTGTAGCCGCTGCCGCAGGCTGCGATAAGGGCCGGAGGACCTTCAGCGATCTTGAGTA
>NZ_JAQZAA010000068.1:21654-54517 GCF_028640875.1 Pseudomonas sp. SBT1-2 | reverse complement strand
CCCAGGCCATCGCTGACCTGCACGCTGAACACCTCATCATGACTCTCGCCGGCCTTGAGCGATTGCACCGCACCGGCAACGCCATCGGTGCCGTTGGCCAGGGTGTAGGTCCACTGGCCGGTGCTATCCACGGCAATCGAACCGTAGCTGCCGGTTGGCGAGCCATTGATGCTCCAGATAGCGGAGGCATCGTGATCGATGTCGATCGAGCTGAACTGGCCGCTGATGCTGAGGGTAATGTCTTCCTGCACGGCTCCGGCATCATTGCCGCTGGCGAAGCTGAGTACCGGCGCGTCGTTGCTGCCGGTAATGGTGATGCTGACGGTCTGCGTCGCCGATGTAGCGTTGGCCGCGTCGCTGTTGTCGGTGGCGACCACCCTGTACGAGAAGGTGATGGTTTCACCCGCGCCGAGGAAGTCGAGGTTCTGGCTGCTGCTGTAGTCCCAGCTGTTCTGATCGACCGAGAAGCCGGCCACCAGTGCCGAAGCCACGTCCGCATTGAGACTGCCACCGCTCCAGGCGATGTCACCGTTGGCGGTGTGCGACACCGTCACCACGTCGATGTTGTCCAGGTCGGCAAAGCTCAGGGCGCCGCTGTCGCTCAGTGTGGCCGCAGCGTTGCCTTCGCTCATGGCGCCGGTAGTGTCGGCAATCGTCAGCGTCGGTCGGTCGTTGGTACCGGTGAGGGTAATGGTCACGGTCTGCACCGTGCCGTCGCCGATCGCCACGTTATAGGTCTGGGTGACGGTCTGGCCTTCGCCGAGGAACTGCAGGGCAGCGTTGTCTACCGCGAAGTGCCAGTCCAGCGAGCCGCTGCCCGTGCCGGTGCTGTCGTTCAGCGGGTCTGTAGTGAAGCTGCCCAGGTAGCCCGAAGCGCCCGGCGTGACGGTAACGCTGTGGCTGTCGATCAGGTCGGCGTCGGTAAAGGTGATGTTGCCGCTGGCAGCGTAGTCGCCGCTGTCTTCCTTGGCATCTCCGCTCTGCACGCCGCTGGTGATCTGCACCTGGTCGTTGGTACCGGTGATGGTGATGGTCACATTCTGCGTTGTCGACGAGCCAAGCCCGTCACTGATGGTGACCACATAAGTTTCGCTGGCCGTCTGACCCTGGGCCAGGGACTGGGCTGCCGCGTTATCCAGGGTGTAAGTCCAGTTGACGGTGCCGTTGGCCGTATCGGCGGCTTCAATCACAGAGGCGAGGGCGAAGTTGCCCAGCGCTGTGGCATTGCCTTGCGCCGCCACGAACGAGGCGGTATGCGTATCGCTCAGATCGACATCGCTAAAGGCAATCGTGCCCGTCGCGCTGTGCGAGTCGGTCGGGCTCGCTGTCGTGGTCGCATCTTCGGTTACGGTACCGGCCTGTGCGCCGAGGCTCATCGTCACACTGTCATTTACACCTGCAAATTGCACCTGCGCAGTGGCCCAGCTGAGTGTGCCATTGCCGAGACGAATCGCGTACGTAAAGCTGTCTGTCAGGGACGCTCCGGCAGCAAGTGCCTGAAGTTGCGCCTTGAAAGCCGTCGATAAGGTCGCGGCGTCGTAGCCGACTTTTCCATCCGACGTAATCCATATTTTTGCACCATTGAAGCTGGTGTCAGAACTCGTCGACTCGACTCTGCTCGTGTCCTGGACCAGGAGATCGGCCGGAGCATAAATCTTGGTAGCAGTAGAAAGGCTGGTCGCGTTATCGAGTGACCAGAGTGTCTTTGCATTGCCGCCCAGGTCATTGGACATGACGTCCAGATACACGATCCCCTGCAGGTCTTCAGTGATGGCTGCGCTGCTCGTGCCAATGACACCTGTAGTGAAAATGTCGTCCTGCGCCTGCGGTGTATTGGAAAACGAAGTGGTGGTGCCGCCGCTGGTCGTTGTAGTGGTAGCCATGTCTTTCTCCCGAGAATGCTTTTTTTAGAATCGCCAGGTCCTGCTGACAGAACGAAGTCCCATGCTTGTACCGCTCAGGGTGTCAAGGAGCGGTGCGAGCTGATCCCGGACATCGTCGGCCGTCTGGGCCTGCCGGAAGAGGGACGCAGGTGGCGTGCAGGTGAAGAAGTTCGCCGTACTTGAAAAGCGAGTCGCAGGAGCGGTTGGGCGAACATGAGCCCAAGCCTGAAGCTGCGCTGCGCAGGGTGCGCAATAGCCTGAGAGCACCCATATGAAAGGGACTCCTGAAGTAATGGCTGGATGAATCTGGGTCGTTCTGATTCAGGGATACGGCCTTTCCTGATATCAGTTGGATAGTTGTTTAGTTGTGGGGTCAGGCCTTGTAAAGGTGTTAACCGGGAGTAACAGTACGAAGTGCCAATATTCCGACGGGCGGGTGTTTTGGTGTCAATATTGTGTCGATGTGTTTTTGGCGAAATGCTCGCAGGTACCCGGCACTGATGCGGCTCAATGGGCTGAAACCCTTATGCGGCAAGGGCTGGCTGATTCATGCCAGTGCTGGGTGGCCGCAAGTTGCAGCGTCAGTTATTAAAAAAACCGGCAGAGCGTTTTTCTGGCGGGTTTTTTTCATGCTCTCCGGACTTCAATGTCTGGGGACTCCCTGAGTAAAGCCGCCCTGTTCAGCGCTTTGAGAAACGTCTGATATTCGCCTCCAGGCGTTTTGCCTAGCCTGATCCGTATTCGATGAACGGGCTGCGGCATATTCAAGTGAGCAAGGAGGCAGATATGAATAGGCAGGATGCACAGGTCGGCGCAACGCCGGAGACACCAAGTTTCAACGCAGGGGTAAGCGTGGATGACGAGGTGTTTCACGCTATCCGGGTCGGTTCCGCCGAGTCGTTGCTGGAGGTGCTTGGCAGGCTCATGGACCTTGCTGGCGACAATGAGCAAGTCGCACGACGGCTCATCGAGGAGGTACGGACTTACCAGATCAAAGACCTTGAACTGTTGCGGGTGTACTGCGAACAAAAAGATCGGCAAGCCATTGCCAGGCTGTGCCACAAGATGGCGGGTGCCGCTTGTGTATTGAAGTACCAGCCGCTGATCTCCAGCTGCCAGCGCCTGAGGGAAATCAGTATCGCAGGGACCTGGCCAGTGCTGTTGGAAAGGGCGCAGTGGGTCGAGCAGGCGTTGCTCAACCTCAAGGACATCTGTCTTGTAGCCATACAGGATGATGGGCCAATCAATCTGAGAGAACTGCCTCGTGAGCGCTGATTCCTCTGCTTCTCCAAGGGAGTAGTGCTCGATGTCCCGTCGCAAAACCGATAAGACGCTGATTCTGGAACAGACAGATGTCCATGCGCTGCTGGGGTTCGCAAGAGGCCTATATGATTCCTTTCTGCCTGGCTATTTCAATCAGGGCCAGAAGGTTGGTGGTGTTGAACTTCTTCAAGAGTCTTACTTTGTAAGTACTGACCGTTTTGTGACTGATAAGCAGAGTCGCTGCAATCTCCCTGTTGTTAAGACCCTGTGCCAATAACCTTAATGTGGTGATTTCCCTGTTGGTCAGCTGGGAGGCGGCAATGCTTTGCATCTGGTTGGTGTGAATGCTTTCCTGCAACAGGAGCAGAGAGCTTTCAGGAAAATAGGTATGCCCTGATAACAATGCTTTTACTGCATCTCCCACCTCATCCAGCGCTTCGTCCTTGCAGATGAACCCTGCTGCGCCCCCATGCAAACAACGTACGGCAAAGTTCTTTGAGTCGCTGGAAGTCAATATCAGTGTTTTTACCAGGAAATTATTGGCCTTGAAGTGAGTAAGTACGGATAGCCCGTCCAGTTGCGGTAGATCGAGGTCAAGTATTACCAAGTCCGGCTTATGGGTACGAACAACTTGAATGGCGTCGACGCCATTGTCTGCCTCGGCGGCGATATGGTGCCCGTTACGCTCAAGTATGACTTTCAATGCAACCCTGACCAGGGGGTGGTCGTCGACTATGACTATGGATCCCATAGTGTGCTCTCTCTATATTGGTTATGCGTGTAGGTTTTATATTCTTACTCTCTATATTCAATTCTTCTCATTGAGGTTGGGCCTTTTTGTCGGCGCTCATTGCGCAGGCCTGCGGGTAGACTCCTTTCATTTTTTATTGAGTAGCGAGTTGGCCTGGTTCAGGCTGCTGCGACGCGAGCACTTGGTAGAGTTCAGCTAACACGCAACGCGTTGAAGAAGTACACAGTCTTGTCTCATAAGTAAAGACGAAATCAATGAGCGGTTTATTAAGATATTTCTGATGGGTGCTTCGGCCGTCTCTCAATTCAAATTCGAAGGTTGATCGGTAAGCTACGGCTTCCTTTGGGCGTTCTTCATGGGGCACCTAAAGGAGCTTGCTATTGTTGTCGACCCATTGACTTAGACTTTGAATGAGAGAGGCTTGGGCTGCCATGGCCAGTGTGATTTGGTCATGGCTGAACCGGGAGGACAATCAAATAGATTGAACTTCTTTTGCCGATCAACGTGAACAAGGAAATCACATGAAACGCACATCTTTACTGTCCCTGGCAACTTCCAGCTTGATGCTTGCTGCACTTGTTCCTTCGTTATCTCATGCCACTGATGGCGTGGTTAACTTCTCTGGCAGCATCTCTGACGTGACTTGCAATATCAACGGCCAGGCACCGGGTGAAAACAACATCACCAACGTGGAACTGGGGCGCATCTCTCCTTCGATCTTCAAGGCCATTGGCGATGCTTCTCCGTTCGAGAAGTTCGCGTTGGTGCTGTCCGGCGCGCAATGTGCCAATGGAACCAAGGTCGTCGTTGATTTTGACCAGGTGGGCAACGTCGACGTGGTGACCGGGAACCTCAAGCTGATTGGCGCTGCGCCTGCCACCGGCGTACAGATCCAGGTGTTCAACGACGATGTCGCTGCTGGCACGAAAATCCCGCTCGGTCAGTCGGAAGCCACGCCACAGGTCGCCACCGTTGCAGCCAACACTGCAACCCTCAAGTTCAAGGCGAACTATGTTGCAACCGCGGCTAGTGTTGGCGCGGGTTCGGGTAACTCCTTCGTTCGATACACCCTGTCGTATAAGTAAAGGCCAGCGCCCGAGGAGTAATTCATGACGCCGAAAGCGCGTATTTTTTCTTCTTTCGTTCTCGGCGTCATGTTCTTGGGCGTATGTTCTGGAATCGTACAGGCGTCGGTAGTCATCCAGGGCACTCGACTGGTTTATCCGTCGGATGCCCGTGAAGTTACAATAAAAATGAGCAACACCGGTGCCTCTGCTGCATTGGCTCAAAGTTGGATTGATGATGGCGATTCAACTAAGGGGCCCGAGGAAATGAAAGTTCCATTTTTGGTGTCCCCGGCGGTGATTCGCCTGGATCCGGACAGTTCAGCTTCACTGCGTGTTTCCTTCACGGGTGAAAAACTTGCAGAAGATAGGGAATCCTTGTTCTGGCTCAATGTGCTGGAAACACCTCCGCGCAAGGAAGTCGATGAAAATGTCTTGCAGTTTACCTTCAGAACCCGAATCAAAGTGTTCTTCCGACCCAAGAGCTTGAAGTCGGATGTGGACCTGGTGGCGAACAAGCTCGATTGGCAGTTCAAACAAGCCGGTCATCCGGATGAAAAAGGCAAGGTCGAGAATCACCTGGGAATTCAGGTAACTAATCCGACTGCGTATTACGTTTCTTTCGGAAAAATCGAAGTTGCTCTGGATGGGCGGCGGGTTGCAATTAAAGATGAAATGATCGCGCCTTTCAGTAGTGGTTTTTTTCCATTGCCTGAACGGGCTCCTCAGACTTATCGAAAAGCCTCTGTTCATTACGAGGTCATTAATGACTTCGGTGGGCGGCGCGTACTTGAAAAACCATTGCCCCTGTAACTTTTCTCACCCTGCAGTTTTTGTCATCTCTATGACCTGGCTGCATGCTGGTATCGAATATGTTGAACGTCCAGCGTAGTTATCTGGCTGTTTTTGCTTGTGCGTTAGTTTCGTACGGTTGGAGCCCAGTTCGGTTTTTTCTAGGTCTTGTTTCTACGGCGGCGATTGTCATGGCGACTGAAACATGGGCCGAAACTTCCACTGCCGAGCCTGCGGGGCAGGGCGTGGTATTCGATTCGCAGATGTTGTTTCAGACCGAAGGTGCCCCCATCGATACCAGCCGCTTTGAGCGCCAGGGATTTCTCATTCCGGGCAATTACCGCATCGACCTGTTGGTAAATGGCCAGTGGCGTGCCACGCAGAACATCGAGTTTCGCGACACGCACGGGCCGCAAGGGGGCCAGCCCTGTTATGAGCGTTCGTTGCTGGTCCGCGCCGGTATCGATCTGGACAAGGCTTCGGCGCAACCTTCCGCCGAAAACATGCCGGAGGGCACCTACTGCGCCGACCTGGCTCGCTACATTCCTGGTCTCACCACGAAGATCGATCTCAAGAAGCTGACGATCGATCTTTCGGTCCCGCAATATTTCCTGCAGAAAGGCCGGTCGAAAACCTATGTCGATCCGGCGAATTGGGATCGCGGCATTTCTGCAGGGCTGCTCAACTACAACACCAACCTGTTCAGTGCACAGAATAACGGCCGCACCCGGACCGACGCTTACGCCGGTCTGAACATGGGGCTCAATATGGGGTCGGTGCACTTGCGGCATAACGGCACCCTGACCTGGTCTCCGGAAGCGGGTAGCCGTTATCAGCGAGGCTCCATCTACGGCCAGACCGAATTGCCGGGATGGCGCTCACAGTTGCTGGTGGGCGAAAGCGTCACCAATGCCGATCTGTTCGACTCCGTATCCTTTCGCGGCGCCCAACTGACCAGCGATGACCGGATGCTGCCCGACAACGAGCGTTTTTATGCGCCTGTTGTCCGGGGGACAGCCAGCTCGAACGCCAAGGTCTCTATTTATCAACGTGGTTACTTGATCTCGGAAACGTCCGTTGCGCCGGGACCGTTCGAAATCAGCGATCTTCAAGCCGCCAGCTTCGGCGGCGACTTGAACGTCACTGTGACCGAGGCCAACGGGAAGAGCAGCAGCTTTACCGTGCCCTTCGCCACGACTGTTCAATTACTGCGTCCTGGAAACTCCCGATACAGCTTCACCGCCGGCCAGATCATCGATCCCGGGCTGCGCGGCAGTAACCAGTATGTGCTGCAAGGGACAGCCCAGCACGGTCTGGATAACGACATTACCGGATACATCGGCAGCGCTGTCACGGGCAGTTATATGTCGGTACTGATGGGGAGCGCGCTCAATACCGATGTGGGGGGCTTTGCCTTCGATGTGACCCAGGCCAAAACCAACGTACCCAGAAGGGGCCGTCTGAAGGGGACGAGCCTGCGTCTTTCCTATAGCAAGAACCTGCCCAATAGCGGTACCAACTTCTCGTTACTGGCTTATCGCTACTCGACCCGTGGTTATTTGGGACTGCATGACGCGGTCGCGTTGCAGGACTTCGTCGAGGGCGGCGAACGGGTGGAAGCCTTCTCCCGAATGCGTGACCGGCTGGATGTGAATATCAGCCAGCAGTTGAAGGCCACTGGCGGGCATTTCTATGCCAGTGGTTCGGCGCTCAATTACTGGAATAGACAAGGCAAGACCCTGAGCTTTTCCACGGGTTATAGCAATCAGTGGCGGGGCAACAGCTATTCCTTCGCCGTACAGCGCACCTTGGGACAGAACCGGTCTTCAGGGCGTCGGACAGTCAGTAGCAATACGACCTTGAGTTTGACCCTTACGATCCCGCTGGGCCGTGAGACCCGGGGCGCAACGGTGCTCAATAACTTCGTCAGTCACGACCAGAGCACGGGAACCCATCTGACCAGCGGCGTTTCCGGAACAGTGGACGACGCGGGCAAAGCCACCTATGCCGTGGCCGTTTCCCGTGATGACAAGCAACGGGAAACCAGCCACAACGCCAGTCTCAATTATTCCTTGCCCCAGGTGGCCTTGAGTTCCAGTTTTTCCCAGGGCAGCGATTACCGCCAGGCGTCCATCGGCGCTTCCGGCGGCATGATCCTGCACCCCGGAGGGCTGACGTTTGCCCAGACCCTGAGCGAGACCAGCGGCCTGGTCTACGCGCCTCATGCCAAGGGCGCAGGGGTCGGCTACAGCGGCGCGCGGGTGAATGGCAGCGGTTACGCGGTAGTGCCCAGCCTGACGCCTTTCCAGCTCAACACCGTGGATATCGACCCGCTGGGCATGCCTGACGACGTCGAGCTGCAGGTGAGCTCGCGCAACACCGCGCCGGTGGCGGGAGCCGTGGTGATGCTGTCGTACCCGACCCGCAAGGCGCGCTCTTTCCTGATCAACAGCTTGCAACCCAATGGCGCGCTCCTGCCGTTTGCCGCGATCGCCACCGACGCCGAGAGCGGGGTGGAAATGGGCGCGGTCGGCCAGGGCAGTCGCCTGGTGCTGCGCAGCGAAAAGGACCAGGGTTCGATCCGCGTCGAATGGGGCGACCAGCCCGGGCAGCAATGCCTGATCGACTACCGCTTGCCCGAACGCGATGCAACGTCTGCCAAGGCGGCCGAGGCGAAGGGCTATGAGGTATTCGACCTGCCATGCCGCCCGGTACCTCCCGACGCTGCCGGGGCATCCGCCCAGGCGAGGAACGGCTGATGCAACAGGCATGCGGCTTGCGCGGCCCCTCGGCCATGGCTCGGCGGATCTGTGGCGGCCTGCTGTCGGCCTGGTTGCTGATGTCGCTGTGCGTCGACGCCCAGGCGGCGCTGGCCATTACCGGCACGCGCTTCATTTACCCGGCCGATGCCCCGGCGTTGACGGTCAGGGTCGGCAACACCGGCGATGCGCCGATCCTCCTGCAAGCCTGGCTGGACCGGGGGGATACGCATGCCGACCCGAGCCGCCTGAAGGTGCCGTTCGTCCTGTCGCCACCGATTTCACGGCTGGACCCACAACAGCGCAGCGCCCTGGTGGTGCGTTACACCGGCGAGCCCTTGCCCGGCGATCGCGAGTCGGTGTTCTGGATCAACTTCCTCGAAGTGCCACCAGTGACGACCACCGACAGCAATGTGCTGCGCCTGGCCTATCGCATGCGCATGAAGCTGCTGTACCGCCCTTCGGGCCTTGCCGGCAAGGCGGACGAGGCAATCGGGCAAGTGCTCTGGAGCCTCGACAAGACCCCGGGGTCGGACGGGCAGATGGCGCTGTTGGCCACCAGCCGGGCGCCTTACTACGTGTCCATCCCGCAGCTGGAACTGGGCAGCGGGACTCAATCGATCAGTTGGCAGGGGATCACGCTCGAGCCTTTCGGCACGACCCGTATCGCCCTGCCCGCAACAAAAAAGGCAGCCGTCGCCAGCGCGACGGTCGTTCGTTACCAGGTGGCGATAGACAGCGGGGAGACGCTGAGTGGAAGTGCGCGGTTACAGCAATAGTTTTGTCTCGGACCAGGTCGTAGCGGGCGGGTTGCCCCGGGGGTGCGATCGGGTGTCCGCAGGGCCACGAGCAGCGGGCATGCGCCTGCCGGGGCGTGGCGTCGGTTTTGCCCTGGCAGCCATGCTGCCGCTGGCGTTGCCCAATGTCGCCCAGGCGGCGCAGGTGCCCACTGCCGCCAAGACGGTGCAGGTGCCCAACGCCGGCCAGGCGATGCGTGACATCGAGTCGGTCCAGCCGGCGCAGCCTGCTCCTTCGGAACTGGAGCTGGACCTGCCCAAGGCCGAGACACCCGCCGCTCCGGCAGCCCCGGACACTTCCGGGATCCGGGTGCAGGTCGAGACGTTTGCAATCGAGGGCAATCAGGTTTTCAGCACAGAGCGCTTGCAGGCGCTGCTGGCCGACCTGCACGACAAGGAGTTGGACCTGGCCGGTTTGCGTGGGGCTGCGCAGCGGATTACCGACTACTACCAGAAGCAGGGTTATGTATTGGCCCGCGCTTTCCTGCCACCCCAGGACATTGAATACGGCCTGGTGCGGATCGCGGTGGTCGAGGGGCGTTACGGGCGCATCGAAGTGCAGAACCGTTCGCGCGCCCTGGATCAGGTGGTGCGGGCGCCGCTGTCGTCGCTGAACAGCGGCGAGGCGGTATACGACGCGGACCTGGAACGCAGTCTCTTGCTGTTGAGCGACCTGCCCGGGGTCCAGGCCCGAGGTACCCTGCGTCCTGGCCAGGAATACGGGACCACCGACCTGGTGGTCGATACCGAGTCCGGGCCACTGTTGAACGGCACCCTGGAGGCGGACAACTTCGGCGGTTATTACACCGGCGAATACCGTCTGGGCGGCAGCCTCAACCTCAACAACCCCTTGCGCCTCGGCGACCAGCTCAGCCTGCGCGCCATGCGCAGCGACGAGTCGCAGCGTTATTACCGCGCGGCCTACCAGTTGCCGGTCGGCCCCTGGTCGACCCGCATCGGGGGGGCGTATTCGGAAATGAGCTACCGCGTGGGCAGGGACTTTGAAGTCCTCGATTACCACGGCGTTGCCAGCTTTCGCAGCCTCTTCGTCGCCCAGCCGCTGGTGCGCAGCCGCACCTTCGACCTCACTGCGCAACTGCAATACGAAGACAAACGGCTGCGCGACGATATCGACTTTTACGAAGAGAGCAGCCGCAAACGGATCGACCTGTGGACCCTGAGCCTCAACGGCAACAGCCAGGACCGTTTTTTCCGGGGGGGCCAGAACTTCTTCGATCTGTCCTACGGCAGCGGCCGGTTGCGTTTCGGCGACCGCGCGGAAGAGGTCCGCGATGGCCGCACCGCGGGCACCTCGGGCGAGTTCGCCAAGCTCAATCTCAACGCCGCGCGCCTGCAACGCCTGAGCGATCGCTTCCAGCTCTATACCCGGTTGAGTGCGCAATGGGCCAACAGCAACCTGGACAGCTCGGAAAAGCTCGGCCTTGGCGGTCCCTACGGTGTGCGCGGCTATTCATTGGGCGCTGGCAGCGGCGACCAGGGTTGGCAGGCCAGCGCCGAACTGCGCTATGCCCTGGCGCCGCGCTGGCAGCTCAGCGCCTTCGCCGACAATGGCACGGTCAAGGTCAACCGCCAACCCTGGACCTCCGAGAACAACACCCGCCGGATCACCGCGACCGGTATCGGCGCCAACTGGGTGGGGCCTTCGCAGCAAGTCAACCTGACGCTCGCCTGGCCGTTGCATGACGACGGCAAGACCCAGGAAAAGCCGGAGCGCCGCCCCCGGGTCTGGATGAACGCGACGCAATATTTCTAGTACCTGCTCGTAGCAGGAGTGGTGTCGCTCTGCAAATGGTTTGCAGAGCGTTCTTTAGTGAAGAGGGCGTTACCGTGAACAAAATGTATGCACTGGTTTGGAACCAGGCCCTGGCATGCTGGAATGTGGCTCATGAGGGCGCGCGGCGCCGGCGCAAGTCAGGCGCGCGCAAGGGCATGGTCGTGGCGGCCGTCAGCCTGCTGGGAGTGGGCGCCATGTCGTCGGCATTCGCCCTGCCGACGGGAAATACCCATGTCTCCGGGGAAGCCAATATCCTGACCTTCAACGATGGCAAGGAAATGTCGATCAACCAGAAAAGTGACAAGCTGATCACCAACTGGAATGACTTCAGCGTCAAAAAGGGTGAGAAGGTTTCCTTCCACCAGCCCACTAAAAGCTCGGTTGCACTGAACCGCGTCGTCGGTATCAACGCCAGTGATATCCAGGGCCAGATCGATGCCAACGGCCAGGTGTTTCTGGTCAACCCCAATGGCGTGATGTTCGGCCAGGGCGCCCAGGTCAATGTGGGGGGGCTGGTAGCTTCGACCCGGAGCATTAGCGACGCCGACTTCAACGCTGGCAACTACAAGTTTTCGGGCAACTCGCCAGCGGAGATCATCAACAACGGCGAGATCATTGCCGACCAGGGCGGCAACGTGGCGTTGCTGGGGACCAACGTGCGCAACGATGGGGTGATCCAGGCGCAAATGGGCCGGATCGCGCTGGGCGCGGGGGACAAGTTCACCGTGAACTTCGACGGCAACAACCTGCTCAACCTGCAAGTCGACGGTGCCGCAGTGGATGCCCTGGTGAAAAACGGCGGTCTGCTCAAGGCCGATGGCGGCCAGGTGCTGATGACCGCCAAGAGCGCCGGCACCATGTTGCAGACCGTGGTCAACAACCAGGGCACCATCGAGGCCAATACCCTGCGTGGCACGGCCGGCAGGATCACCCTCGATGGCGGCGACATGGGCAAGGTACTGGTGGGCGGGGCGATGACCGCCAGCGCCATCGGTACCGTAGGCAACGGCGGTGTGATCGAGACCAAAGGCGCGAACACCGAGGTGCAACTGGCGACCCGGGTCAATACCCTGGCCAGCAACGGCCAGACCGGCAGCTGGAAGATCACCTCGCGTGAGGTCAAGGTCAATCCGACAGCGGCATCGGGCAGCGACACGGCCTACGCCGATACCTTGTCGAACAACCTGGCGACCACCCATATCGAACTGGCCAGTAGTGTCGGCGATGTGGTGGTGGGCGGTCCCGTTACCTGGAACAGTGGCAATCAGCTGAAGCTGTCTTCCAAGCGCGATATCGAGGTCAATGGCGGGCTGGCCAGCACCGGTATCAAGGCCCGGGTCGAGATGAATGCTGAGAAAGCCATCCGGCTCAACGGCAACGTGACCCTCACTGGCGCCAATAGCAGCCTCGGGCTGAACCATGGCGACGGCTATGCCCTGGGGCAGAACGCGAAGGTCACCCTGTCCGGTACCGGGGTTTCGTTCGATTCGAACGGCGCGCTCTACGATGTCATTCAAAACACTGCTCAGTTGCAGGCGGTCAATAACAACCTCAATGGCCTGTATGTCCTGGGGACCGACCTCAAGGGCTACGGCGCCTTCACGTCCATTGGCGGCAATAGCGCTTTCTCCGGCGCCTTCGATGGCCTGGGCAATACCATCAGCGGTTTCACCGTGACCAATGCCGGGCCTATGGTTGGCCTGTTCGCCGGCAACTCGGGCAGTATCAGTAACCTGAAGCTGGCCAACATGACGGTGAATGGCAACACTTCTGGAACGGGTTTCAGCTATATCGGCGGCCTGGTGGGGAGAAACACCGGCACTCTGACCAACGTCAGCGCCACTGGCTTGCGCGTCAACGCCAACGCCTCGAACACCAACGTCGTGGGGGGGCTGGTCGGGCTCAATGCGGGCGGTGCCATCGATCGCGCTTCGGTGGCGGTCAACTCCTACGTGAACGGCAACGGCTACAGCACATCGGTGGGTGGCCTGGTCGGTGAAAACGTTAAGGGTGGGGCGGGCTCCGCGCGTATTACCAACAGCGTGGCGGACGTCGCCGTTGGCGGTTATCTGGCGCGCGGTTTTGCAGGGGGCGCGGGCGGCCTGGTCGGGAGCAACAGGGGCGGTGACATCGCTGACTCTTCCAGCAGCGGTTCAGTTGGCAACTACTGGTGCAATTATGCGGGCACGAATATGGGCGGGCTGATCGGTTACAACCAGGCGGGTAGGGTCGAGCGGTCCAGCTCCTCGGCAGCGGTGCAGGGTAACAGCGCCAGCAATATTGGTGGCCTGATCGGGTTCAACACCAACAGTGCGGTCAGGGAGTCCAGCTTCAGCGGCACGGTCAACGGATACGGCAGTGCATCGGCAGGCGGGCTGATCGGTTACAACCTGAACAGCACGCTGAATGACGTTAGGACCAGCGGTACGGTCTACGACACCTCGGGCACCCATGTGGGTGGCCTGGTCGGCCAGAACTTCTACGGCACAATCGACACCGCCGAGGTCCTGACCAATGTCACCGCGGGCGCCAACAGCAATACCGGTGGGCTGATCGGCAGCAACTACGGCGGTTCTGTCAGCCATGCCGTGGCCCGTGGCAAGGTCATGGCAGGCAGCAACAGCCATGTCGGCGGACTGATTGGCAACAACGACGGCGACCTGAGTTCGGTCGAAGCCAGTGGCGAAGTCCGGGGTGGTACCAACAGCTTCGTGGGTGGCCTGGTGGGCACCAACGGTCGCACCCTGGGCTCCGTTATCGAAACCGCTACGGCCAAGGGCGCTGTCTATGGCGACCAGCGCAGCGTCATCGGTGGGCTGGTGGGGCAGAACCACGGTCAGATCCTCAACTCCCTGGCCCTGGGCCCGGTCAGTGGCGGTTACTACACGAGTATGGGTGGCCTGGTGGGGTTGAACATGGGCAGCGTTCGTCAATCGGTGGCCAGCGGCAAGATCAACGCCAGTTACCCGAGTTACCAGACTTACGGTGGCCTGGTCGGCGTCAACTATGGCGAGATGAAATACAACTCGGCATTGGGCGAGGCGGCCCAGGTGCCGCTTGCCGGCCTCAACGCCGGGGTCATCCAGTAACCCTCGGCACCACCCGCTGATACCCAGGTATCGCGGGGGGCTCGATACGCCATGCCGCGGCATGGCGTATCGGTTTTTATGGATTCATTCCCTCTTTCAGGATGAACCGCGACGCGGATCGTCCACCTAAACGAAGCCCGGTCGATCAACTCGGCCGTGCTCAAGCAGCACATGGAGAATGGCCCCCATGACCCACCCATTGGCATTCAGGCCTGGCTGCCACAGGCGCCGGCTTTATCGCACCGTCCAGGTATTGGCCTGCTTGCTCCCGGGCTTGATCGGTGCGACGGCACAGGCCGCCATGACCAACAGCCAGGCAATCGACTGCACGTTCAGTAACGGCGCCGGCCGGCCCTGGGTAGAAGTGACGCCATTGACCAGCACCACGCCGGTAGGTTCGGTCCTGTGGCAACGGCCGGTGGCGCTGATCACCAACTACAGGTATGGCGGGGTTACGGGCAACAAGGCTCATGAGCTGGTTTCCGCCGGGTACTGGACCGCGGGCACGCCATTGCCCGATGCCATCGCGCCAACCAATGTCAGCGGCATCGGTTTCAAGATTGCGGTGAACTCCTCGGACGGTGTGCTCAGGGACGTTACCCAGACTCCCAAACCCGTCGCGCTGGAAAAGAACCTGGTTCTGTTTGACCCCGGCGCTGGCCAGAACCAGCGCTCGCTGATGGTGACCAACTACCTGCAATCGCTGATCCTCACGGTGCCCCCCAGCCAGTTGCCCAGCGGCGAGTTGGTGATCAATCGGGTTGCCGGCAGTTCGGGGCTGATGCTGTATGCGGTCGACTTGCTCAAGGATGTGGCCAGCCTGGGGGGGCAGGTCGATATTCCGAGCGACAACATACCCATCGGCATTTGCCGCAAACCCTACCCGTTGATGGGGCCCGCCATCATCAATATGGGTGGCGGGCCCGGGCCCATTATTCCCAACAAATGCGAGGTGGAGTCGTACAAGACCATCCCGGTGAAGCTCGGGCGTTTCTCCCTGGCCGATTTTCCCAAGGTGGGCTCCACCTCGTCGCCGGTGCCGTTTCGCATCGAGCTGAGCCAGTGCGCCTTGAATGCCAGGCCGCAGATCGCCTTCACCGACAAAGTGCCCGGTCACACCGACCCGTCGGTGCTCAACCTGACGGCTTCGGCCAACAGCGCCAAGGGCTTCGGCATCATCATGATCAACGACCTGAACCAGCAGCGGATCAAGTACGACGGCACCCTCTACGACATGCAACGGGTGGGCGACAGCGCGATCATCCCGTTGCGGGCCGGCTACATCCGCACCGGCAGCGATGCCGAAGTCAAGGTCGGCGATGCCAATGGCGCGGCGGAGTTCACCTTTACCTTCCCCTGAGTCATTCAGGCTTGAATGAAGGCCCTTCGATGACGATGGACGCCGTTGCGGGGCCTTTCTACACTGGGCTCCGACCTGGGGATGGAGCACACGGATGAATCGCAACGAACTGCGCAAGGCCGATATCAACCTGATGGTGGTGTTCGAAACCCTGATGCTCGAGCGCAATGTGACCCGGGCGGCGGAGAAGCTGTTTCTCGGCCAGCCGACCATCAGCTCGGCGCTCAATCGCTTGCGCGCGATCTTCAACGATCCGCTGTTCATTCGTGTGGGCCACCGGATGGAGCCGACCGCCCGCGCCGAGGAGCTGATCCAGCACCTGTCGCCGGCGCTGGATGCCTTGTCCTCGGCCTTGAGCCTGACCCATGATTTCGATCCCGCCAGCAGCACCATGACCTTTCGCATCGGCCTGTCCGACGACGTCGAGTTCGGCCTGTTGCCGCCGCTGTTGCGGGCCTTGCGCCAGGAAGCGCCGAAGGTGGTGTTCGTGGTGCAGCACGCGGACTACTGGCGGATCCCGGACCTGCTGGCCGCCGGCGACATCACCGTGGGCATCAGCCAGACCCGTGGGCTGCCGGCCAACGCCAAGCGCAAGCTGCTGCGGCATATCCAGCCCAGCGTGCTGCGCGCCGATGCCAGCGACACGCCGCTGACCCTCGACGAATACTGTTCCCGCCCGCACGTGCTGGTGTCGCACACAGCCAATGTCAGCGGTTTTGCCGATGAGTGGCTGGCCGAGATCGGCCGGCAGCGCCAGGTGGTGTTGTCGGTGCCGCAATACAGTGCGCTGCCGGCGTTGCTGGCGGGGACCGACATGATCGCCAGCCTGCCGGACTACGCGGCGGCGGCCATGGCGGCGTCGGGGCAATTGTTCCAGGAGCCGTTCCCGTTCAAGACCCCGACCCTGGACCTGTCCATGGTCTGGCTCAGCCATGTCGATACCGACCCGGCCGAGCGCTGGTTGCGTTCGCGGCTGGAGGCGTTCATGAGCGACCGCGACCAGGCGCCGCTCAAGGCCCGTTGAGCTTCCTATCCCTGGGTCGATGATTTCAGGCAGGCCGTCGCGGGGCGTGTAGTATGGAGCGCCTTTTTCACGCCACCTTTCAGGGAGCTCTGCCATGCCTCATCTGTATATGGAATACACCGCCAACCTGCCGCAACTGGATGCCGACAAGGCCCTGCTGCGGTTCAACCACGCGTTGGTGGCGTCCGGGCAGTTCGCTGAATACGACATCAAGAGCCGCGCGCACAAGGTCGAGACGTTTCGCGTCGGCACCGGCCTCGGCGAGCGGGGGTTCGTGCATGTGAAGCTGTCGTTGCTCAGCGGGCGTTCGCCACAGATCAAGAAGCAGCTTTCGCAAAGCCTGCTGACGGTGCTGCAGGAACTCTGCGAGTGGCCGGCCGGCGTCGAGTTGCAACTGGCGGTGGAGATCCTCGATATCGACCGCGACTCCTACGGCAAGCTCAGCATCGGTCACTGAGCCGGAATGCGGCAGGGCCTGAACCTACAATAGGCCCTGCTGCGCGCAGACCTTGACCACCTGCTCGCGGAACCAGGTGTTGGCGCTGTCCTGGTCGGTGTGCGCGCTCCATTGCATGTCCAGGGTAAAGCCCGGCAGGCCGTTGGGCGCTTCGCAATGGCTGAACACCGCGTCGTTGGTCAGCAGCGCCTGGATGCGCCGCGGCAGAGTCAGGATGAAGTCGGTGCCGGTGATCATCTTCAGCGCCGCGCTGTAGCTGTTGGAGCGCGCGACGATCTGCCGCCGGTGGGCCTGGCGGGCCAGCCAGCCGTCGACCATGTTGGTGGTCGAGGTCCAGGGCGTGGGGTAGACATGCCGGCGCTCGACGAACGACTGCAGGCTGAAACGCGGCTCCAGCGGCGGCGTCGCGCGCTTGTCGAAGACACACACCAGGTCATCCTCGAGCAGCACCTGCGACTTGAGGTCGGGGTGGTTGTGGTGAAAGTTCGGGCCGAAGCAGATCACCAGGTCCAGGCTGCCGTCGCGCAGTTCATCGGCGGGGATGTCGGTTTCCAGCTTGTGCACATTGACCGACACCGGCAGGTCGGCGAAGTCGAAGCCCTTGAGCAGGCGGGGCAGGATCAGCAGTTCGAAATATTCCGGCGCGCAGATGTTGAAGGTGACGGCCTGGCGGGTCGGGTCGAAAGCCTGGACCCCGGAGTGGCACAGGTTGATGCTCTCGAGAATCTTCAGCACGTGGCTGTACATGGTGGTGGCTTTGTAGGTCGGACGCATGCCGGTGCGGGTGTTGATGAACAGCTCGTCCTCGAAGCCGGTGCGCAGTTTTTTCAGGCAGTAACTGACGGTCGACTGACTCACGCACAGGGTTTCCGAGACCCCGGTCACGCTGCTTTGCTCGTACACGGCGACGAACACCATCAGGTCCTGCATATCGAGCTTTCTAAGCAAGTTACTGTTCAGCATCAGTTCCGTCTCGTTAAGCACCTCGCGCGGTCGTGCGCAAACTCGCCTGATGCTAACGGAACGATCGTCCTAATTGAATCCTTGCCCCGGGGTTTCATGGACAGCAAGGGGACAATTAATTCCGAGAACACGACCTGCGCAGTGTGGCGCAGCGCGTAGCGGCTTGTCCCTGTGCTTTGTGCGTTCAGCCGAGCGCCGGTGCCGGCCGGCGGCTGCCGAGGATCAGCGCGAACATGCCCAGGCCCACCAGCAGCGCGCCGAGCAGCTCGCTCGGCAAGGGTTGCCGGCCCAGCCCGAACCAATGGAAGAGGGTGATGAACAGGGTGCTCAGGTAAATGTAGGAAATCACCGTGGCCGGCGCGATCACCCCGATGGCCCGGTGCAGCAACCAGAAGGTCGCCAGGGTGGCGAACAAAGCCAGGTACAGCAGCCACAGGCCGTCGTCGAGAGTGAGCAGGACGGCGCTGCGCCAGGCGCCACCGGGCAGGCAGAAGGCGAACAGGAACAGCGCGCCGAACAGCATGTTCCAGAAGGTCATGGCGGCCGGGCTGCGATCTTTCAGGCTGGTGGCTTTCAGCCGTTGGCTCAGTGGCGAATAACCGGCCATGGCCAGGCAGCCGACCCCATAGACGCCGACCGCGTAGAGCGACGGCATGCCCTCGGCGCCGCCCTTGAAGGTCAGCAGCATGGCCCCGGCGGCCGCCAGCAGCATCGGCAACAGGCGGTTTTTCGCAGGGTCGCCGCTCAGCAGGATGCCCTCGAACAGCAGGGTCAGCAGCGGCACCAGGGCAAACAGGATGCCGGTGTTGACCGCCGAGGTATGCCGCAGCGCTTCGAACAGCGAGGCGAAGTAGATCGCCAGCAACAGGCCCAGCAGCGCATGCGCCCGCAACCCGGCGCGGGTGATCCGGAACGCGCCGTTGAGCCACAGCGACGGCACGAACATCAGGGCCGACAGCAGCAGGCGCAGGCCCGTCAGCAACATCGGGTCGACGGCCTGGCTGACCTGGGCCGCGGCGAAGAACGAGGCGGCGATCAGCACCGCCCACAGCAGCATGCCGAGATGGGCGTTGAGGAAGCTGGCGGGTTTCATCGGAGCGTGTCCCGGGTCATTGGAAGTGGCGGTGGTAGTGCCGCGGATCGAAGCGCAGGACCATCAGGATCATCAGCGCCATGATCGCGGTCAGCGACCACCAGGCCCATTCGAAACTGCCCAGGCGGTCGCGGATGATCCCGGCGAGCAGCGGCGACAGGCCGGCGATCAGGTAGCCGATGCCCTGCACGAAGGCGGTCAGGCCACCGGCGCGGCGCGGATTGTCCAGGTGGTCGAGGGACACGATCAGGCTCATGGGAAACAAGCCGCCGATACCCAGGCCGAGCAGGCACGGCCAGAGCAGGCTCAGGTGCTGCGGGCTGAGAATCAGCCCGCAGAAGCCGGCGATGATCAGCATCAGCAGCGCCACCAACACCAGGCGGCGGTCCTGGCTGCGATTGGCGATGGCCGGCGTCACCAGGCCCGAGACCACTTCCATGGCGGTGAGAAAACCCAGCAGCAGGCCGGCGTTCTGTTCGCTCCAGCCTTGTTCCACGTAGTAGGGGGCCAGCCACGCCAGGACACAGGTGTAGGACGCCGTGCCCAGGCCGAAGAAGATTGCCAGCAGCCAGGCTCGGCGGTTGCTGGCGAAGGCTTCGTGGCGGGTCGCGGCGCCCGGCAGTTTCGGCATGGCCGCCCGTTGCGCGTACCAGAACAGCAGCGCCAGGACCGCCAGCGCCGACCAGATCGCCAGGCCCAGCCGCCAGCTGCCGGTGCGGCTCATCACCAGCGGGGCGAAGGACGCCGCGACCGCCGCACCGCCCATGATCGAGGTGACGTACAGGCCCATGAACAGCGAGACATTGTCGGGAAAGCGCGACTTGATCAGCGCCGGCATCAGCGCCTGGATCAGGGCGATGCCGAGGCCGGCGAGCACGGCGCTGAGGATCAGCTCGGCGGCCGAATCGAGGAACAACCGCGACAGGGTGGCCAGGCCAATGACCAGCAGCGAAACCACCACGCTGCGGTGCTCGCCCAGGCGCTGGCCGATGCGCACGCCGAAGAACATCGCCAGGCCCATGGCCATGACCGACAGCATGGTCAGCAGCGCGGCGCCGCTGAAGCTCAGGGCGATATCGCCACGGATGCCGGACAGCAGGGGGCCGACAGCGGCCATCGATGGCCGCAGGTTCAAGGCCACCAGAATCACGCTGAGCATCAGCCAGAAGGCGGGACGGGTTGTTGCACGAACGTTTTCCATAACCAGGCCTTGAACAATTCAGGCGCTGATTAGGCGATGGCCGGCGCAAGGCCGGCAAATCAGAAAGTCAGCGACAGTATTTAAAAACTAAATACTGCCGTGGATGCATATCCCTGTAGGAGCGAGCGTGCTCGCGATCAATCCGCAACGATAACGCGCAGCGTCGGATACACCGCTGCTGCGCAGCTATCGCGAGCAAGCTCGCTCCTACAGGGGCGGGGATCAGAACGGCTTGGTCGGCAGGTACTTGCCATCCAGGGTGATCACCGCGCGGGAACCGCCTTCCGGGTCTTCGACTTTCTTGATATCGAGCTTGAAGTTGATGGCGCTGATGATGCCGTCGCCGAACTGCTCGTGGACCAGTGCCTTGAGGGTCGAACCATAGACCTGGAGCATTTCATAGAAGCGGTACACGGTCGGGTCGGTGGGGATGCCGCCGGGGATGCTGCCGCGCGACGGGATGCTTTGCAGCAGGCGGCTGGCGTCCTGGTCCAGGTCGAGTTTGCTGCAGACCAGGTCGGCGGCCGCGGCCGGCAAGGCGTGCTGGCCGAGCAGGGCAGCGGTGACGAAGGCCAGGCTCAGGCCGGTGCCGTCGGTGAGCTGTTGCCACGACAGGTTCTTGCGCGCCTTGGCATCGATGATGGTGTCGGCCAGGGCCAGGCGTGGGGCTTGGGCGAATTGGGATTGCAGCATGTGGAGTTCCTCTTTGGGGATGGTGAAGCGGTTGTTGAACGAGTTGTTGAACAGAAGCTGTTAAGAAAGGCAGCACTCAAGCCGCGTGTCGCGGTTTGCCGACCAAGGCGCAGGTGTCGGGGTGTTCGGCCAGGGACACGAAGCCCTGGCTCGGGCCATCCAGCGCGGCAATGTCGCCGCTGGCGATGTCGTAGACCCAGCCGTGCAGGTTCAGCCGGCCCTGTTCCAGGGCCAGGGCAACCGCCGGATGCGTCTTCAGGTTAGCCAACTGGGCGATCACGTTTTCCCGCACCAGGGCATCCAGGCGTGCTTCGTCCGAGGCATGGCTGCGGGCGGCATTGACCACCTTGGCCGACTCGGCATGGCGCAGCCAGCTGGCCACGGCGGGCAGGTGGTCCAGGCATTTGCAGGTGGAAATGGCGGTCATGGCGCCGCAGTCCGAATGCCCGCAGATCACGATGTCGCTGACCCCGAGCACGGCCACTGCGTATTCCACGGTGGCCGACACGCCGCCGGGTTCCGGCCCGTAGGAGGGCACGATATTGCCGGCGTTGCGAATCACGAACAGATCGCCCGGTTCCTGCTGGGTCAGCAGTTCCGGCACCACCCGGCTGTCGGAGCAGGTGACGAACAGGGTGCCCGGGTTCTGGGTGGTGGCCAGTTGTTTGAACAGCTCGCTGCGTTTGGGAAAGGCTTCGCGCTGGAACTTGAGGAAGCCGTCGATGATGTGCTGCATGGTGGTTCTCCTTGCATCGCTGATGGCGCAAGGATGGAAAATTTCAGCTATAGCGTCCAAGACCAGCTTGTTATGCTCTCCATAAGTACTGCCTATAGTTTGGAGTCCAGCATGCTGCTACGCCATATCCGTTACCTGCTGGCCGTCGCCGAGCACTGCAACTTCACCCGCGCCGCCGAAGCCTTGCACGTGTCGCAGCCGACGCTGTCGCAACAGATCAAGCAGCTGGAGGACAGCCTCGGCGCGCCGCTGTTCGATCGTTCGGGGCGCACCGTGCGCCTGACCGACGCCGGCGAGGCCTATATGCGTTATGCGCGGCGGGCCCTGCAGGAGCTGGAGGCGGCCAAGCGAGCGATGCATGACGTGCAGGATCTGCAGCGCGGATCGTTGCGCCTGGGCATGACCCCGACTTTCATCACTTACCTGGCGGGGCCGCTGCTGACCCGTTTCAACCAGCGTTATCCGGGAATCGCCCTGAGCCTCGAAGAAATGACCCAGGACCGGCTGGAAGCGGCCCTGGCCGAAGACCGCCTGGACCTGGGCATCGCCTTTGCCGGGCAGCACCTGCCGGACATCGACAGCCAGTTGCTGTTCGAGGAGAGCCTGAGCCTGATGGTGAGCTGCGAGCAACAGCCCGAGCTACCACGCCAGCTGACGGCGGCCGAGCTGGAGCGGCAGCCGCTGGTGTTGCTCAGCGGTGATTTCGCCACCCGCCAGCATATCGATCGTTATTGCCGCGAGCAGGGGATCACGCCGCGCATCGCCATCGAAGCCAACTCCATCGGCGCCATTGTCGAGATCGTCCGCCGCGGGCAACTGGCGACCATCCTGCCGCTGGCCATCACCCAGGAACAGCCGGGCCTGCGCCCGGTGCTCCTGCAACCGGCCCTGGCGCCCCGCAGCGTGGCGTTGCTGGGGCGCAAGGGCGCCTATCGCAGCGCCGCGTGCCAGGCTTTTCGCGAGCTGCTGACGACTCAGGGCGTGGGCGCCGCCAGCCACTGATTGACCACGCCGGTGTAGAAGCCGGTGGCCTTGCTCAGGTGCAGCCACTGGTCGACGTAGCTTTTCCAGGCGACGTCGTCCCGTGGCAGGAGGAAGGCTTTTTCACTGTATTGCAGGTACCGCTCGGGGTTCACCGCGCACAACCCCGGCTTGAGCTTCTGCTGGAAGCGCGCTTCGGAAGCGTCGGTGATCATCACGTCGGCCTTGTTTTCCAGCAGTTGCTCGAAGATGGTCACGTTGTCAGGAAACAGGGTCAGGCTGGCCTTGGGCAGGTGGGCCCGGGCGAAGACTTCGTTGGTGCCGCCCGGTGGCTCGATCAGGCGCACCGAAGGCTGGTTGATCTGCTCGACGGTCTGGTAGCGCTGCTTGTCGGCGCAACGCACCAGGGGGATCTTCCCGTCGACGCCCAGGGTGTCGCTGAAGAAGGCTTTCTTCTGCCGCTCCAGGGACACGGAAATACCGCCCACGGCGATGTCGCACTGGTTTGCCAGGAAGTCCGGCATCAGGGTTTTCCAGGTGGTCTTCACCCACTTCACCTCGACTCCCAGGCTTTGCGCCAGGGACTGCGCCATCGAGATATCGATGCCTTCGTAGGCACCGTCCGCGCGCAGGTAGGTGTAGGGCTTGTAGTCGCCGGTGGTGCAGACGTTCAGGTGGCCACGTTCGATGACCTGGTCCAGGTGCGAGGCGTTGGGTGCGGCAAATGCCGGGGCGCTGAGGGTCAGCAGCGAGCAGAGCAGGAGGCGTGCTTTCATGCGGTCGATCCTTGATGACGAGGGAGTGGCCGAGGGCGGCTCATTATTTGCGCCGGGCTCGAACGGGGCAAGGCGCATCGCTTGCCAGGGCGTTGCGGATTGTTTTCGCCGAAAAAGTTTTGGCAAAGGGCCATGCCAACTATTTGTTGGCTTCTTTTTCACGAAACGTTGATGGTCGGCTACCTAAAGTTCGTGCTGTCGTGGGCAGTCATTGAATAACGGGCATGTTGACGACGCACTTCTTTCAAGGAACACGCCGATCATCATGCTAAACATCAAACCCCTGCGTCCTGAATGGGTGACGCTGATTGCCTGCGCCTTTTTATTACTGGGCTGCAACTTTGTGCTCTGGCAGCACCTGTTTAGCATTACCGCCTCGGACGCCCGTGGTATCGCCATGCGCGTGGCCTTCGGGGTGATGATCTTCTGCGCCTTCAACCTCATTCTGACCTGGCTGGCGTTTCGCCGAGTACTTAAGCCGGTGCTGGTTCTGTTGTTTATGGTCAGTGCCGGCGTAGCTTATTTCATGAACCAGTACGGAGTGCTGATAGATGCCGGAATGTTTCGCAACTTTGCCGAAACCAATGCAACGGAAGTGCGTGACTTACTCTCGCTGAAGTTGCTTGTTTATATACTGTTGCTGGGCGTATTGCCTTCCTGGTTATTGTGGAAAACCCCGATTAATTATCGACGCTGGCACCGCGAGTTATTCAGCAAGTTGCTGGTTTCCTTTATTTGCGCGGCGGCCATTGGCGGGGTCGCCCTGGCCAACTATCAGGGGCTGGCCTCGCTGTTTCGCAATCACCATGAATTGCGCCTGATGATCGTGCCGAGCAACTACGTGGGCGCTTCCTTCGGTTACCTGCGTGAGCAAGTGGTCTCGGCGCGCCAGCCCTTCGTCAAGATCGGTGAAGATGCCCAGCGCAATCCGACCTGGCAAAACCACGCGCGCAAGTCGCTGACGGTGCTGGTGGTCGGCGAGAGTGCCCGGGCCGAGAACTTCGGCGTGCTGGGCTACGAGCGCGATACCACGCCGAAACTCAGCCAGGAAAACGGCCTGATCGCTTTCACCGACGTGTCGTCCTGTGGCACCGAGACTGCGGTCTCGGTGCCCTGCATGTTCTCCAACATGGGGCGCAAGAACTACGACGCCAGCAAGGCGAAGAACGAAGAAGGGCTGCTGGACGTGCTCAAGCGTGCCGGGCTCGAGGTGATCTGGCGGGACAACCAGTCCGGCTGCAAGGGCACCTGCGACCGGGTGACCCTGGACGATGTCAGCAACCTCAAGGACCCGGTGCTCTGTGCCAACAGCGAATGCCGCGACGAGATCCTGCTCCAGGGCCTGCAGCATTTCATCGATAGCCTGGACAAGGACACCGTGCTGGTCCTGCACCAGATGGGTAGCCACGGGCCGGAATACTTCAAGCGCTACCCCAAGGAATACGAGCGCTTCACCCCGGTGTGCCAGAGCAATGCCCTGAATAATTGCAGCCGCGAGAGCATCGTCAACGGCTACGACAATACGTTGCTGTACACCGACCACGTGCTGGCGACCCTGATCGACCTGCTGCGCAGCAACCAGGACAAGGTCGATACCGCCATGCTCTACCTGTCGGACCACGGCGAGTCACTGGGCGAATACAACCTGTTCCTGCATGGCACGCCCTACATGCTTGCGCCGTCGCAGCAAAAACACGTGGCGATGCTGGCCTGGTTCTCGGACAGCTATCAGAAGGCGTTCTCGGTGGACACCCATTGCCTGCAACTGAGCCGGGAAAAACCGCTGAGCCAGGACAACCTGTTCCACTCGATGCTTGGCCTGCTGGAGGTCGACAGCCAGGTTTACCAGCCCGACCTGGACCTGTTCGCCGGCTGCCGGGGCAGCGTGGTCGATGGCGTGCTGGCGCGGCAATGAAGCCTTGATCGGCGTTCGACCTTTTTTTCACGATCGGGGCGGTAACCTGTTTTTCATCCAAGACCTACAAGAGCCAGCAGATTCATGTCCGCGCACCCTCCATCCCCCCTCGAGCTCGAGTTCGCCAGGCGCTATGACCAGGCGCATGCGCGCGTCTGTGGCGACGAACGTCCGCTCGGGCTGGGGCGGCGCCTGTCGCTGTGGCGCGACGAATGGCTGGTCCGCCACGCGCTGAAGGTGGCGGGCGAGCCCGGGCTGATTCTCGACCTGGCCTGTGGCGCGGGGCGCTTCTGGCCGGTGCTGGGCGAACACGGTAATCGGGTGATCCTGGCGGCGGACCCGTCCCAGGACATGCTCAACCACGCCCAGACCCACCACCCGGCCGGCCTGCTCAGGCGGGTCAGGACTTTCCAGAGTTCGTCGTTCAGCATCGGCCTGTCGGCCAACGCGGTGGATTGCATCGTCTGCCTGCAACTGTTTCCGCATATTGCCAGCAGCGAGGCGCGCCTGGCGTTGCTGGGCGAGTTTCATCGGGTCAGCCGCGACTCGGTGATCCTCGCGGTGCGCATCGACAGTCGTCTCAAGGGGCTGCAGGACCGGCTGCTGGGCGACCACACCCGGCAACTGCAGCCTGAACCATGGGGGCAGACCAGCCGGGCGCGGGTCGAGGCCGAGTTCAAGGACGCGGGATTCGAAGTGCTCAGCCACCAGGATTTCATTCCCGGCTGTGCCGCCTGGCGGGTTTACGTACTGCGCAAACAGGGTTAGCCGACGGCGGGCGGATTATTCTTGTGGCCGGGTGCCGATTTCGCGCAGGCTCTTGTCGAGTGAATGCTCAGAAATCGCCGAGGGCGATATATACTGCGCGCCATTCTTCAAGGGAGAGCCGTGTGGCCATCGATATTCACTGGATTCGCGACAACGATAGCCTCGGTCAATTCTGCACCGAGTGGCAGAAGCTGCCATTCGTCGCCCTCGACACCGAATTCATGCGGGTCGACACCTTTTATCCGATCGCCGGCCTGTTGCAGGTTGGCGATGGCCAGCGTGCTTACCTCATCGACCCCTTGACCATCGACGACTGGCAGCCGCTGGCGGCCTTGCTGGAGAACAGCGCGGTGGTCAAGGTGGTGCACGCCTGCAGCGAGGACCTCGAAGTCCTGCTGCGCCTGACCGGCAGCCTGCCGGCGCCGTTGTTCGACACGCAACTGGCGGCCGCCTACCTGAACCTGGGGTTCTCCATGGGTTACTCGCGGCTGGTCCAGGAAGTGCTGGGCATCGAGTTGCCCAAGGGCGAGACTCGTTCCGACTGGCTGCAGCGTCCGCTCTCGGAAACCCAGGTCAGCTACGCCGCCGAAGACGCCGTGCACCTGGCCGAGGTTTTCACTCAGCTGCGGCCGAAACTGTCCGAGGACAAATACAACTGGGTGCTGGAAGACGGCGCCGAGCTGGTGGCCAACCTGCGCCGCGAAGTCGACCCCTACGAGGTCTACCGCGAGGCCAAGCTGGCCTGGAAACTGTCCCGCGCGCAGCTGGCAGTCCTGCGTGAACTCTGCGCCTGGCGCGAGCGCGAGGCGCGGGCGCGGGACTTGCCGCGCAACCGGATCGTGCGCGAGCACTCGCTGTGGCCGTTGGCCAAGAGCCAGCCGGACAGCCTTGGCGCCCTGGCGAAAATCGAAGACATGCACCCGCGCACCGTGCGCCAGGACGGCGAGTTCCTGCTGGGCCTGATCAAGCGTGCCGCCAGCGTCAGCCCCGACCAGTGGCCGCCGGTGGTGCCCGAGCCCTTGCCGATGGACGCCTCGCCTCTGCTCAAGCGCCTGCGCGCCGTGGGCCAGGCCGAAGCCGAGCGCCTGGGCATCGCCCCGGAACTGATGCTGCGCAAGAAAACCCTGGAAAGCCTGCTCAAGAGCGGCTTCCCCAACGGACCCTACCAATTGCCCGATTCGCTGCGTGGCTGGCGCCGCGAATTGATGGGCCAGGCGCTGCTCGACAGTCTGGCCACCGCCGGAGAACAGCCATGAAACGTATCTGCTCGATCTACAAAAGCCCGCGCAAGAACGAGATGTACCTCTACGTGCTCAAGAGCGATGCCCTGGAGCGCGTGCCGGAAAACCTGCTGCTGGCGTTCGGCAAGCCGCAGCACGCCTTCGACCTGGTGCTGAGCCCGGAGCGCAAGCTGTCGCGCGAGGACATTCACCAGGTGCTGGAGAACCTCGAGAAGCAGGGTTACCACCTGCAGATGCCACCGGCCGAGGACGAGTACATCGAGCACCTGCCCGAAGAGCTGTTGCGCCGTAATGATCCGGTCTGACGGACACCTGTAGATGCCCTGTCCAGGGCATCGTTGAAAATGGAACTGACTCTATCTGGCGGCTGTCGCGATCGATGGAGCGATACTCCGTCGGCGGCCGCCTGCACCGTTTTGTAAGGTTTGAACCATGCGCGTTCTGATTGCCGAACACGATCACGCTATTTATGCCCGTTTGTTGCGTCAGCTGGCACCTGACCTGGAAGTGCTCACCAGCGGCGATTCCGCCGAATTGTCGAAGCTGGCCGCGGACTGTCCGGTCTGGCTCGGCCAGCCGGACCTGCTGGCCACCTTGTTGCGCCAGGGCCACCAGCCGCAGTGGCTGCAATCGACCTGGGCCGGCATCACGCCGCTGCTCGCCGACGGCCTGCCGCGTCATTACCGGCTGACCCGCGCCGTGGGGATCTTCGGCCAGGTCATGGCCGAATACGTGCTCACCTACATGCTCGGCCACGAGCGCGAAGTCCTCGCGCGCCTAGTCAGCCAGGTCGAGCGCAAGTGGGATAACCGCACGGGCCAGAGCCTGGCGGGGCGCAAGGTGCTGATCGTCGGCGCGGGCGATATCGGCCAGAGCGTGGCGCAGTTCCTGCTGCCATTCGGCGTCGAGCTGTACGGCATCGCCAGCGAAGCCCGGGAGCAGGCGCCGTTTATCGAAGTGGCGGCCTTGGCGGACCTGGGACGTTTGGTCGGCGAGGTGGATTATGTGATCAACCTGCTGCCCAACACCCCGCACACCCATGACCTGTACGACGCGGCGCTGTTCAAGCAGTTCAAGCCGACCGGCCTGTTCATCAACGTCGGTCGCGGTGTCGCGGTGGTCGATGCGGATCTGGTGGAAGCCTTGAAGGAAGGGCATCTGGCGGGGGCGGTCATCGATGTCTGCCGTCAGGAGCCGTTGCCGCAGCGCCATCCGTTCTGGACTGCCTGGGGCCTGCTGCTGACTGGCCACAGTTCGGCGCCGACCTCGCCGACCCTGATGGCGCAGCTATTCATCGACAACCTGCAGGCCTATCAGGCCAATGTGGCGTTGCGTGGCGAAGTGGATTTCGCGCGGGGGTATTGAGGCGCTGCGCAGAGGGGGCTGATGCCGCCTTTTGCGTGGACCCTGTAGCCGCTGCCACAGGCTGCGATCGGCTCCGAAGGAGACGTGCTCTTGAGGGCCTCGGAAGGCCCTTCGGGCCTTATCGCAGCCTGCGGCAGCGGCTACAGGGATTGCAGCAGGCTTACAGGCTGAAGTCGCCTTCGGCTGCGGTTTCGCTCAGCGGGCGACGCGGGCTTGGCTCTTCGCGGGCCTGCAGGTATTCGGCGAGGCTCGCCTTGTCACCCAGCTTGCCGACGGCCACGGCGGCATGCAGGGCATAACCTTCTGGAATCTTCAGCTCCTTGCGGGTCAGCTCCTGGTCGAACCCGGCCATGCCATGGGTGTGCCAGCCGCTGATGCTGGCTTGCAGCGCCAGATGGCCCCAGGCCGAGCCGGTGTCGAAGGTGTGCCACAGGGCCGGGGTTTCTTCGCTGGCGCCGGGCGCGGTGAAGGTGGTTTTCGAGATCACGATCACCAGCGCCGAGGCGTGCTGCGCCCAGCCACGGTTGAACTCGTTGAGCAGGCCGAGGAAACGTTCCCAGTTCGGCGTATCGCGTCGCGCATACAGGAAGCGCCACGGCTGCGAGTTGTAGGCCGACGGCGCCCAGCGTGCGGCTTCGAAGAAGCTCAGCAGGGTTTCCTCGGGAATGGCCTCGCCGGTGAAGGCGCGCGGCGACCAGCGATCGGTGAACTGTGGGTGAATGGCGTACTCGGCAACGCGGGGATTGGCACTCATGACAGAGATTCCTGGCTACGTTTGAGAATGAAATGTGGATAAACCGGCGAGCGCAGTTGAACTGAGCAATGGGGTTTTTTCCTGGCCCTGGGCGGTTCACCGGTGCGACGCGGTCGAGCGTTAGGAGCTGAACGAAAAGTGGCTGCGCGCTGGGCGCCTTCGGCGCTACGCAGGTCATGCTGCGTTAAAAACAGGCTCGGAATGCTCATGTAGGCCCCTACAGTCGGGCGCGACCCCGGCCGTTCCTCGCCTGTTTTTGCCTTGCCTGACCTTCGCTCGCCGACTTTTCGTTCAGCTCCTGGCACGCGGACATAGGGCTTTGCGACAGGCAAAGCTACTGCGCCGCATGCGGCCTGACAAGTAGTGCCTTACCGACAGTCGCCAGCGCTTGGCCCGCGCGGCCTTGGGCACTAGACTGGCGGCCTTTTCCTTGTCCGATACCGATTACCTGAGCCATGGCCGCCAAAGTTGAACCCTTCTGGATCCGTAAAACCCTCGAACAACTCGATCAGGAGGAGTGGGAGTCGTTGTGCGATGGTTGTGGCCTGTGCTGCCTGCAGAAGCTCGAGGATGAAGAAGACAACAGCGTCTACTACACCCGCATCGCCTGCAAACTGCTGGACCTGAAGACCTGCCAGTGCAGCGACTACGCCAACCGCCGCGCCTCGGTGCCGGATTGCATCCAGCTCACCCCGGGCAAGGCCGATGAGTTCAAATGGCTGCCGCCGACCTGCGGTTATCGCCTGGTCAGCGAAGGCAAGGACCTGCCGCTCTGGCACCATCTGGTGTGCGGTGACCGCGATGCGGTGCACCACGAGCGTATTTCCCAATCCGGACGCATGCTCGCCGAAGGCAGCGTGGCCGAAGAGGACTGGGAAGATCACCTGATTTTCCGCGCCGGCTGAAGGTACGCCGCGCTCGCGTTCAAGGTTGTTTCACGAAGGAGTGTGTATGGCTGTGGGGGCAAGGCTGGCGCTGGCCGGCTGGCTGCTGGTGCTCAGTGCGCCGGGGTGGGCGGCGAAAAAAGTCGATCTGGATTACCACGTGCGTCTGTTGCCGCAGAGCGACCAGGCCGAGGTGCGCCTGACCCTGGCGGACGGCGCGGCGGTGCGCAGCCTGGATTTCAACCTGGGCAAGCATGGCGATTACAGCAACTTCAAGGCCGATGGCCAATGGCAGTCCGACGCGGCCAAGCCTTCCGCGCTGCAGCGTGGCATATGGCGCCCGGCCAGCGGCAAGGCCAGCCTCAGCTACCGGGTGCGGATCAGCCACAGCCTGAAGAAAGACAGCTTCGACAGCCGCATGACCCCGCACTGGGCCTTGTTGCGTGGCGACACGCTGGTGCCGGCGGCGAAGCTCGACCAGCAGGACGGCATCGAGTTGGTGTCGCGCCTGGAGTTCGAGTTGCCCGCGGGCTGGAAAAGCGTGGAGACCGCCTGGCCGCGGATCGGCAAGAACCGTTTCCGTATCGATAACCCCGCGCGCCTGTTCGACCGGCCCACCGGCTGGATGCTGGCCGGCGCCCTGGGCAGCCGCCGTACCCGGCTGGGGGAAACCGAAGTCACGGTGGCCTCGCCGCAAGGGCAGGGCATGCGACGCATGGATGTGCTGACCCTGCTGACCTTCGTCTGGCCGCAGATCCAGGCGACCTTTCCCCGCCACCCAAGCAAGTTGCTGATCGTCGGCGCGGCCGACCCGATGTGGCGCGGCAGCCTGGCCGGACACGATTCGCTGTTCTTGCACAGCCGCCTGCCGCTGGTCAGCGAGAGCGGCACCAGCCCGCTGTTGCGCGAGGTGATCCAGGCCTTTGCCCGGATCAACGATAGCGAGCGCAGCGACTGGATCGGCGAAGGGCTGGCGGAGTACTACGCCATCGAATTGATGCGCCGCGCCGGCGGCATGAGCGACGAGCGTTATCAGGCCCTGGAGACTCGGCTGGCCAAGAGCGGCCATGGCGTCGGCAGCCTGCGCGGCGAGCAGGTGGACGCGTCGGTGGTGGCCAGGGCCGTGCTGCTGTTGCAGGAGCTGGATCGGGAGATCCGCCTGAAGACCCGCAACAAGCGTTCGCTGGATGATGTGACTCGGGCGGTGATGCATCTGGAGCGTGTCAGCACCAAGGAGTTTATCCAGCTCAGCGAGACGGTGCTGGACGGCTCGTCGAAGGTGCTCGACAGCGATTTGTTGCGCTAGTGGAATCGACCGCTTTGCGGTCATCGCGAGCAAGCTTCGCTCCTACAGGGCAGCACAGCTTTTGTAGGAGCGAAGCTTGCTCGCGATAGCGTCCTGTCATTCAACACGAGTTTCGCGTCCGACTATCAGACCCCGGCCTTGGGCGATTTCAGCGAATCGTTGCCTGTCGCGGTACGCTTCGCCGCCTCGGCATTGGCCTTGAGGGTTTTCAGCTCCGCGCCGGCGCGCTCGATCTTCGCCCGCACGTTCTGCATGTCCTGGCGGCTTTTCTCCAGCAGGCTTTTCGCCGAGCTGTGGCCGGTGATGCCACGGGCCAGGGCGACCCCGCCGATGGCCACCTGGATCAGGCCGAACACACCGCCACGGCGCAGGCCCTTGCCGACCATCACCACGCCGCCGGCCAGCGAGCCGATGCGCTCCCAGCCTTGTACGTTCTGCTCCGCCGGGCTCTGGAAAGGGGTGGTTGCGATGGGTTCCAGTTGTTTGCTGTCGCTCATGATCTGTCTCCAGGGGGGATGGATATAAAGCTGACTGCGCTGGCGCGTCGCTTGTTCCATCGAATGTGCCGCGAACTCGGAACAGCGCTTAAAACTTAGGACCGGAGCGGGTGTTGTTGCCCTTGGCCAGGCGGTCGTAGAGCACCACGTTGACGGTGGCGGCGAGGTTCATGCAACCGGTGGTCGGGATGTAGACCACGTCTTCGCACCAGTCACGGATGTCCTTGTCCAGGGAGCCGTCTTCCGGGCCGAAGATGTACAGCGCGCGATCCGGATGGGTGTACTCCGGCAGCGAGCGGGCACCTTCCACCAGTTCCACCGCCACCGGCACGCAACCCAGGGGCAGGATCTTCTTCAGGTCGTCGATGCCGATCAGCGGGATGTCCTGGTGGACTTTCTTGGTGTCGGTGACGAAGTCGCGGGCCCGTTCATAGCGCTTGCCGGTGTAGAACACCGACGCGACGCCATAGCAGCCGGCGGCGCGCATCACCGAACCGACGTTCTCCGGTGACTTGGGGTTATACAAACCAATGCAGCTGTACCTTTTGTTTGCCACGAGCGGGGTGCCTTCGAGAAAAATCGCGATTATACGGGGATTGTCGGCCGGCGGTTGGATCCGGCAAATGCATCGCGGGCAAGCCGCGCACCCGCAGGAT
>NZ_JAQZAA010000068.1:0-21614 GCF_028640875.1 Pseudomonas sp. SBT1-2 | reverse complement strand
AGGTGCGCGGCTTGCCCGCGAGAGGCCGGTTCTGTCGAACCGGAAAGAGCGAAGGTTACTCGTCGTCTTTCTTCATCAACCCCGCCAGCGCGGCGAAGGGGTTGTGGGTGGCCTTGGCGACTTTCGGCGTGCTCAGGGAGCCTTCGCCGAAGTACTGCTGGTCGGTGTAGCGCGAGTGTTCGTTGTCGTGGCAGTACAAGCACAGCAGTTCCCAGTTGGAACCGTCCTGCGGGTTGTTGTCGTGGTTGTGGTCGCGGTGGTGCACGGTCAGCTCGCTCAGGCGCTTGCCGGAGAACTCGCGGGCGCAGCGCCCACAGACGTGCGGGTACATCTTCAGGGCCTTGTCGCGGTAGCCCATCTCGCGGTCGCGTTGGGCGTCGGCGAGGATGCGGTCGAGCTTGGACGTGTTGGTCGAACTCATGGGTTCACCTTTATGCAAAGACTAATGACGGTAATGAGCCAAGTTTAGCTCAGGCCTTGAGCTTCTCGGCAATCCAGATGGTGTGGCGGGTGCCCTTGTTGCCATGGGCGAAGACCTGCACTTGCTCCGCCTTGAAGCCGGCCTTGCGCAGCTTGTCGGAATACTGCTTGTCGGCGCTGGCCGACCACACGGCCAGCACGCCCTTGGGCCGCAGGGCCCGGGCGCAGGCCGCCAGCCCGGCGGCGGAGTACAGCCAGCTGTTGGCTTTCTGGGTCAGGCCTTCGGGGCCGTTGTCGACGTCGAGCATGATCGCGTCGAACCCCTGGGGCTCGGCCTGCAGCACCTTGGCCACGTCTTCCATGCGGATCACCGTGCGCGGGTCGAGCAGCGGTCGGCCGGATTTTTCCCCCAGCGGCCCGCGGTTCCATTCCACCACCCCCGGCACCAGCTCGGCGACCACCACTTCGGCGCCCTTGCCCAGGTGCTTGAGGGCCGAGGCGAGGGTGAAACCCATGCCCAGGCCGCCGATCAGCACCCGCGAATTCGGCCGCCCGGCGACCTTGCGGCAGGGGATTTCCGCCAGGGCGTCTTCGGAGCCGTGCATGCGCGTGTTCATCAGTTGCCCGCCGTCGCCGCCCTGGATCTTGATGACAAAATCCTCGCCGTATTCGAACAGGCACAAGGCACCGCCATTTTCGGGAATCGGGGTGGTGTCCAGCAGAACGAAACGTTTCATGAGGGTCTCAATGAAGAAGGCAAACCGGCCCGGTTGGGAGTAGCCTGAGGGCTGACAATAGCGATGGAGCCATTGATGAAGCGCACTATTCTAACGGTCATTGCCCGCACAGCGCTCTTGCTAAGTGCGGCGCTCGCGATGAGCGCCGTGCACGCCGAGGAACTGCAGGCCGTGCCCGTGACTCCGGTTCCCGCCGCCGGCTCGCCCGGCACCGCGACCCCGACCCCTTATCCGCAGATCACGCCCCCCAGCACCCCCAAGGCCACGGCCCATGGCGGTGCGCCCTTGCTGCCGCCGATCGACATGCCCAAGCCGCCGAAGGATCAGACCTTGCCAGGGTTGGAGCAGAACGGGACGAAAACCAAGACGCCGGGTGGCTAGACCTGTTGCGACAGCAGCTGCCCGTCGGCCATGCGCAGGCGCTTGGACAGTGACACGGCGAGGGCGCGGATGATCTTGGCGGCGATCTTCGGCGCCTCGTTGAGCATTTTCTCCAGCGAGTCCTTGCCCAGGTTGAGCAGCCGGCAATCGCTGGCGGCCACGCAGGTGGCCGAACGCCGCTCGCCATCGAGCACCGCCATCTCGCCAAAGGCCCGACCGCTGCGCAAGGTGGCGATGGTCACCCGCACGCCTTCGCTGTTGGTCTTCTGCACGGCCACCTGGCCGGAATGGATGATGCACATGAAGCTGCCGGCGTCGCCTTCGCGGAAGATCTCCTGGCCCTGGGCGATGCTGCTGATGCTGAAGTAACCGGCGGCGGCATTGAAGTCGGCCGGCAAGAGCTGATCGAACAATCCGCAGTCCATCAGCCAGTCGCGGATTTCGTTGTTCAACAAGGTGGGTTCTGGCATGTCGTCACGGTCTTTTTCTTGTGTCTGTTGCGGTCGGTATGGCCGGGGGCCGGCGGTCCTGTGTTTAAGACAGGAGCGCCGGCTGGAGTTCCTCAGGCGATGCCCAGAATCTTGAAAACAAATGCATATTCGAGCGCTACGTCACGCAATCCCTGGTAACGCCCGCTCATGCCGCCATGGCCGGCGCCCAGCTCGGTCTTGAGCAGCAGCAGGTTGTCGTCGGTCTTGGTGGCGCGCAGCCGGGCCACCCACTTGGCCGCTTCCCAGTACTGCACACGGCTGTCGTTGTAGCCGGCGATCACCAGGGTCGCCGGATAGGCCTTGGCCTCGACATTCTCGTAGGGCGCGTAGGCCTTGATCCGCGCATAGACTTCCGGCTCCTCCGGGTTGCCCCATTCGTCGTACTCGGTGACGGTCAGCGGCAGCTCGGGGTCGAGCATGGTGTTGAGCACGTCGACGAACGGCACCTCGGCGATCGCCGCCTTGAACAGCTCCGGGCGCTGGTTGAGCACTGCGCCGATCAACAGGCCGCCGGCACTGCCGCCGCTGATGGCCAGTTGCCCGGAAGTGGTCAGGCCCTGGGCGATCAGGTGTTCGGCGCAGGCGATGAAGTCGCTGAAGGTGTTCTGCTTGTGTTCCTGCTTGCCGGCGCGGTACCAGGCTTCGCCCAGTTCGCCGCCGCCACGCACGTGGGCGATGGCGAAGGCCACGCCGCGCTCCAGCAGGCTCAGGCGCGCATGGGAAAACCACGGGTCGAGGCTTTCGCCGTAGGCGCCGTAGCCATAGAGGTACAGCGGTGCCGGCCGGCCCAGGGCCTCGCGCTTGATCACCAGGCTGATCGGCACCTGGGTGCCATCGGCGGCGGTCGCCCACAGGCGCTGGCTGACATAGGCATCCGGGTCGAAGACGCCCAGCACCGGGGTTTCCTTGAGCACTTTCTGTTCGCCGCCGGCCAGTTCCAGCTGGCGGATCTGCGCCGGGCGATTCAGCGCTTCGTAGCGCAGGCGGATGCGCTGGCTGACGAACTCCAGGCTGTTCTGCACATGCAGGCTGTAGGCCGCATCCGGCAGTTGCACGCGATAGGCCGGCAGGCCCTCGGGGTGCACCTCGATGATCGGCAGGCCGCCTTCGCGCAGGCTCAGGGTCATGGCCGAGTCGTTCAGGCTCAGGCCTTCGAGCATCACGCTGTCGCTGTGGGGGATCAGGTTCTGCCAGTCGGCTTCACCTGGCACCGTACCCTGGTCCGGCGCCTGGTAGAGGGCGAAGTTGATGCCGTCGCGGTTGCTGCGGATAAACCAGGTCCACTGGCCGTCGAGCAGGCCGTGGTCGACGTCGTACTCATGGTGCTCGACCCGCGGCGCCAGGCAGGTGAAGGCGTGCTGCGGCTGCGCCGCGTCGAGTACCCAGACCTCGCTGGTGGTCTTGCTGCCCAGGGACAGCAGCAGCTGTTTCTCCGAGCTTGAGCGGTAGCAATGGAGGAAGAAACGCCCGTCCGGCTCATGGAACACCTCTTCGGCGGCGGTGCCGTCCAGGCGATAGCGGAACAGCTTGTGCGGGCGGTGGGTGTCGTCCAGCTCGCCGAAGAACAGGGTCAGGCTGTCGTTGGCCCAGGTCATGCTGCCGTCGCAATCGGTGAACGCCAGCTCGCTGACCTTGCCGTTGGACAGTTCCTTGACGAACAGGGTGTAGACCTCTTCGCCGCTGGTATCGAGGCTGTAGGCCAGGCGCTGGTGGTCGGGGCTGATGCTGAAGGCGCCGAGGGAGAAGAATCCACCCTTGGCCAGCTCGTTCGGATCCAGCAGCAGTTGTTCCTGGCTTTCGTCGACGCTCAGGCTGTCGTCGGCCGGGCGCGGGCAGCGGTAGTGCCGGGCGTATTCGTCGCCGGCGGTGGTGCGGGTGTAATACAGGTACGGGCCCCAGGGCGAAGGCAGCGAGAGGTCGGTCTCGAGGATCCGTCCCTTGATTTCCTGGAACAGGGTTTCGCGCAGCGCCGCCTGGTCGGCGAGGGCAGCTTCCTGGTAGCTGTTTTCGGCCTTCAGGTAATCGAGCACGGCGTCGGTGTCGCGCTCCTGGAGCCAGGCGTACGGGTCCGGGCCTTCGGCCTTGCGGGCGATCGGGGCGCTGGTGACGTGGGCGGATACGGGCATGAAGGGCTCTCGGGGCGGTGACAATTAAGGGCGCGGCAGACGGCGGTGCAGCCTGACATGCGAAAAGCCGTTATCATAAGCGCCTCTTTGCCTGCCTTGCCATGGACACCATGACCGAGAACGACTATCTGATCGCTTGGGGGCTTTACGCCTTCGCCGCCTTGGGCTGCCTGCTGGTGTGGATGCGCCTGACCCGCTGGATGTGGCGCTGGCTGCGCGAACCGCTGCGCGTGCTGGTGGCGGTGCTGCTGTTCAGCCCGACCGTGGTCGACCCGGCCAAGGAGATGTTCGCCCCGGCCGTGGCCATCACCGCCCTGGACATGCTGTTCAAGGTCGGCAACAACGCCTGGCGCGCGGTTTCCGACCTGTTCATGTACGGCGTCATCGCCTTCGGCATCTACCTGGTGTTCGTGCTGATCCGCTGGCCGATCGAGCGCGCCTCCAAGGCCCGCAAGGAACAGGCCGAGGCCGCCAAGGCCGCGGCCCGCGCCGAAGAGCCGGACGACCAGCCTTTCGGCGGCGCCGGCGACGATCGTTATGGCCGCCCGCCAGTGCCCAGCAACCCCCAGCGTTCGCGGATCGAGCCGCGTCTGTAACACGCATTGAAGCGAGAGTCCGAGCATGTGTGAGTTATTGGGCATGAGCGCCAATGTACCGACCGATATCGTGTTCAGCTTTACCGGGCTGATGCAGCGCGGCGGGCGCACCGGCCCGCATCGCGACGGCTGGGGCATCGCGTTCTACGAGGGCCGTGGCCTGCGCCTGTTCCAGGACCCGGCGGCGAGCAGCGAGTCGGAAGTGGCCAACCTGGTGCAGCGCTACCCGATCAAGAGCGAAGTGGTGATCGGCCACATTCGCCAGGCCAACGTCGGCAAGGTCTGCCTGTCCAATACCCATCCGTTCGTGCGCGAGCTGTGGGGGCGCAACTGGTGTTTCGCCCACAACGGCCAGCTGGCGGACTTCCAGCCGGCCATCAGCTTCTATCGTCCGGTGGGCGATACCGACAGCGAAGCGGCCTTCTGCGATCTGCTCAACCGGGTGCGCGAAGCCTTTCCCGAGCCGGTGGAAGTCGAGGAGCTGCTGCCATCGCTGGTGGCCGCCTGCGCCGAATATCGCAGCAAGGGCGTGTTCAACTGCCTGCTCAGCGATGGCGACTGGCTGTTCTGCTACTGCTCGACCAAGCTGGCGCAGATCACCCGCCGTGCGCCCTTTGGTCCGGCCCGCCTGAAGGATGTCGACGTGATCGTCGACTTTCAGGCGGAAACCACGCCCAACGATGTGGTGACGGTGATCGCCACCGAACCCCTGACCGAAAACGAAACCTGGACTCGCTACGAGCCGGGCCAATGGAGCCTGTGGCGGCGCGGCGAATGCGTGCTGCACGGCCAGACCGAATAAGGACATCCCCTATGTTGCTCAGTTATCTGCGGCTGGTGTTGTTTGCGGCCGGCCTGTTGGTCGGCGTCCAGGTGCCGGGGTTCATCAGCGATTACGCCAAGCGTGTCGAGGCTCACCTGATCGAGGCCCAGGCCAGCCTTCAGGGGTTCCAGGGCACCGCCAACCAGTTCTTCAAGGGCGATCTGCAGGCGCTGGTCGCCCACTATCGGGCCAGCGACGATCCGGTGTTCCGCAGCGATGCCGACAGCCTGGGCAATCTGCTCGTTCGCCAGCGCGCCCTGGACAAGCAGTTCCAGGCCATGCAGGGCCCCTGGTACATCCGCCTGTTGCAAGTGGTGCTGGCCGCCGACCCGGATATCCGCAAGGAAACCTGGAACGGCTACAGCTACCAGATCCTGCTGACCCCGGAGGCGATGATCTGGGCCATGAGTGGCGCCTTGCTGCTGTCGTTCGGCCTGGAATGCCTGTATCGCTTGATCGACTGGGTGGTGCTCGGCGGCAAGCGCCTGCGCCAGAGCCGGCCGATCGAAGAGCGTGACCTGAAGGGGTTGTGACCGTAGCCGCTGCCGCAGGCTGCGATCGACGGCGCAGCCGTCGTAAACCAGCCGACGCGTTTTTCCAGGCAGATCGCGGATGCAGGTTGTGCGGCAACTGCGTTGCCGTTCGCAGCCTCGCAGGCTCGGCAGCGGCTACACGGACGCCGCGATCCCTGTAGCCGCTGCCGCAGGCTGCGATCGGTTGCGCAGCAACCGCAAAGATGGCTGGCCCACAACCCCTCATCGAGCCGATTCACGCAGGCTGCGCCCGCAATCGCAGCCTTCGGCAGCGGCTGCAAAGGCCTTCGCGGTGGATCAGCCCGCCAGCACGATATAGTCCGGCCCCACCTTGCGCGCATATTGCTCCAGCACCTGCTGGCACAGCACCACCACCTCTTCCACCAACTCGACACCCACCCGCCACGACACCACCACCTGCAGGTTCGGCGGGCGCTGGTCGATGGTCAGCAGGGTCAGTTCGCCGCGCGCCAGTTCTTCGCTGACCAGTACCGGCGGCAAGGCGCCGATGCCGAAACCGTCGCGCAACAGGCGAGTGATGGCCGACACCGAGTTCACGCAGTTGAGCCGTGGCGCGCTCACGCCGTTGGCCTGCATCAGGCTCAGCACTTCCTGGTGCGGCAGGGAGTTCTTCGAGTAGGTGATGATGCGTTCCCGGGCCAGCTCGGCCAGGTTGGCGTACTCGCGGTTGTAGATCGAGTGGCTGGCGACTATCCAGCCCATCGGGTGGCTGGCCAGTTCCAGGCTGCGAATGGATTCCTGGCGCAGCAGGTCGGTTTGCAGGACCAGGTCGAGAAAGCCTTTCTGCAACTGGTCGCAGAGGTTCAGCGAGGTGTCGGCCACCAGCTCGATTTCCACCTGGGGATAGCTGTCCATCATCCGCGCCACCAGGGGGCTGAGCCAGGTGTGGATCACCGTGTCCATGACGCCGATGCGAATCCGCCCGACCTTGCTCGAACGGGTCTCGATCGACTGCTTGAGCGCCTGCATGGTGTCCATCATCTGCTCGGCATAGTCGAGCACCTTGAGGCCTTCCGGGGTCAGGGTCACGCCGCGCGAGTCGCGCAGGAACAGCTTGACCCCGAGTTCGCCCTCGAGCACGGCGATGCGGCTGGAGATCGACGCCTGGGTGGTGAAGAGTTTGTCGGCGGTCAGGCGAAAGCTTTTCAGGCGCGCCACCCAGACAAAGGTTTCAAGGAACTTGAGGTTCATGCGATCAACTTTTCTTATGTCTGGAGGCGGTTTTTATTAGTTGGACGGGGCAGGGCGCGGGCGCCAAAAATCGCTGCGTCTCACGATAAGCGTCGTCGGGGCCCAGAACAATACCAATAAAACCAAGGTGGAGATTTGCCATGAGTGCGCCCGACACGCTCGCCGCCAGCAAGGCCAAAGGCCGCGCCGGCCCCTTCGACTGGTACCGCGACATCAACCAGCAGGAACGCCGCACGTTCTGGAGCTGCAAGGCCGGTTACGGCCTGGATGGCATGGACACCCAGATGCTCAGCTTCGTCATCCCGACCCTGATCGCGCTGTGGGGCATCAGCTCCGCCGAGGCCGGCCTGATCCACACCAGCACCTTGCTGGCCTCTGCCCTGGGCGGCTGGATCGCCGGCATCCTGTCCGATCGCATCGGCCGGGTGCGCACCCTGCAACTGACCGTGCTCTGGTTCGCCTTCTTCACCTTCCTCTGTGGCCTGGCGCAGAACTACGAGCAACTGCTGATCGCCCGGACCCTGATGGGCTTCGGTTTCGGCGGCGAATGGACCGCCGGCGCAGTGCTGATCGGCGAAGTGATCCGCGCGGAAAACCGCGGCAAGGCGGTGGGCATGGTGCAGTCTGGCTGGGCCTTGGGCTGGGGCATCACGGCACTGCTGTATGCGCTGATGTATTCCCTGCTGCCGCCGGAAGACGCCTGGCGCGCCCTGTTCCTGCTGGGCATCCTGCCGGCGATCTTCGTGATCTTCGTCCGCCGGCTGGTCAAGGACCCGGAGGTCTACCGGCAAACCCGGGCCCGGGAAGTGCCTGACAACCCCTCGCGTTTCTACGAGATTTTCGCCCCCGGCATTCTCAGCACCACCCTGCGCGCATCGCTGCTCGCGGCCGGCGCCCAGGGCGGCTACTACGCCATCACGTTCTGGCTGCCGACCTTCCTCAAGACCGAGCGGGGCTTGAGCGTGCTGAGCACCGGCGGCTACCTGGCCATGGTGATCTTCGGCTCCTATGTGGGCTATGTGATCAGCGCCTATCTGACCGATATTCTCGGGCGCAAGAAGAACTTCGTCCTGTTCGCCGCCGGCTCCTTCACCATCGTCCTGCTGTACACGCAAATGCCGGTGAGCAACGCAGTGATGCTGTGGCTGGGCTTCCCCCTGGGCTTCTTCGCCTCGGGGATCTTCAGCGGCATGGGCGCCTTCCTGACCGAGCTGTTCCCCACGCGGATCCGCGGTTCGGGCCAGGGCTTCTGCTACAACAGCGGCCGGGCGCTGGCAGCCTTGTTCCCGCTGCTGATCGGCCTGCTCAGCCAGCACATTCCACTGGGCGCGGCCATCGGCACTTTCGCCGCCGTGTCCTACGGCATCGTGGTGCTGGCGGCCCTGAGCCTGCCGGAAACCCGTGGCAAGCAACTCGAAGCGCGCTAACTGATAATCTGTGGGCATCCCACCGCGATCCCCGCAGCCAAAACGACAAACGCTACAGGAGCACTGACCGTGAGCCGCCTGTTATTGAATTGCGACATCGGCGAAAGCTTTGGCAACTGGACCATGGGCCTGGATGCCGAGGTGATGCCGTTCATCGATTGCGCCAACATCGCCTGCGGTTTCCATGCCGGCGACCCGAGCATCATGCGCAAGACCGTCAGCCTGGCCCTGGCCAATGGCGTGCGCATCGGCGCGCACCCTGCGTACCAGGACCTGGCCGGTTTCGGCCGCCGTTCCATGGCCTACGGCGCCCAGGAACTGCAGGACCTGCTGCATTACCAGATCGGCGCCCTCGACGGCATCTGCCGGGCCCAGGGCAGCCGGGTGAGCTACGTCAAACCCCATGGCGCCATGTACAACGACATGATGGCCAACCCAGCGCAGCTGCGCGCGGTGATCCAGGCGGTGGCCGCCTACGACCGGCAGCTGCCGTTGATGCTGATGGCCACCCGTGACAACAGCGCGGCCCAGGCCCTGGGCGACGAGTTCGGCGTGACCCTGTGGTTCGAAGCCTTCGCCGACCGCGCCTACGACAGCGCCGGCCATCTGGTGTCGCGGCAACTGCCGGGGGCGGTGCATCACGACCCGGAAAAGATCATTGCCCAGGCCCTGACCATCGCCCGTGGCGACGCGCTGCTGGCCAGCGACGGCAGCGCCTTGCACCTGCAGGCCAATACCCTGTGCGTGCACGGCGACAACGCCAGTTCGGTGGCCGCCGTGCAGCGTATCCGCGCGGCCCTTGCGCAGTTGCCAGCATGAAAGTACGCCTTGAAGTGGTGGCCATCGATTGCCTGATGGTGCGCCTGTTCGATGCCATCGCCGAGGCCAACATGCCGTGGATGCTCGCCGCCAGCGAGCGCCTGCGGGCAGCCTTCGGCGGGCAGTTGATCGACCTGGTGCCGTCCTACACCACGCTGATGGTGCACTACGACCTGCGGGCCTTGAGCCCGTCCCAGGCCCGGGAGCTGATCGATGTGGCGCTGACCGACCTGACTCCGGACTCGCGCACCGGTGGCCAGCGCCATGTGCTGCCGGTCTGGTACGACCTCAGCGTCGGCCCGGAGCTGAGCCTATTGTCGCGGCGCAGCGGCCTGTCGGTGAGCGAGGTGATCCGCTGCCACAGCGAGCGCGAGTACCAGGTGTTCGCTTTGGGCTTTGCCCCGGGTTTCGCCTTTATGGGGCTGGTGGACGAAGTGTTGGCCGCGCCGCGCCTGGATACGCCGCGCAAGCGCGTGGCGGCCGGTAGCGTCGGCATTGCCGAGCGGCAGACCGCGGCTTATCCGGTGGTGTCGCCGGGTGGCTGGAACCTGATCGGGCGCACACCGAGCCGCCTGTTCGATCGCGAGCGCGACGGCTACAGCCTGATGCAACCGGGCGACAGCGTGCGTTTCGCCGCGGTGGATCACGCCGAATTCATCCGCCTGGGTGGCGACGACACGCCACTGGAGGTGCCGGCATGAGCCGCCTGACGATCGAAGCCAGCACACCGCTGTGCCTGTTGCAGGACGCCGGTCGCTTTGGCGTGCGGCACCTGGGCGTGACCCAGGGTGGCGCGCTGGACTGGGTGTCGATGTCCTGGGCCAACTGGCTGCTGGGCAACGTTTTGGATGCGCCGGTGATCGAGATCACCCTGGGCGGCTTCAGCGTGGTCGCCGAGGAACTGTGCCTGCTGGCACTGGCGGGCGCCGACCTGGGGGCCTGTATCGATGAGCGTCCGCTCAGCCCGGGGCGCAGTTTTATCCTGCAAAAAGGCCAGCGGCTGCGTTTCACCCAGCCGTACCTGGGCGCGCGGGCCTATCTGGCGGCGCCCGGCGGTTTCAATGCGCCCAAGGTGCTGGGCAGTTGCGCCAGCGTGGTCCGCGAGGAACTGGGCGGGCTAGACGGCTTCGGCCGGCCGCTGGCCGAGGGCGCGCGGCTGGAGTATTCCGGGGCGGGGGTGAACCTCAAGGAACTGTCGGGCAAGCAACTGCCGGACCTGCGATCGAAGGCGCCGCTGGAGGTGATTCTCGGGGCGCAGATCGGCCAGTTCAGCGGGCAGAGCCTGTTCGATGCCTTCAACAGCGCCTGGACCCTGGACAGCCGCGCCGACCGCATGGGCATGCGCCTGCTGGGGCCGCAGTTGCACTATCAAGGGGCGCCGATGATCTCCGAGGGCATTCCCCTGGGGGCGATCCAGGTGCCACCGGACGGCCAGCCGATCGTCCTGCTCAACGACCGGCAGACCATTGGCGGGTATCCGCGGCTGGGAGCCTTGACGCCCCTGGCGTTGGCGCGGCTGGCGCAATGCCTGCCGGGCAGCGAGGTGCGCCTGATGCCGGTGGTGCAGGAGACGGCGTATCGGCAGCAGATCGAGTTTTTACGGCAGTTTGTCTGAACTGATGTAGCCGCTGCCGCAGGCTGCGATAAGGCCCGAAGGGCCTTCAAGCGGACTCAAGAGCGCGTCTGCTTCGCAGCCGATCGCAGCCTGCGGCAGCGGCTACAGGGATCGCGTTGGACGGGATCCTATTTGGAGAGAAACCGCATCCCTTCTTCCAGGCCGCGCAAGGTCAGCGGGTACATCTGGTCTTCGATCAGCTCGCGCACGATGTTGGTCGAGGCGGTATAGCCCCAGGTGTCTTTCGGGTAGGGGTTGATCCAGATGAGCTTCTTGTACTTCTCCATGAAGCGCTGCATCCACACGTAGCCGGCTTCTTCGTTCCAGTGCTCGACGCTGCCGCCGGCCTGGGTGATTTCGTAAGGCGCCATGGCGGCGTCGCCGACGAAGATCACTTTGTAGTCGGCGCCGTACTTGTGCAGCACGTCCTGGGTCGAGGTGCGTTCCGAGCCGCGGCGCAGGTTGTTCTTCCACACCGACTCATAGATGAAGTTGTGGAAGTAGTAGTACTCCAGGTGCTTGAACTCGGTCTTGCAGGCCGAGAACAGCTCCTCGCAGATCTTCACGTGGGCATCCATCGAGCCACCGATATCGAACAGCAACAGCAGCTTGATGCTGTTGCGCCGCTCCGGGCGCATCTGGATGTTCAGCAGGCCGGCGTCGCGGGCGGTGTGGTCGATGGTGCCATCGATGTCCAGCTCGTCCGCCGCGCCCTGGCGGGCGAACTTGCGCAGATGGCGCAGGGCCACCTTGATGTTGCGGGTGCCCAGTTCCACCGAGTCGTCGAGGTTCTTGTATTCGCGCTGGTCCCAGACCTTGACCGCCTTGCCCTGGCGCTTGCCGGCGTCGCCGACGCGGATGCCTTCCGGGTTGAAACCGCCGGAGCCGAACGGGCTGGTGCCGCCGGTGCCGATCCACTTGTTGCCGCCGGCGTGGCGTTCCTTCTGTTCTTCCAGGCGTTTCTTGAACTCTTCGATCAGCTTGTCCAGGCCGCCGAGGGACTGGATCTGCGCCCGTTCCTCATCGCTCAGCGAGCGCTCGAACTCCTTGCGCAGCCAATCCTCGGGGATCAGCGCCTGCAGGTGGTCGTCGAGTTTTTCCAGGCCGTTGAAGTAGGCGCCGAACGCGCGGTCGAACTTGTCGAAGTGCCGCTCGTCCTTCACCAGGATCGCCCGGGACAGGTAATAGAACTCGTCCATGTCGGCGAAGGTCACGCGCTGCTTGAGCGCGTTGATCAGGTCGAGCAGCTCGCGCACCGACACCGGAACCTTGGCGGCACGCATTTCATTGAACAGGTTGAGCAGCATGACAATGCCCTCTCAGCGGGTGCCGCGACGGCTCATGAACGCCAGGCGTTCCAGCAATTGTACGTCCTGCTCGTTCTTCACCAGGGCGCCGGCCAGTGGCGGGATGGCCTTGGTCGGATCGCGTTCGCGCAGCACCGCTTCGCCGATGTTGTCGGCCATCAGCAGCTTGAGCCAGTCCACCAGCTCGGAGGTCGAAGGCTTCTTCTTCAGGCCCGGCACCTTGCGCACGTCGAAGAACACGTCCAGCGCTTCGCTGACCAGGTCCTTCTTGATGTCCGGGTAGTGCACGTCGACGATTTTCTGCAGGGTGGTGCGGTCGGGGAAGGCGATGTAGTGGAAGAAGCAGCGGCGCAGGAAGGCGTCCGGCAGCTCTTTCTCGTTGTTGGAGGTAATGATGATGATCGGGCGCTGCTTGGCCTTGATGGTCTCGTCGATTTCGTAGACGTAGAACTCCATCTTGTCGAGTTCCTGCAACAGGTCGTTGGGGAACTCGATGTCGGCCTTGTCGATTTCGTCGATCAGCAGGATCACCCGTTCCTCGGATTCGAAGGCCTCCCACAGCTTGCCTTTCTTCAGGTAGTTGCGGATGTCATGCACCTTGTCCACGCCCAGTTGCGAATCGCGCAGGCGGCTCACCGCGTCGTACTCGTACAGGCCCTGGTGAGCCTTGGTGGTGGACTTGATGTGCCAGGTGATCAGCTTGGCACCGAAGGACTCGGCCAGTTGCTCGGCGAGCATGGTCTTGCCGGTGCCCGGTTCGCCCTTGACCAGCAGCGGCCGCTCCAGGGTGATGGCGGCATTGACTGCCAGCTTCAGGTCATCGGTGGCGACGTACGCGCTGGTGCCTTCGAACTTCATCTGCAATTCCTCGAACGGTAACGCCGACGTGCATCGAGCAGGTCGGAAGAATAAAACACGAATGGCCGACTATAGCGCGGCGCCCGGTCGACTGTGAACGCAGACGCCCTATTCAGTCTCTGAATGGGGCGTCACATGGTGACTCAGTCAGCGGATGGCTTGGGGCGCTCATACTGGGCATTGAAGGCCTCGATGAAACCATTGCGTAAAATCTGTAAAAAAGCCTGGAATGCGCTGACATCACGCTGATGTACGCTGCCTTTGAGTTCAACCCGGGTGGCGAACTGGTTTTTCCCCTGGTTTTTCAGCACGGTTTCGCTGCCCCCCACCAGGGCTTCCCAGATCGAGCGGAATATCCCCTTGTCCTTGTTCTCGACATCCTGCCGCCAGTTGAACACATCGACATCGCGCAACAGCGGCTTGATGTAGCCGGTGAGCTGGCCCTTATTGGCCTCGGCTTCGATCACCAGGTCACCGTGGCCGGCGTTGAAGTCGAATTTGCCATAGGCGCCGGCGAAGTCGTTCAAGCGCTTGAGTTCGATGTCCTGCACACGCAGGCGGAACGCGAAGTCCTGGAAGTCGCTCAGCGGGTCGAAGGTGGCGTTGGTTTCCAGGGGCGCATGGTCCAGTAGCATGGCCTTGCCTTCGAGGCGGGCGTCACGTTTGCCCTGGGTGTCGACCACGTTGGTCAGGTTGTAGGCGCTGGCGTTGACCTGGGTGGCGCTCATGTTCACCGGCGGATTGGAGTTGAAGTTACGGAAACTGATCTTGCCGTCGCTGACTTGTACTTCGTTGAGGGTGATGGGCAGCAGCTTGTTCAGCTGGGCCCGCCAGTCGGTGCCTTCGCCGGTTTGCGAATTCTTTTTGTTGGAGCCGTCGACGAAGTTGACCTGTGGCCCGACGAATTGCACTTCGGCCACCACCGCATGGTCGTACCACAGGGAGTGCCAGCTCACCGACAGATCGACCAGCGGAGCATTGACGAACGGCACCGGCACCTTGCCGTCGACCTTGACGATTTTCAGGCCGTTGATTCGGTACGCACCGCGCCACAGGGCCAGGTCGACATCGGCGATCTGGCCGCGGTAGTCGCCCATGTTGGCGAGCCGGTCATTGAGGTAGTCGCGCACCAGATAGGGCAGGGCGATGTGCAGGGCAACCAGCAGCACCAGCACCCCGGCGAGGGTCCACAGGGGCCAACTGTAGCGACGTTTCATGAGCATGAGTCTCCAGCCATGTGCCTTATAGCGATTGACTCCCCGGCATCGCAGTCGTTCGTCCCGACTGGACGCTCATGGGTGCGAGGCATACCCTTGGACACTTCCTTTCACGCTGTACAAGGACCCAGCCATGAGCCGCATTTTCGTCGACAACGCCCATTCCATTGGCAATACGCCGCTGGTGCAGATCAACCGCATCGCGCCCCGCGGCGTCACCATCCTGGCCAAGATCGAAGGGCGCAACCCGGGTTATTCGGTGAAGTGCCGGATCGGCGCGAACATGATCTGGGACGCGGAAAGCAGCGGCAAACTCAAGCCGGGCATGAGCATCATCGAGCCGACCTCGGGCAATACCGGCATCGGCCTGGCATTCGTCGCCGCGGCCCGTGGCTACAGGCTGGTCCTGACCATGCCGGCGTCGATGAGCATCGAGCGGCGCAAGGTGCTCAAGGCCCTGGGGGCCGAGCTGGTGTTGACCGAGCCGGCCAAGGGCATGAAAGGCGCGATCGAGAAGGCCGCGGAAATCCTTGCCAGCGACCCTGAAAAATATTTCATGCCGCAGCAGTTCGATAACCCGGCCAACCCGGCGATCCACGAGAAAACCACCGGTCCGGAAATCTGGAATGACACCGATGGCGCCGTGGACGTGCTGGTGGCCGGCGTCGGCACTGGCGGCACCATCACCGGGGTTTCCCGCTACATCAAGAAGACCCAGGGCAAACCTATCCTGTCGGTGGCGGTGGAGCCGAGCGTGTCGCCGGTGATCACCCAGAAACTGGCCGGCGAAGAGATCAAGCCCAGCCCGCACAAGATCCAGGGCATCGGTGCCGGTTTTGTGCCGAGCAACCTCGACCTGTCGGTGGTCGACCGGGTCGAGCTGGTGAGCGACGAGGAATCCAAGGCCATGGCCCTGCGCCTGATGCAGGAGGAGGGGATCCTCTGTGGCATTTCCTCCGGCGCGGCGATGGCGGTGGCGGTGCGCCTGGCAGAAACCCCCGAGATGCAGGGCAAGACCATAGTGGTGGTGCTGCCGGATTCGGGTGAGCGTTATCTGTCGAGCATGCTGTTCAGCGACCTGTTCACCGAGCAGGAGAACCAGCAGTAAGACACAAGGGAAGGTGATCGCCGGAGCCGGCTGGCCGGCGATCGAAGGTACGGCGGCTGCGGTGTGCAGGGCACAGCACAATTGTGCTGACCTGCATCAGCTGGCGTTCAGGTGACTTATGTTAATTAGCGTTTTATTGCACGACTGTTAACACTGTTTGTTGGTTTGTGCGGGTTTTTCCAGGGGCCAGGAGTGTTTATGATGGCCGGCTGCCATGCCGGATGAATGCTGCCCCGCTGGTAATTATTTCAAGGAGATATTGCATGAGCCTTTCGTTTGCCGCCAAGTCCGCGGTGTTGCTGCTATTTATCGGCAGTACTCTCTACGTGCATTTACGCGGTAAGGCTCGACTGCCGGTGCTGCGTCAGTTCGTCAACCATTCGGCACTGTTCGCTCCTTATAACGCCTTGATGTACCTGTTTTCCGGCGTGCCTTCCAAGCCTTACCTGGACCGCAGCAAGTTTCCCGAGCTGGATGTGCTCAAGGACAACTGGGAAGTGATCCGCGACGAGGCCATGCACCTGTTCGACGAGGGTTACATCCGCGCCGCCGAGAAGAATAACGACGCCGGTTTCGGTTCGTTCTTCAAGAAGGGATGGAAGCGTTTCTACCTCAAGTGGTACGACAAACCCCTGCCATCGGCCGAAATGCTGTGCCCGAAGACCGTTGAACTGGTCAGTCGTATTCCCAACGTCAAGGGCGCGATGTTTGCCCTGCTGCCCGGTGGCAGCCACCTGAACCCACACCGTGATCCGTTCGCCGGTTCCCTGCGTTATCACCTGGGCCTGTCCACACCGAACTCCGACGACTGCCGGATCTTCGTCGACGGCCAGGTCTACGCCTGGCGCGATGGCGAAGACGTGATGTTCGACGAAACCTACGTGCATTGGGTGAAGAACGAGACCGACAAGACTCGGGTCATCCTGTTCTGCGACATCGAGCGTCCACTGAGCAACTCGCTGATGACCCGCATCAACCGCTGGATCAGCGGCTGGCTGGGGCGTGCCACCGCGCCGCAGAACCTCGACGACGAGCGCGTCGGCGGGATCAACCAGGCCTATGCCTGGAGCAAGCGTTTCAGCGACCGCATCAGTGGTGTGGTCAAGCAATGGAAACGCCGCAATCCGAAGCTCTACCGAGTCCTGCGTCCGGTGCTGGCGGTGGTGGTCCTGACCGCCCTGGGCTACTGGCTGTTCGGATAAGGCGTTGCAATGAATATCGGGCGCTGGTTATAGTCGGCGCCCGGTGTATCAGAAGACTCACCTTCCTCTTCAGAAAGATCAGCACATGCCTCATTCCCTCATCAACGCGGTAGTCGATTCAGCGGTCAACGCTGGCGTCGTGCCGTGCGGGAACCCGCAGCCTGTGCAGATCAGTCATTACCCCCCACCTGTCAGTAGCACGCCGGTGTGCGCCGTCGTATCACCGCCGGGCGTTGTCGTACGGGGCTGATCAGCAACCTCTGCTGTTGCCCGCGCCCGCCAGAAAAAAACTACTGAATTTCAGCCTCGGCTGAGTTGGCCATTTGCCTGATTACAGGTGGTATTCATGTTGCTCATAGCAAAAAAGTCCGCGCTCGCGGCGGCTTCCACGAGCCTGTTCGTCCTGCTCTGGAGTAGTGGGGCGATTTTCTCCAAATGGGGGCTGGCCCATGCCTCGCCCTTTGCCTTCCTGCTGTTCCGTTTCGCCATCGCCCTGTGCGGCCTGGTGCTGTTGATTCCCTTGCTCAAGCTGCGTTTGCCCCGCGGGCGCAAGCCGATGCTGTACGCGGTGGCCACCGGGCTGGTGTTGCTGGGGGCGTACCAGATCTTCTATCTGCTGGCCCTGGACCTGAAGGTCACCCCCGGCGTGATGGCCACCATCATGGGGGTACAGCCGATCCTCACCGTGGTGATCATGGAGCGTCAGCGTTCCTGGAGCCGGATGTTCGGCCTGGCGCTGGGCCTGGCCGGGTTGATCATGGTGGTCTACCAGGGCATCGGCCTGGCCGGCATGTCGCTGGCCGGGATGCTCTTCGGCCTGCTGGCCCTGGTGAGCATGACCCTGGGCTCGATCATGCAGAAACGCATCAGTGACAACCCGCTGGGCACCCTGCCGGTGCAATACCTGGCCGGGCTGTTGCTGTGCGCGCTGTTCGTGCCGTTCCAGCCGTTTCACTTCGAGCGCAGCGTCGGTTTTATCGTCCCGGCGCTGTGGATGGGACTGGTGGTCTCGGTGCTGGCGACCCTGCTGCTGTACCGGCTGATCGCTCGCGGCAATCTGGTGAATGTCACCAGCCTGTTCTACCTGGTGCCGGCGGTGACGGCCGTGATGGACTACCTGTTCTTCGGTAATCGACTGGCGCTGCTGAGCGTGCTCGGCATGCTGTTGATCATCGTCGGGCTGGTGTTCGTGTTCCGCAAAAACAGCTGATTCAGAAAGTGCCGGGCGCAGCTTTCGACTTGATCGAAGCTGCGCCTTTTTTTGTCTGGGGCGCACCCTTCAGATTGGCCAGGACTGGCCGATAGCAATGGTGGCTTATTGATATTAAATTGCGTTCGCTTTTACCCTATTTATTAAGGCTTTGGGAATAAGACAAACCTTAAAAATTAAAGATTCCTTCTACACTGACGACATACTCTTCAGGCCCAATGGAGATAGTCAGAATGAGTAGCAAGCTGGTTTTGGCAGGTGTCGGCATGTTTCTAGGTTTGAGTGGAATCTGTTCCGCAGCCCCTCAAAGCATCCAGGGAACGATCTATTTTCACGGCAGCATCGTCGAGGAACCTTGCACGCCAAGCTCGACTGCCAATGGCGGGGCCGTATTGAGCCTGCGCCAGTGCCCACAACTGTCGCGGGGTAACGACATCCGGGTGCACGGGGTCGGTCCGTCGAGCACGGTGACGGCCGTCGGCCAGTCGCCGGTCAACGTCAAACTGGTGACGGACAGCGGCAAGGACGGGCGCTACTACGATCAGCACTATGCGCTGGTCGATGGGGCAGGCAAACCGGTGAACTCGGGGACCTACCTGATTACCCTGACGTCGCCATGACGCAGGTATAGCCCAATGCCCGGCGCTAGAGCGCCGGGTATTGAATGGCCGTCACGGATGCCCCCGTTGTTGCTGGAGGCATGCCTTGACGAAAGGCAAAAAAAGACCGGCAAGTGCACCTTGCCGGTCAATCCACAATACGCAGCGGCGGGGCCGCCGCTGCGTGATCAGGGCGGGGTCAGAAGCGGTAGCTGGCGTTCAGGCTCAGGCCGTGTTCGCTGGCACCGCTGCCCAGTTGCCCGCTGTAGGCGGCGCCCAGGCTCAGCTCGGGAGTCACCCGGGTTTCTACCCCGGCTTCGACCACTGCGCTGTTGCGCGAGTAAGCCGCGCCTTCGGTGCGGAACGCATCGCTGCCGTCGAAACGGTAGGTGTTGGACGGCGTCATGCCGGCCAGGGCGTGTTTCCAGCCGGCGCTGCCGAACACGGTCAGCAACTTGCCGTTATCCAGCTGCTTGTCGGCGCTGGCGCGCAGACCCAGGGTGGAGAACGTCTGCTCGTCCGACGCGTGCTTGGCGCGCAGGGCCGCAGGGCCGCCACTTTCCTTGAAGCCTTCGCTCTTGACCTGCACATAGGCCAGGTTGGCGAAGGGTTCCAGCTGTACCGAAGGGCTGAGGTCGAAGCGCCGGCCCAGCTCACCGAAGGCTTGCAGGGTATTGGCGTCGTGCTTGGACTTCAGATGGTCGCTGTAGCCGGCGAAGTTCACCGAACGCTTGGCGTCGATCCGGCTCCAGGTGTACGCCATGCCGCCGCGCAGGTCGAACCCGCTGACCTGTGTTCCGCCATAGACACCCAGATGGATGTTGTCGTTGTCGCTCGAGGAGTCGCGTGACGAGCTCTTCAGGTCGGTACGGCTGTAGCCGGTCAGCACGCCGACATGGCCGCTGTCACCAACCGCGGTATCGACACCCGTCAGGAAGCCCTTGGTGTCGCTGCGCAGGGTGGCGGTATTGCTGTCACCCTTGACCTCGCCCCAGTTGCCCAGCGTGGTGATCCACGGGGTCAGGCCGGAGTGTGCGTCGCTCGCGGTGTCAGCCGGCTGGGCGACAGTCGCCGAACGCAGACGGCTGTTCGCCGCGTCGCGCACCAGGCGGCTGTCCTGGATTAGCGCCGAACGGGTGGAGTTGTGGAACTCGCCGGACAGTTGATCGAAGGCATCGCGTGCCTGGTGGTCATCGGGCAGATAGGCGATGGCCTCGAACAGTTTGTTGTGCACCGGTGGCGTCAGCGCTGGCACGGCCGCGCCTTTCAGGCTTTGTGCCGCAGTGGCCGTGGCCCGCTGGTTAGGGGTGAAGGCGGCTTCCTGGAACAGGCGAGTCTGCTGCACATCCAGGTAGGCATTGTGGCTGTCGTAGTTGTCCACCAGGTCATAGAAGGTCGAGACCCAGGTATCGCCCGTCAGCTTGTAACGACCGCTCAGGCCCTGCTGGGTTGCGAGCACCAGATAACGACGGTCCAGCTCGTAGCGTTTGCTGTCGAGTTTGTCCGCGTTGATGATGCTGCCGTCCTCGAGCCGCGCCGCGCCGTTCACCAGCAGCCGGTCGTTGGCTCCGGTGCTCAGCAGTTCGGCATGGAAGGTCGAACCGCTGTGCTGGTCGAGATCGCCGGTCAGGCTCAGAGTGCCGATGGAGTTGCCGGGGGCGATGGTCGCGCCTTTGTGCAGGGTGACGTTGCCGACCTGGCCGTTGCCCGCCAGGGTGGCGCCGTCATACACGTCGGTCGAGCCGCCGAGCTTGCCATTGACGGCCAGGATGCCCGAATCGACGTAGCTGCGGCCGTGGAAGGCGGAGCTGTCGCCGCTCAGTTCGGTGCGCCCGGCACCGCGCTTATAGAGCGTACCGGTGCCGGAAAGGGCGCCACCGAAGGTGTAGGCGTTGGCACGGTTGAACACCAGGCTGCCGGGGGCGTCGATCTGCACGTCGCCGAGGATCGAGCCGCTGTTGCCGCCGTTCGCGCCGGCCCCCAGTTGCAGGGTGCCGTTGCTGATCAGGGTGCCACCGTTGTAGGTGTTTTCGCCGGTGAGCACAGTGCTGCCCGTGCCGCGTTGCTCGACCGAGCCGCTGCCGTAGATGACGTGGTCGTACTGGTACTGGTTGTTGCGATCGAACACCACCTGGCCATCGTTGCCGATATCGCTGAGCACTTCGCCTTGGCTGCCGTTGAAGGCACCGATGTGCAGGCTGGCATTTTTGTCGACCTGCACTTGCCCGGCCATGCGGTTGTTCAGCAGCAGTTCGCCGCCCTTGACATTCAACTGGCCGGTGAAGCCGCTGGAGTCACCGTTGAATACGGTCTGCCCAGCGATGTGATTGACGCGGCCCTTACCTTCGAAGCCGGCATCGAACTGGTAGTTGCGGTCGCTGTGGTTGAACTGGACCAGGCCCTGGCCCTGACCGAAGACCACGCGTTTGGCTTCCAGGTGGCCTGCGCCCTTGGCGTCGGCGGCCTTGTCGCTGGTCGCTCCCACATAGAGCGCAGCGTTGGAGCTGCTGTCGTTGGCGATCCGCAGGGTGCCGCCGCCGACTTTGGCCACGCCCTGGTTGGCGAGTACCAGGCTGGCGTTGCCGCTCTGGCCCACGATCATGTCGCCGAGGGTTTCCCAGAGGCTGCCCGCACCATCGACGCTGGCGCTGCCATTGGCGCCCTGGTTGGCACCGATGATGCCGTCCTGGCTGGTTACCTGGCCGCTATTCTTGATGTCCAGGGCACCGTTGCCGGCGCCACCGACGATCAGGGTCTTGTCAGTGGACAGGGTGCCGTTGTCGACGCTGACCGAACCATTCGAGCCTTTTTGTGCGCCGAGAACGGTGTTGCCACCGTTCTGCACCTTGGCGCCGTTGGTCAGCGACAGCGAGCCGTTGCCCGACTGGCCCACGATCATGTCGCCCAAGGTCTTCCAGAGGCTGCCCGCGCCA
>NZ_JAQZAA010000067.1:0-21742 GCF_028640875.1 Pseudomonas sp. SBT1-2 | reverse complement strand
CAGGTCGGCGCGCTGGTCAACCTGCGGGAAATCGAACAACTGGTGGACCAGCTCAACCGCCTGCCGTCGAACCAGGCGCAAATGGAGCTGGCCCCCGGCAAGGAGGTCGGTGGCAGCCAAGTGCTGGTCAAGAACACCGCGCAAAAGCCCTGGCGGGCCGGGCTGTCGCGCAGCAACGACGGCCAGCGCAGCACCGGCGAGCAGCAGTGGGGCACCACCTTCGACTGGGACAGCCCGCTGGGGCTGGCCGACCAGTTGATGTTGCGCGGTGGCCACGATGCCATGAGCGACCACCAGCACACCTCCAACAACGCCATGCTCTCTTACAACCTGCCCTGGGGCTGGTGGAACTTCAGTTACACCTACAGCCAGAGCGAGTACCGCTCCCAGGCCCAGGCCAATGGTTTCAGCTTCAAGCAGACCGGCGACAGCCAGAACCACCAGCTGCGCGCCGAGCGGGTGATCCTGCGTGATGCAGTGAGCAAGACCTCGCTGAATGCCGGGCTGGCCTACCTGCGCACCAACAACTTCATCGAAGACAGCAAGCTGGCCCTGAGCAGCAATCGCCTCAGCGAAGCCCAGTTCGGCATCAACCACGGCCGGCGCATCGGCGGTGCCTTCGTCAACCTCGACCTGGGCATGCAGCACGGCATCGGTGCCTTCGACGCCCAGGACAATGGCCACCCAGGGCCGGGCGAGCCGAATGCGCGCTACCGCAAATACACCGCCACCCTCAGTTACCTGCAGCCGTTCAAGCTGTGGGGCGAGTCGTTCAGCTTCAGCAGCCTGATGACCGGCCAGCGCAGCGAAGACGTGCTGTTCAGCCCGCAGCGCACCAGCCTGGGCGGGCAGTCGTCGATTCGCGGGTACAAGGATCAGTCGCTGTCCGGCGACAGCGGCGGTTACTGGCGCAACGACCTGCGCTGGAGCCGTCCGGTGACCCTCGGCTGGCTGCGCCCGGTGTTCGCCGAGTACGGCAGCAGCCTGGGCTACGACCAGGGTGTGATCCGTGGCGACCGCTACAACGGCGAGCAGCACGGGCGTCTGTCGAGCAACTCTCTGGAGCTGTTCGCCCGCGGCCAGCACCTGGCGACCAGCGTGACCTTCGCCCATTCCCTTGAACGCCCGGATGTCCTGAGCGAGCGCGAAGCGCCGATCTACTTCCGCCTGGATTTCCTCCTCTGATTCGCGTTTTTTCGAGACCTTCGACATGGATGTTCGCCAATTCGCTTTCCTGGCCCGCCAGCCTTCTGCTGCCCTGAAAACCCGCGAGCACTTCTGGGGCATGCCCAAGCGCGGCCTGGCGTTCATCCTGGCCAACGCCATGTTCTGGCAACCGCTGTGGGCCCAGGCGGAAGGCATCGTGGTCAGCGCGCCGGGCACCAGCCTGGGGCAGGCGGGCAACGGCGTGCCCATCGTCAATATCGCCACGCCCAATGGCAGCGGCCTGTCGCATAACCAGTTCCACGACTACAACGTCGGCCAGCAGGGTCTGATCCTCAACAACGCCACCGACCGCACGCAAAGCACCCAGCTGGGCGGGATCATCGTCGGCAACCCGAACCTCAAGGGCGTCGCCGCGCAAACCATCCTCAACGAAGTCAACGGTGGCAGCCCCAGCCAACTGCGCGGTTACACCGAAGTGGCGGGGCAGTCGGCCCATGTGATCGTCGCCAACCCCTATGGCATCAGCTGCAACGGCTGCGGCTTCATCAACACCCCGAAAGCCACCCTGACCACCGGCAAGCCGGTGATCGAAAACGGCCAGCTCAGCCGTTATCAGGTCGACCAGGGGCAGGTGACCATCGAGGGCGCGACGCTCAACGCCAGCAACGTCGACCGCTTCGAAATCATCACCCGCAGTGCCAAGATCAACGCCGAGATCCAGGCGAAAAACCTGACCATCGTCACCGGGCGCAACGACGTCGACGCCCGCACCCTGAACGCCACCGCCCGCGCCGACGACGGCAGCATCAAGCCGGAACTGGCGATCGACTCTTCGGCCCTGGGCGGGATGTATGCCGGGGCGATCAAGCTGGTGGGGACTGAAGCGGGCGTGGGGGTAAGGCTCGCCGGTAACCTCGCTGCCAGCGGCGGTGATATCCAGATCGACGCCAACGGTCACCTGAGCATGGTCCAGGCCGCGGCGGGGGCCGCGGTCAAGGTCAAGGCTGCCAGCCTCGATGCCCAAGGTCCGGTCTACGCCGGTAGCACGCTGGATATGCAAAGCCGCGGCGACCTGAACAACCAGAAAAACCTGGCGGCCCGCGACAGCATCAGCCTCAGCGCCGGTGGGCAACTGAGCAACAGCGGCATCATCGAGGCCGGGGTCAATGCCGATAACAGTCGCAATGCCGGCGGTGATCTCACCGTCAATGCGCAGACCCTCAATAACAATGGCAACAGCCTGGTCGCCAGCCGCAATCTGACGGTGACCACGGCGCAAGCCCTGAACAATCAGGGCGGCACCCTGAGTGCGAAACAAAGCGCGAACATCCGCGCGGGCACCCTGGATAACCAGAACAAGGGCCGAGTGCTGAGCAGCGGTAGCCTGAATCTCAATGCCAACCAGTTGCTCAATAGCCAGGGCGGGCTGGTGAGCAGCAATGGTGAACTGGTCGCCAACCTGGCCGGGCTGGGTAACGCGGGCGCTGAGATTTCCAGCCTCGCCGGGGTGACCTTGAATGTTGCCTCCCTGGATAACGTGGCCGGTCTGATCGCGGCCGGTAGCGCTCTGAATATCAATGCCAGCGGTGTCTTCAACAACCAGGGCGGTCGCTTGAGCGCTCAACAGGACCTGCAACTGGTAGCCGCCTCCCTGAACAACAGCCAACAAGGCTCGATCATCAGTCAGGGCGCCTTGGGCCTGACAACCCAGGGGGCACTGGACAATCATCAAGCGGGCAGGATCCAGAGCACCGGCAATGCGCTGATCAGCAGCGCCAGCCTGAACAACCAGGGCGGCAAACTGGCCGCTCGTGACATCAGCCTTCAAGTGGCGGACCTGGACAACCGCCAGGGGCAGGTGATCGGCGATGGGAGCCTGACGCTGAACAGTCAGGGCGCGATCAACAATGCCACCGGCTCGATGACTTCCAGCCAGTTGCTGAACGTGCAAGGCGCCAGCCTCGACAACACCCAGGGGACGCTGCTGAGCAGTGCCGGCCTGACGGCGAAGATTGCCGGGCAGTTGCTGAACCAGGCCGGTCTGTTGTCAGCGAATGCTTTGCTGACCCTCGACAGCGCCAGTCTCGACAACCAGCTCAAGGGACGGATCGTCAGCAAGGCCGACGCCAACCTGAATACGCTGGGTGTCCTGGATAACCGCGGCGGCAGTGTCAGCGCCGGCGGCGCCCTGGCGCTCAATGCCAACCGAGTGGATAACCGTCAGGGTGGTTCGCTGAGCGCTGCCCAGGGGGTGAGCCTGGGGATCGACAACCTCGACAACCAGGGCGGCAACGTCTCCAGCCAGGGTTACTTGAAGCTGACGGGGACGACGCTGAATAACAGCCATGACGGCAAACTGCTCGCCAATGGCGACATCGATCTGACCCTCGGCCAACTCGACAATCAACTCAACGGCCAGTTGTCCGGGCAGGCGGGTGTACAGGTCAAGGCTGCGCAGCTGAACAACGGCCAAGGTGGCAATCTCTACGCCAAAGGCAAGCTGGAGCTTGATCTGAGCGGGCAGTTGCTCAACGCCCGAGGCACGCTCAAGGGTGATGGCGCCATTCTGCTCAAGGCCGGCAGCCTGAACAACGACGCTGGCCAGCTCTCCAGCGTCAAGGGCTTGCAGCTCACCAGCCTGGGCACCCTGAGCAACCTGGGGGGCAGCCTGACCAGCGGCGACACCCTGGACCTGGTCAGCGGCCAACTGAACAACGGCGCCGCAGGCAGTATCTCCAGTGCCAAGGCCCTGACGGCAAGTGTCAGCGGCCTTGATCAACAAGGTGGCAAACTGTTTAGCAGCACCGGTCTGAGCCTCGACCTGAATAACGGTCAGCTCAATAACCAGGACGGTCTGATCAATGCCACTGGCCTGTTACTGCTGAAAAATCTCAAAGGGGTCAGCAACCAGGACGGTGAGATTTCCAGCGACCAGGGCTTCACGCTGGCCGCGCAAACGCTCGACAACACCGATGGCACGATTGGCAGCGAGCAGGCGCTGGTCTTGCGTGTCGAGCGCACCCTGAACAACCTCAGGGGGCTGGTGTCGGCCAATGGGCTCAAGGTTCATGCCGCCAGCATCGACAACACCGAAGGCACGATGGGCAGTGATTCGGACCTGAGCCTGAGCGTCGAGGAGGCGCTTGCCAACCTCAACGGCACCTTGTCCAGCGCCGGCCTGTCGAGCCTTAAAGCGGCCAGTCTGAACAATACCGAAGGCCAGCTGACAGGGGATCTCGGGCTGAGCATTGATCTGAGCGGAGCACTGAATAACCAGGGCGGGATGCTCGGTTCCGGCAAGGCACTGACGCTGAATGCTGGCAGTCTCGACAACCGCGCTGAGGGCGTGTTGCTGGCGGTCGATGGTTCCCTGACGGGCACGGTCGTTGGCGCTTTCGATAACCGTGAACTGGGAAAAGTCAGAGCCGCCGGTGGCATCGAGTTGACCACCGGTAGTCTGGATAACCGTGGCGGTAGCCTGTCTGGCAAGGATCGGCTGACCCTGCGCAGCGACCTGGCGGATAACCGGGGAGGGCTGATCCAGGCCGATAAAGACCTGAAATTACTGGTCGGACAGCTGGATAACCGCGATAAGGGCGTGTTGAGCGGCAAGGCTGCCATTGACTATGAAGGCTCGCGGCTGGACAACAGTGGTGGCCTGCTCAGTGCAGTCGGCCCGGTAACGCTCAAGGCCCAGGAAGTCACCAATACCAAAGGTCGGATTGCCAGCCAGGCTGACCTCACCGCTACTCTCGATACCCTGAACCAGCAGGGCGGTTCGTTGGTCGCGAAAGGCAGTTTGTTGCTGACAGGCAAGACGCTTGATAACCGTAACGGCGGCCTGGTGGGCAGCACCAACGCACTGACCCTCAATGTCGATCAGGTCGACAACCGCGCCGGGGAAATCTCCAGTACCGAAAACAGCCTGAGCTACACCGGTCTGCGCCTGGACAACAGCGATGGCGGCAAGCTGCTGTCCGCAACCGACCTGCAGCTGACGGTGGCGCAGTTGATCAACCAGAGCAAGGGCCGACTGTGCGCCAAGGGCAGCGCAGGCCTGACGGGTACCCGGCTCGATAACAGCAGTGGCAGTTTTTCCGGCCTCAAGGGGCTGGATATTCGTCTCGATGGGGCTCTGCTCAATAACGCCGGGGTGCTCAGCAGCGAAGCGGGATTGACCCTCAATGTCGCCACTCTGGATAACACCCAAGGCAAGCTCGGCAGTGCCGGTGCCCTGTCGGTCACCAGCCTGGGTGCGTTGCTCAATCAGGGTGGCTCAATCGTCACCGACCAGGGGTTGACCCTGGCCAGTTCCAGTCTCGATAACAGTCAGAGCGGTGTGATCAACGGCAAGGGTGCGACCCATGTCACCACCGGCCTCTTGAACAACAGCCAGGGTGGCCACCTCACCAGCGACGATACGCTGGACCTCAATGCAACCCAGGTCGACAACGGCGCCAGCGGCCGCATTGCCAGTGAAAAAGCCCTGACGGCCAACATCACCGGCCTGGACCAACAAGGTGGCGAACTCTTCAGCAAAACCCAACTGAACCTGGACCTGAACCACGGTCGGCTCGACAACCGCAAGGGTCTGATCAATGGTCCCGTACTGGTGCTCAGCAACCTCAAGGACGTCGCCAACCAGAACGGCGAAATCTCCAGCGCCCAAGCCTTCATGCTCGCCGCGCAAAACCTCGACAACAGCGCTGGCAAACTGCTGAGCAAGCAGGGCCTGACCTTGCGTATCGCTCAGGCCTTGAACAACCAGAACGGGCTGATTTCCGCGACGTCCCTCAACAGCCGAAGCGCCAGCCTGGACAACAGCCATGGCCTGATCAGCAGCCGTGGCGAGGTCGACCTGGGCGTGACTCAAGCCTTCACCAATCAGAGCGGCACCCTGATCGGCGACGGGGCCGTGCTGCTGGCCGTCAACAGTCTCGACAACCGCGACGGTTCGGTCGCTGGCAAGGCCGACGTTACGGCCACCATCAACACCCTCGACAACCAGAACGGGCAATTCATCGCCAGCGGCGCCCTGGGCCTGACCGGCGCCGTACTCGACAACCGCCAGAGCGGCCTGGTCGGCGCTACAAAAGCGCTGAAACTCGAGGTGGGCAGTATCGACAACCGGGGTGGCGAGCTTTCCAGCAGCGCCGACATTGGCCTGACCGGCAAGCGCCTGGACAACAGCGACAGTGGCCAGATCATTGCGGCCATGGGCTTGACCATGACCCTGGATCAAGTGTTGAACCGCAATCAGGGCCTGATCAATGGCAAGAGCGGCCTGACCCTGGATGGCCAGACCCTGGACAACACGGCGGGTCAATTGCGCAGCGGGCAGGATGTGCGCTTGGGCCTGGGCGGCGACCTGACCAACAATCAGGGATTGATCAGCAGTGAAGGCAAGCTCGACGTCACCAGCGCCAACCTGAGCAACACCGCTGGCAGCCTGTCGAGTGCCGGCGTGTTGAAGGTCAAGGCCAGCGCAGCGCTAGGCAACCAGGGCGGGCAACTGGTCAGTGACAGCAGCATCGAGCTGAGCAGCGCCAGTCTCGACAACCGTCAACAAGGCGTGATCAGCAGCAAAGGCTCGATGGGGGTGACCACCAGTGCTTTTGACAACAGCCAGAACGGTCGCCTGAACAGTGGCGACAGCCTGACCCTGGCGGCCGGCCAGGTCACCAACCGCAGCGGTGGCGTCATCGGTAGCAGCAAGGCACTGACAGCCAGCGTCACCGGCCTCGACCAGATGGGCGGCAAACTGTTCAGCAACACGAGCCTCACCCTGGACCTGAACCAAGGTCAGTTGAACAACCAGACGGGCCTGATCAATGCCCCGTCGCTGGTGCTGCGTAACCTCAAGGGCATTGACAACCAGGGCGGCGAAATCTCCAGTGCCCAGGCTTTCAGCCTCACCGCTGACAGCCTCGACAACAGCAACGGCAAACTTCTCAGCAACCAGGCCCTGACCCTGCGAGTCAACCAGGCCCTGACCAACCTCAAGGGCCAGATCGCCGCGGCTGCCCTCGATGTGCGGGCTGACAGCCTGGATAACGCTGAGGGTAGCGTTAGCAGCCGTAGCGATTTGACGCTGACTGTCGCGGGGCTGCTGAACAACCAGAATAAAGGCCTGATCAACGCGACACAGAACCTCACGCTCAGCAGTGCTGACCTGAATAACCAGGGCGGTACCCTGCTCGGTGGCGGTGCCGTGACCCTGAATGCGATGGCGCTGAACAACAGCGCCAACGGTCTGATCAACAGCCAGGGCAGTCTGGCCCTGACCGCCAGCAGCCTGAACTCCAGCAGTGGCGGTGAAGTCTCGGCTAAAGGCGATATCACGCTGAACCTGGGGGCACTGACCCAGAACGGCGGGCGCCTGCTGGGCGACAGTGGCGTGCGCCTCGACCTGGCCAACACGGACCTCGACAATCGCAATGGCCTGTTGATCGCCAAAGGTCCGCTGAGCATCAGTCGCCTGCGTGACCTGAACAATCAGAATGGGGAGATTTCCAGCAGCCAGAGCACTAACCTGGTTGGTCGCCTGCTGAACAATACTGGCGGCAAGCTGATCAGCAACAATCAACTGGGGCTGACCGGCGAGACCTTGCTCAACCAAGGCGGCCTGATCTCTGGCTGGCAAGGGCTGACAGTGAGTGGGGGCAGCCTCGACAACCGCAACAACGGCACGCTGTCCAGCCGCAGTGGCGACCTGAATGCAAACATCAGCGGTGCGTTGCTCAACAGCAGCGCCGGCGCGCTGGTCAGCCAGAAGGCGCTGAACGTCAATGCGGCCAGCCTGGATAACAGCGCCGGCATCCTGTCCAGCGGCGCCGGCCAGCAACTGACCGTTGGCAGCCTGCTGAACAACACCCAGGGTGGATCGATCGACAGCGGCGCCGCCCTGACGATGCAAGCCATGACCTTGAACAACGCCGGGACGATCAGCGCACAACAGGCCCTGGGTTTTACCGGCACGACCCTGGATAACTCCGGCGGCAGCCTGGTCAGCAACGGCGCGGTGAATCTCGACCTGCTCGGCAGCCTGAGTAACACCAACGGCAAGCTCGCCAGTGGCGGGCCGCTGGTGATCAGCCGCAGCAGCCAGATCAACAACCAGGGCGGCCAACTGGTCAGCCAGGGGCTGATGAGCGTGCTCACTGGCGGCCTCGACAACCGCAATCGCGGCACCGTGGCGGCCAACGGCAATCTGCTCACCCAGGTATCGGGCGCCGTGCAAAACAATGGCGACGGCCTGATATACAGCCAGAACGGCACCTTGCAACTGAGCGCCGCAAGCCTGGGCAATGCCAAGGGCACCCTGCAAAGCCAGGGCGCGATGGACCTGGCCGTGACGGGGGATATCGACAACCAGAGCGGTCGGCTCCTGGCCCAGAACGGTGACCTCAAGGTCAGCGCCACCAACCTCGATAACCGCGGCGGTACCCTCGCCAGCCTCAAGGGCGCGCTGGAAGCCCGTATCGTCGGCGTGTTGAAAAACGGTTACGACCTGAACAATAACCGCCAGGGCGGCATCGCTCAGGCCCAGCGCCTGAACCTCAGCGTATTGGGCGGTATCGATAACTACGGCGGACGTATTTCCGCCCAGAACGGCGATGCACTGATCACCACCGCCAACTTCGACAACCGCAACGGCGGCCTGTATGCCAAAGGCCTGGTCAAAGTCAGCGGCAATAATTTCGACAACAGCGGTGACAACGACGGCCAGATCGCCGGTAACCGGATCGACCTCAGCCTCAATGGTCACCTGAACAACCGTATGGGCATCATCGAGAGCGACAGCACCCTCAGCGTGCGTGCCGCCAGTCTCGATAACCAGACCGGCCAGCTTCGGGCCCTGGGGGCCGGTGGCAAGACCGACTTCCAGATCGGCGGCTTGTTCGACAACCGCAATGGCAAACTGGAAAGCGCTAACAGTGACCTGACCCTGAATGCCGCGAGCTTCCAGAACCAGGGCGGCAGCTTGTTGCATGTGGGCAACGGCACCTTCGATATCTCCACGGCCAACGTCACCAATGCCGGTGGCAGCCTCGTCACCCGTGGCGGGCTGACGCTCGCTGCCGACAGCTGGACCAACAGCAGCGTGATCCAGGCCGGGCGCCTGACCGTCAACGTCAACAACCTGATCCAGACCGGCAGCGGGCAATTGCTGGCCTCCACCAGCCTGGTGGGCAACGGCGGTAACTGGACCAACGATGGCCTGATTGCCAGCGACGGCACGGCCAGCCTGACGCTGGGCGGCAGTTATAGCGGTAATGGGCGCTACAGCAGCTTGGGCAGCCAGGGGCTGACGGCGGCTTCGATGAATCTGGGCAGTGCGGGTAGTGTGGCCGGTGGTGGGGACTCGACGATCCGAATCGGCGGACAACTGAGCAACGCCGGGCGGCTGACCTCCAATGCTGGTCTGACTGTCGAGGCCGGCAGCCTTGTTAACTCCGGGACCCTGGGGGCTGCACAGAACCTCGATCTGAAAACCCCATCGCTGCTCAACGATCGCGGCCTGATTTTCAGCGGCGCGGACATGACGTTGGGGGTCGGCAATTTCACCAATCAGAACGGCGACCTGTACGGGCTCGGTAACGTATCTATCGGTGGTTACGGCGGTGCCGCCCGGGCCGCGGGGGTCTACAACGTTTCCGGTTCCATGGAGAGCGGTGGGGCATTCGCGCTTAACGCCGATGTGTTGCAGAACCGTACCGATGGCGCGGTAGCGTCGGGCAGCCGCAAGCTGGTGTCGGGGTTTATCGCCAATATGTGCAATGACTGCAAAGGGAAGGTTTACACCTTCACGCTGGCGGCCCGTGAGGTCTACGAAAGTGTCGACACTGACACCAGTGCCTCGGCGCTACTGACAGCGGGCAGGGATTTCACTTTCCAGGGCGGTAGCTTTCTCAATAGCAAGAGCACGGTGAGCGCGGGCGGCAATATCAACATCACGGCCGGCAGCCTGCAGAACATCGGCGCGCAGAACGGGACCATCGAGCGCACGCGCCTGTACAAGGTCTACGACATGGGCTCGGGCGCTACCGGGCAGCTGTTCTCCGATGTCCTGACGCCTTACAACCAGCGCAACAACCCTGATTTCCCTTATGTGTATTACCTGGATCTGGACGACAACATCCACAAGGCCATACCCAAATCGGGTTATTACAGAGAGCCGGGGCGAGACGGTCAATCGTACAAGGTGGTGTCTCTCAAAGACGCCGATACGGGGGCAACCGTCGATACACGCAGCGCCTATAACATTGTATTTCCTGGCCTGAAATACGGCTTTGAGAACACGACGTTATCCCAGTACGACCCGAACAACCTGCTTGAACTGCCGAGCCAGTTCTCTCAGTTCACCAAGCTCAGCGACGTTGAAATCGCCAAAGACAGTAGTGGTGCCGTCAGTACCAGTGGCAGCCGCAATGCGGTGATCCAGGCCGGTGGCAATGTTTCGATCACCGCCACCCAGGATCTGCAGAACAGTGTCATCCACCAGGACTACAGCGCCAGCGGTGGCACCAACAAGGTCGCGGATACCCGGGTAAACGGCACCGGCACCACCGTTGTCAGGCTCAACAGCCAGCTACCTCCCGATCTGGCCCAGCAACAGGTCAACCCGCTGAGCTTGCCCGGCTTCACCTTGCCGACAGGGCAGAACGGCCTGTTCCGCTTGAGTGGCCAAGGCGGGTCGGCTCAACAGGCGACCCAGGCCAATACCGGGCCGCAAAGCTGGACCCTGGGCAGCGCCTCGGTCAGCAGTGCCCAGCGTCAACAGAACCTGCCGGATATCCAGGCGCGTAGCTTCCAGATCGATGATGTCGCCCAGGTGGCTTCCAGCGATCGGCAACTGACCCGGGTCACCCGTCAAGCCACCGACAGCAACCTGAGCGCCAGCGCGATCGATGTCAGCGCCCCTGCCGACAATAGCGGCACCCTGGCGTTGTCAGGTCATGAAGGCAATGCTGGCGCTATCACCCAGGTGGGAGCCGTGCATGTCGAGGGGGCCAGCCATAGCGCGGTCGCCACAGGGCCGGACCTGAGCGTGCCAACACTGCCGCTCAACCCGCGTGATCCGTTGACCAGCGTGACCTCGCCTGGTGTCGGGAACGTATCGACCGGCGGTGTCCCTGCGGTGGCCAATCCAGCAGTCGCCACTCCAGTGGCCAGCCAGGCCGTGGCCCGTGTCCAAGGCGTGCCGGACAGCTCGTTCAAGCCTAATCCGCAGAAGTACCTGATCGAAACCAACCCGGTACTCACCGACCTCAAGCAGTTCATGAGTTCGGATTACCTGCTGGCCGGCCTCGGTTACGACCCGGACATCAGCGCCAAGCGCCTGGGTGATGGCTTTTACGAACAGCGTCTGGTGCAACAAGCCATCACTGCGCGTACCGGCCAGGCATTTCTCGCTGGGCAGAACTCCAACGAGGCTCAGTTCAAGTACCTGATGAACAATGCCATCGCCAGCAAGGATCAACTCAACCTGTCGGTAGGCGTGACCCTCACGTCGCAACAGGTCGCGGCGCTGACCCACGATATCGTCTGGCTCGAAGAGCACGAAGTGAACGGCGAGAAAGTGCTGGTGCCGGTGCTGTACATGGCCCAGGCCAACGATCGACTCGGCCCGACCGGTGCGCTGATTGCCGGTAATGACGTGACCCTGATCGCCGGCCAGAACCTCGACAACGTCGGTACCTTGCGGGCCACCAACAACTTGTCGGCCACGGCAGGCAAGGACCTGGTCAACAGCGGGTTGATCCAGGCCGGCAATCGCCTGGACCTGTTGGCGGGCAACAACATCACCAACAAGGCGGGTGGCATCATCGCCGGTCGTGACGTGACGATGAACGCGATCAGCGGTGATGTGCTCAACGAGCGCAGTGTCACCTCGGTGGACAGCGTGGTACGGGGTTATTCGCACAAGGATTACGCAAACAGCGCCGCGCGTATCGAAGCCGCCAACGACATGGTCATTTCCGCCGGTCGTGACATCACCAATCCCGGCAGCGTTCTGCAAAGCGGCCGGGACATGAGCCTGAGTGCGGGGCGCGACGCCAATATCGTCTCCACCGAGCTCAACAGCAGCCTGGCGCTGGGCAAAAACCACTACAGCAGCGCTATCACCCAGATCGGCTCCGAGGTCAGCGCCGGTCGTGACCTGACGGTGAAGGCCGGTCGCGATATCAACGCCATCGCCAGCGAGATCGAAGCCAAACGCAATATCGCCATGGCGGCCACCGAGAACCTGACGCTGTCCTCGGCGGCGGACGAGCAGCACTCCTACGAAAAAACCAAGAAAGTCACCCGCCAGGAAGACCATGTCAGCCAGGTCGCCACGACCCTCAGCGCCGGTGGCGACGTGGACCTCAGCGCCGGCAAGGACATGGCGCTGATCTCCAGCCGTATCACCGCCGGCGATGAAGCCTACCTGGTAGCCGGCGACAACCTCGAACTGCTGGCGGCGCAAGACAGCGACTACTCGCTGTACGACAAGAAGAAAAAAGGCAGTTGGGGCAGCAAGCAGACCAAGCGTGACGAAGTCACCAAGATCACCCACGTCGGCAGCGAGATCTCGACTGGAGGCGATCTGACGCTGGTCAGCGGCGGAGACCAGAAGTACCAGGCGGCGAAGCTGGAGAGTGGCAGCGACCTGACGCTGGCCAGCGGTGGGGAGATCACCTTCGAAGGGGTGAAGGACCTGCATCAGGAGAGTCATACGAAGAGCAGCAACAGCCTGTCGTGGAACAGTGCCAAGGGGAAAGGCAACACCGATGAAACCCTGCGACAGAGCGAGCTAGTGGCCCAGGGACAATTGGCGATCAAGGCAGTCGATGGCCTCAAGATCGATATCAAACACATTGACCAGAAGACGGTGAGCCAGACCATCGATGCGATGGTGCAGGCAGATCCACAGCTGGCATGGCTTAAAGACGCAGAAAAACGTGGTGATGTGGATTGGCGCCTGGTGAAGGAAACCCACGAGTCGTTCAAGTACAGCAACTCTGGTATGGGCGCCGGGGCAATGCTGGCGGTGATCATCATTGTTACGGTGCTGACGGCGGGGACTGCTACAGCTGCCACCGTCGGAGCTTCCGCAGGTGCCACGGCCTCCGGCGCGGCTGCCGCGGCTGGTGCATCAGCTACGACCGCTGCTTCTGTGGCAGCTGCCGCCTCGGCTGCAGCGAGCGCCAGCTTCTCGGCCGCCGTTGCGCAGACGGCGGCCAGCGCAATCAATAACAAAGGCAACCTAGGCGCTACTTTCAAGGATGCGGTCTCGTCGGACAGCCTCAAAGGGTATGTGTTGGCAGGTGTGACGGCGGGCATTGCCTCCCAGTTTGGCTTTAACCCCACCGAGTTGAAACTTGACCTGGCCAGCGCCCAAAGCGTGGCCATCAAGGTAGCTGCTGACTCGGTGGCCAAGACGGCAATCATGGGCGGCAGTTTGAAGGACAACCTGCTCGAATCTGCGGTGGGGACGGGGATCAGCATCGGTGGGGCGATAGGGGCCAACAAGATTGGAGATGTCACGCTCTTTGACAACGGTAAGTTGACGAAAGTGGCCATGCACGCCGCGCTCGGTGGACTGATGGCCGAAGCGATGGGCGGGGACTTCCGTACTGGAGCCCTGGCCGCAGGCGCGAACGAAGCCGTAGTGGATTTTCTGGCTGACAAATTGTTGCCGGTCGGAGTCGACAAAAACAGTCTCGAGTACCAGCAAGGGGTCAGTAAGATGCTGGCGGCATCTCAACTGATCGGCGTGTTGACGGCGGCTGTTACGGGAGGCGATGCATCCGTCGCAGCTGCAGTAACAGCGAACGCAACGCAATATAACAATCTGAACCACAGCGATTCACGTGATTTCGTTGAGAGCATGAACAGTTGTAAAGGCGATGAAAGTTGCCAAATAAAAGCTTGGAAAGACCGAGGTTTCGGAGAGCTGAGTGACGAGCTTTTTGAGCAGGCGCTACAGACAGGTGGTGCTGTCTATGCCAAAGACCAGATGGGGCAGATCGCAGCAGGTCTGACAGTTCTTGATAAACTGAGCTGTTCGACCCAAGCCTGTGAAAACTATAAGTTCTTGCTGACTGATCGCGCCCTCAAAAGCATGGTCAAACTTGGTGATGTGGTCGGGCAGTGGGAACCAGTATTAGGTGCGATTGCAGGTATGGCGGGTGGCATAGCTGGTATGCGTGGGCCACGGCCTGCCGGGGCTGAGCCAGTAATTGGGTCTGCTCAGGTCAACAAGGCATATGCTTATTGGGCTCGACGAAAAGAAGGGCCTGTGCTTCCGGATGAGGCATGGCATAAAAATGTTCCAAGACAAACCACGCCAGGGACGAAAGCAGTCACTCAAGAGAAGTACAACCCTAAGACAGGAAAACTGGAAAACTCTATTATTGAATATGATGAGTATGGTCGTATGTCTAAAAGAACAGACTATTCGAACCATGGGTACGGAGATCCATCGAAACCTAATGAGTATCATTCTGATCCTCATACGCATATATATGAATATGGGCCAGGTTTTGGTGAAAAGGGTAGAGGGACGAGGGTGAATAGATGATTGGTAAAGATGAGCTTAACGAGCTGCTTATAGGGCATAACTGTGTGGAGTCTATGTGTATTGAGTCTGAAGATGGTATTGTAAAATATAATCTTCTGTTAACTCTGGCTGAGTCGGAAAGCTACGATTCAAAAAAAATTAAGGTTTGCTTTTACGATGTTAGCTCATTGAGTGTTAAAGAGTTTGGTGGGGGGTTAACGCAGTTTATGCATTTGAAAATTTCGAAAACTAACTCGGGGTTTGATAGGGCGAGGTACGAATTAAGTGAAATGGAAGATGAAAAAATATATTGCTTGTTTTTTGGGTTTGCTTTAATCGATGAGTAAGTGTTTGGGGCTTAGTGGAGGGGTCGGCTCTTGCTGTGGATGATCAAGCAGATAGAGGTATTAATTGGGAAGCTGTAGATACGCAGGATATTTTGCTGGGTTAGTTGGTGCAAAAGGAACAGCGTCTTCAAAGACGGCAGTTCAAGAGTAAATAGCCCCGGCACTGCCGGGGCTATTTGCTTCTCTCGCTGTCATCTCCCTAGTCTGCAGAATATTGCCAATGGGATGTCAAAGGAAAATCCTGCGTTGAATACCTGGACAGGTCAGCCTCGCTCCTACAGAAGCGAGGTTTGCCCGCGATTTTTTATGCCCGGCGCAAATCCCTGTAGCCGCTGCCGCAGGCTGCGAAAAGGCCCGCAGGGCCTTCCAGCGATCTTGAAAACACAACAGGGTGCCTGGGCGTGCAGCGTTGGCTGGACGGGCGTATCGCGGGCAATCGAGCGTCGATCGGCCGCTCCTGCAGTAGCGAGTTTGCCCGCGATTTTTTATGCCTGGCGCAAATCCCTGTAGCCGCTGCCGCAGGCTGCGAAAAGGCCCGCAGGGCCTTCCGGCGATCTTGAAAACACAGCAGGGTGCATGGGCCCGCGCGTTGGCCGGTCGTGCTTATCGCGGGCAAGCCTCGCTCCTGCAAGGGACGTGTGTCTGTAGGAGCGAGGCTTGCCCGCGAAAGGGTTCAAACCTTCAACACTTTCCCGCTGGCCGCCACACCAATCAGCATCACCGCGATCAGTCCGAAGGCGATGCTCAGGCTGCTGCCGTGGGCGATAAAGCCGATCAGCGCCGGGCCGGCGAGGATGCCGGCGTAACCCAGGGTGGTGATGGCCGGCACGGCGATGGCTTCGGGCATCACGGTCTGTTTGCCCACCGCGGTGTACAGCACCGGCACGATGTTCGAGCAGCCGACCCCCACCAGCGCATAGCCCACCAGCGCCGCTTCCCAGGCCGGTGCCAGGGTCGCCAGCAGCAGGCCCGCGGCGGCCACCGAACCGCCCATGACGATCACCCGCCTGGCCCCCAGCTTGTGCACGATGGCATCGCCAGTCAGGCGGCCGACGGTCATGGTCAGGGCGAAGGCCGCGTAACCCAGGCCGGCATAGGCGGCATCCACCTGGCGCTCGGCGCTGAGGAACACCGCGCTCCAGTCCAGCACCGCGCCTTCGGCGAGGAACACCACGAAGCACAGGCAGCCAATGAACAGCACCACACCGTGGGGCACGGCAAAGGCCGGGCCCGAACTCTGGCTGCCGTACGGCAACATGTGTGGTGCCGCCTTGAGCAGGGCGACGACCAGCAAGGCCACCACCACCAGGGTCGCACCCAGCGGCGACAGGCCCAGGCCGAGCATGGCGCTGACCCCGGCCGCGCCGACGATGCCGCCGAGGCTGAACAGACCATGGAAGCCCGACATCATCGGCCGGCCGCTGGCCCGTTCGACGATCACCGCCTGCAGGTTCACCGTGGAATCCACCGTGCCCAGCCCGGCGCCGAACATGAACAGCCCGGCGATCAGCAGCGGCACCGTGCTCACCGTGGCCAGCAGCGGCAGGGCCAGGCAGATCAGCAGGCTGCCGGCGGCCATCACCCGCCGGCAACCGAAGCGCCCGGCCAAGACCCCGGCGATCGGCATCGCCAGGATCGAGCCGACCCCCAGGCACAGCAGCAACAGGCCCAATGTGCCTTCATCGAGCCCGGCCCGGGCCTTGGCGTAGGGCACCAGCGGCGCCCAGGCGGCGATGCCGACACCGGCGATGAAAAACGCGATGCGGGTGGCCATCTGTTCCAGGCGGCCGGGGCTGATCTGTTGCTGCGAGGTGTGGGTGTTGAGGGCTGTCATAAAAATCCTTGGCGGTCACCCCCGGCGCCTGTCAGCCAATGGACGCTTGGCGCCATTGCTGCTGTCGCTGGAGGACCGAGTCTGCCGTTTCACCGACCAGTTGTTGATACACCGCCGGCGACGTGGCGCCTTCGGTGTGGATAAGCAGGACGCGCGAACGGGCGTCGAGGTGCGCGACTTTGCGCCGCGCGCCATCCTTGCACATCAGGCCCGCTCCCGCGAGGCCCGCGGCGCCGGATTCGCCGGCCGGCAGGGGAATGCCCCGGGCGCTGCCGCTGGCCAGCTGGCGCATGGCGCCGGCGGCGAGCGCGTCGGGGAGTGTGACCAGGCAATCGTTCGAAGGTTGCAGGAAGCGCCAGGCCGGGCCCGCCATCGTCGAGTCCAGCGTGCCACTGGCCTGGCCCCGGCTCGCAGCCCTGGAAATAATATTGCGTGGCTGGCGAATTTGTTTCGCATAATCGCCAGCCTTTGCACAATTTCATTTCATGATTGTCCGCCACCGATTGCCCACCACCGATAGCCCGCCCATGGATTGCCCGCATGACCGTCAGCCTGGATGCCTACGACCTGAAACTGCTCGCCGAACTGCAACGCGATGCGCGCACCCCGCAAAGCGAGCTGGGGTTGCGGGTGAACCTGTCCACCGCGGCGGTCAACCGGCGTCTCAAGCGCCTGAGCGATGAAGGGGTGATCGAGCGCTACAGCGCGGTCATCGCCCCCGAGGCCCTGGGTTATGAGCTGAGCATCATTGTCGAGGTGGAGGTGGAGAGCGAACGTATCGATCAGCTCGATGCGCTCAAGCGCAGCTTCCAGGCCTGCCCGCAGGTGCAGCAGTGCTACTACGTGGCGGGGGAGTGCGATTTCGTGCTGATCTTCACCGTGCGCAACATGGCCCAGTACAACGAACTGACCCGCGAGCTGTTCTTCGAGAACAACAACGTCAAGCGCTTCAAGACCCTGGTAGCCATGAGCCGGGTCAAGGTCGGGCTGGATGTGCCGACCGCCCCTTGAAACACCTTGATCCCCTGTAGGAGCGAGCTTGCTCGCGATCAGCCGCCAGGCTGAAAGACACGGCGGTGTATGCGGGATTTTTATCGCGAGCAAGCTCGCTCCTACAGGTGGACAGCAACCAAAACGACCACGCGGCACCCTTGGGCGCCGCGTGGTCGTGGGGCAGGCCGATCAACCCTGGCGGCGGGCATCCAGGCTGAAGCGACCGGCGCCGAAGGCCACCACTTGCAGCAGGCCGCCGGCCATGGCGATGTTCTTGAAGAAGTGGATGAACTGGTTCTGGTCGCCCAGGTTGTTGTGGAAGGCCAGGGCGGTGGCCACGCTGAACACAGCCAGGCCCAGGGCCACCAGGCGGGTGCGGTAGCCGGCGATCAGCAACAGGCCGCCACCCAGCTCCACGGCGATGGCGATGCCCAGGGCCAGTTGCGGGAAGGGCAGGCCGACCGATTGGATGTAACCGACCATGGCGGCCGGCGCGGCGATTTTCGAGAAGCCGGACAGGATGAAGATGGCGCTGAGCAGGACGCGCCCGATCAGGCTGATGCTGGCGTTAGTGTTCGAGGTGGCGGACAGGCTGTTGGTCAGTGTGGACATGCTGGATTCTCTCAGTGGGTTCGGCCTCACCACCTTGGTGTGCCGCGATGGAGAGAAGTTTGCCACTGGCTTTATGAACGCAATAGCCGAATAATTTCGAGTATCAGGTTCGATTTTTTAGAACGCAGCCTTTACGAGAACAGCACCATGTCCAGCAACCCCGGCACGCCCACCCTCGATCAATTGCGCATCTTCCTGACCATCGTCGAAGTCGGCAGCTTTGCCGGCGCGGCGCGCAAGCTGCATCGCGCGACCTCGGTGATCAGCTATTCCATGGCCAACCTGGAGTTGCAGCTGGGGGTCACGCTGTTCGACCGCAAGACCACCCGCAAACCCCAGCTCACCGAGGCCGGGCGCACGGTGCTGGCCGAGGCGCGGAGCATCTACAACGGCATCGACGGCCTGCGGGCCAAGGTCAAGGGGCTGTTGCAGGGGCTGGAAGCAGAGATTCACCTGGTGATCGACGTGATGTTCCCGGCGGCGCGCATCGTCGATGCGCTGAAAAACTTCCGCCGCGAGTTCCCCACGGTGCAGTTGCACCTGCATATGGAGGCCCTGGGCGCGGTGGCCGAGATGGTGCTGGCGGGGCGCGCCGCGGTGGGCGTTTGCGGCATGGTGCACCGCGATATTCCCGGTCTTGAACGGGTGCAGGTGGGGTTTGTCCAGCTGATTCCGGTGGCCGCCCCGGAGCATCCGTTGGCGCAAGCATCGGTCAACCTGCCGGGGGCCGGCCGCGAGCATGTGCAGTTGGTGCTGTCGGACCGTTCCGAGCTGACGCGCAACCAGGACTTCGGCGTGGTCGGCACCCGCAGCTGGCGCCTGGCGGACCTGGGCTCCAAGCACATGCTGCTGCGCGAAGGCATCGGCTGGGGCAACATGCCGGCGCCAATGGTCGAGGAAGACCTGGCCAGCGAGCGCCTGGTGCAACTCAATCTGCCGGGGAACCAGGGCCTGCCTTACGGCTTCGACGCCATCTACCGCCTCGACACGCCACCGGGGCCGGCGGCGTCCTGGCTGATCGATTGGCTGGCGGCCCAGGTTCAGTCCGCCGGCTCGGGCGCGGCCTGATCGGCCTCCTGGAGCGGGCCGAGGGCCTGGGCCAGGAAGTCGACGAAGAAGCGGATCTTCTGCGACACATGGCGGTTGCTGGCATACACCGCATAGATGGTCCGGCGCGGCATGGAATGACTGGGCAGGACTCGCTGCAACTGGCCGCTGTCGAGTAGCGGCTGGGCGATGAACGAGGGCAGGGCGCCAATGCCCAGCCCGGCCTGGAGCATGTCGCTGAGCATCAGGCTGTTGTCCACGGCAAAACGCACCGGCAGTTCCAGGCGACTGCTGCCTTGCGGGCCTTCCAGCTGCCAGTGGCCGGGGTGCTCGGCCAGGCGATAGGCCAGGCAGCTGTGGTCGCGTAGTTCATCGACGGTCTGCGGGCTGCCATTGGCCTGCAGGTAGGCCGGGGCGGCGCAGATCACCTGCTCGATTTCCCCCAGGCGCCGGGCGATCAGTGACGAGTCGGTCAACTGCCGGCGAATCCGCAGCGACACGTCGAAACCTTCGCTCACCACATCCAGCAGGCGGTCGTCGAGGGTCAGGTCGATGCGAAATTGCGGATAGCGCCGCATGAAGTCGGCGAGGATCGGCGACAGCACCTTGAGGCCGAACGACAGCGGTGCGTTGACCCGCAGGCGGCCGCCGGGCTCGCGGGTGCCGGCGCGGGTCGCGCATTCCAGGGCTGCCAGTTCGTCGAGCAGGTGGCAGCACTCGCTGAAGTAGGCCTGGCCGGCGTCCGACAGGCTCATGCGGCGGGTGGTGCGCAGCAGCAACAGGCTGCCCAGGTGTTCTTCCAGCTGGCGCACCTGCTTGCTGACGGCGGCGGTGGATTGCCCCAGGTCGTTGGCCGCCAGGCTGAAGCTGGCGCGCTCCACCACTCGGCGAAAGGTGCGCATGGCTGCCAGCACATCCATATTGTTTCTCCTGGGTTGAATATGTCTTAACGAAACGGCTGATTATCGCCCAATTGTTAATCCATACCATGGACACTTCATTTCACAGGAGTGTCGTCATGACTGTTTCCCGTTTGTTGCGTGTCATCCCCGGCCTGGCCGCCTTGTCATTGTTCAGCGCCCTGTTCAGTGCACAGTGCAGCGCCGCGCCCCAGGCCGAGGTCGGCGTCAGCCCCTGGGGGCCGAAGGATGAGATCGGTCGCCTGAACCTGATCACCGAGCAGTCGCGGGCGGCGATCATGGCCCGGGTCAGCGGCAGCCAGGCCTACGACCTGGCGGTCGAATATTACGTCGGCATGCCCAGCTGGCAGGCGGCGGGCGATCCGCCTTACCAGATGTGGATGACCCACACCCCGCACGGCAACGTGATCGCCGACCCGATGCAGGTCGGCGAGCCGATGAACCGGCATGTCAGCTATACCGGCTCGGCGGTGTCGATGTACGCCCATATGGGCACCCATATCGATGCGCTCAACCACTTCGGCCTGGACGGCAAGATCTGGAACGGCTTTCGCGCCGACCAGCACCTGGGCGACCGTGGCTGGAACGTTACCGGTGCGGAAAAACTGCCGCCGATCGTCGCCCGTGGGGTGCTGATCGATGTCGCCGCGGCCAAGGGCGTGGACATGCTGGCGGACAATTACCGGGTGACCCGCGCCGACCTGCAACAGGCGCTGAAGGCGCAACAGGTCAGCCTGGAAAAGGGCGACGTGGTGCTGATCCGCACCGGGCGCATGCGTGACTATGAAAAGGCCCAGGCCTATATGGCCAACCCGCCGGGCATGAGCCTGGACGCGGCGAAGTTCCTGGTGGAAGAGGGCGGCGCCATGGTGGTGGGCGCCGATAACCTGAGTTTCGAGACCTTCCCGTCGGAGGTGGAAGGCAACTACCTGCCGTTGCACACCTACCTGCTGGCGATGCAGGGTGCGCCGATCCTGGAGCTGGTCAACCTCGAAGGCCTGTCGCGGGACCGGGTGTACCAATTCGCCTTTATCGGTGCGTCGTTGAAGTTCCGCGGCGCCGATGCCGCACCGATTCGGCCGATTGCCTTGCCGATTCGCTAGGCGCTTACCGCGTGACCTGTAGCCGCTGCCGCAGGATTCCGGCCGGGCCCGATGTTTGTGTAGCCGCTGCCGCAGGCTGCGATCGAGCGGCACGCTCGTGGGGATCTTGTGGGCGCTGGAGACCCTGCGGGTCTATCGCAGCCTCGCGGGGCTCGGCAGCGGCTACAGGG
>NZ_JAQZAA010000066.1:0-216091 GCF_028640875.1 Pseudomonas sp. SBT1-2 | reverse complement strand
ACGCGGAATTTCTGATCCACCGCGTCATCGTTCATCGCACGCAAGCTGTGCTCCTACAGAAGAAGGTCGCGCACGATCCGTAGGAGTGAGGCTTGCCCGCGAAGGCCGCGACGCGGAATTTCTGATCCACCGCGTCATCGTTCATCGCACGCAAGCTGTGCTCCTACAGAAGAAGGTCGCGCACGATCCGTAGGAGTGAGCGGGCGCGATCCGGCTTGCTCGCGAAGGCCGCGACGCGGTTGGCCTGGCGCACCGCGTTATCGTTTACAGAAGAAGATCGTGCACGTTCCGTAAGGCCTAACCGCGCTTGAGGATCAGGTCCATGATCCGGTCGGTCTTCAGCGCCTCGGCGGCCAGGGCCGGGTACTGTGCTTGGCCACGGATATGGGCGTTCATGCCCAGCACGTGGTGCCACTGGATATGTTCGGGGTTGTCGATGAAGAGGCTCAGCTGTTCATCGGCGTCCAACTGCAGCGGATGCTCGTCGAACACCGAGAAGCCGATACGCCCCTGGCTGCCGATGATCTCCACCCGGTCCACCCGACGGTCCGCGACGAAGTTCCAGGCCCCCGTGCCCAGGACGCCGCTCGCGAAACGCCAGCTGGCGCTCACCGCGTCCTCGGCGCTGTACAGCCCGGCCTGCCGCGCGGTGAAACCGGCGACCTCGGTGATGTCCCCCAGCAGGTACTGGAACAGGTCCAGGCCGTGGCTCGCCAGGTCGGCGAAGTAACCGCCGCCAGCGATCTGGGGGTCGGTGCGCCAGTTGCTGCCGCCATTGCGATCGGCCTCGGACGGCGCCTTGGTCAGGGTCCAGCTCAGGTGACGGACCTCACCGATGCGCCCGTCCCGCAGCCATTGCCGCACCTGCTGGAAGCGCGGCAGGGACCGGCGGTAATAGGACACGAACAGGTGCAATCCGGCCTGCTGGAAAACCTGCTGCATCTCCAGGCTTTGCCCGGCGTTCAACGCCATCGGCTTTTCCACGCAGCAGTGCTTGCCGGCGGCGGCCACCCGCAAGCTGTAGGCGTGGTGACTGTCGGGGGGCGTGGCGATGTACACCGCGTCCACTTCGGGGTCGTCGATCAGCGCCTGGGCATCGGTGTAGAAACGCGCGATGCCGTGGCGTGTCGCATAGTCCCGCACCGCTTCCAGGCGCCGGCCCATCACCGCCACCAGGGCCGAGCCCGGCGCCTTGTAGAAGGCCGGGCCACTCTTGCGTTCGGTGACGCTGCCGCAACCGATCATGCCCCAGCGTACGGGCCGCATGCCCTCTCCTGCTGTGTCCATTGGCCGGTCAGACCGCTTGCAGGGCGCGCAGGTCGAGGCGGCCGTCCTGCAGCGGCGGGCACCAGTAGTAGCCGCCGGTGATCGGCCGGCTCATGCGGTACAGGCCGTCGACTATGCCGTCTTCCAGGCCGCTCATGCGCCGCAGCTGGACTTCGAAGGCGTGGAGGCTGTGGCCGAAGGCGAGGAACATCAGGCCGCCCTTGTCGCCTTCGATCCATGGCATCGAACGGCGCACCATAAAGGCCTCGGGGGTGAAGCTCTCCTGGGCGGTGCGCTTGACGTGGGCCGATTCCGGCGCGTCGTCCAGTTCTTCGTTGTCGCTCAGGCGGCGGCCGATGATATTGTCGCGCTCCTCCTGATGCATCGCGGCAAAGCCCTTGAAGTCGTGCTGCCACTGCTGGATCGCGGCGAAGCTGCCACCGCGCAGGCCATCGGCGCCTTCGGACAGGGCCGCGGAAACCGCTTCTTCATCATGAGGGTTTTCGGTGCCATCTTCGTAACCGGTCAGGTCGTGGCCGGTCTTGTGGCGGAAGGCTTCGTTCATCTGCACCAGGCGCAGCGCCGGGGCCAGGGCGGCCTCCAGGGCATTGCTGCGGTGCAGCAGCTCGCCGCGGTCTTCGCCATGCAGCCAGACCCACAGCGCGTGCTGGGTCGAAGGGTTGTCGACGCCGACCCCGGTCAGCGCCGGGAAGGCCTTGAGCCCCTGCACGCGGGCGCCCAGCGCCTTGACCAGCGACGCGCCGAAACCTGCTACCGCCGTTTTCCCGTCCACCAGCGCCAGCAAGCGATCGATCGCCGCCGGCAGCGCCTCGATGGATTCGAGGGCGAAAAACAGGTGACGAGCCTGGGTCGGAACGGGGGTGGCAAGAATGCCCGGCTGGTAGTAACTCATAGCGACTCCTTGAAGAAAGCCCGAAGTTTACCCGGCGCACCACAATTTGTGGGGGTTTAGGCACGCATGGACCTGCGCGGTGAATCGTCACGCCGCCGCAAGCCATGCCCTACAACTGGCCGCCCTCTTCCCGGTAGGCGCTGGGGCTCAGGCCGGTCCAGCGCTTGAATGCCCGGCGAAAACTGCGCACGTCGCTGTAGCCCACCGCCTCGGTGATGCGCTCGATGGACAGCTGCGGGTTGGCCAGCAGGCTCAGGGTGCGCGCCCGGCGCACCTGCTCGAGCAGCGCTTCGAAGGTCAGGTCGTGCTCGCTCAGGCGTCGGCGCAGGGTGCGCCCGCTCATGTTCAGGTCGCTGGCGACCTGCTCGATATGGCTGCCCTGGGTCAGGTCGCGGGAGATGGCCCGCTCCACCGCCTGGATCAGGTCCAGCTTGCGGTGCACCTGGGCGCTTTCCAGTTCCAGCAGCTTGAGCGCCTGGCGCAGGGCGACGGCGTGGTGGTTGGGCAGGCGCGTGTCCAGCCAGTGGCTGGCGATGACCAGGCGGTTGTGCAGGCAGCCGAAGTGCACATCCGGCCCCAGCAGCCGCAGGTACTCGTCCCGATAAGCCGGGGCGGCGTGGGTGAACTCGATCCGCAGCGGCTTGAAGTCGGCGCCGACCAGGGCCCGGCCATAGACCGGCAGGCTGGCGAAGAACTCTTCGACGGCAAATATCTGCACGTCGCTGTAAGGCAGCCGGCATTCGGCCTCGACAAAAAACTCGTCACCCTGTTGCTGGATGGTGCAGCTGGCGAGGCCGCCGGTGGTGTGCTGATGGCGCAGGCCGATGTCGAAGGCATCGCGCAGGGTCTTGCACAGCGACAGCACATGCCCCAGCAGGCCCAGGGTGCCGAGCACGTTCTGGTGCCCGACCCACAGGCCCAGGCCCTGCTGCGGCAAGGCCTTGAGCGCGCGCTGGATCATTGCCACGGCCTGGCGGTAGGAGATGCGTTGCGCGGGGTCCTGCAGGTCGTCGAGGGTAAAGCCCAGGCCGCGGCACAGGGCGTGCGGGTCGACGCCGTGGCTGCCGGCGACTTCGGCCAGGGTCTGCAACAGGAAGGGTGAAACCAGGGCCAGTTGGTACTGTGGATCGACGGCGTTGGTCTGCATGGGCATCGGGTCCCGAGCCGGTTCGGCTGCAATTCTTATTCTGGTTATGCGCCCCGCTCCCATCACCGCCAGGGCGAGGCGAGCGCTCGCTCAGCATAGCGTTTTCCGCTCGCGCTCATGGAAGGATGTAACAAGTCATTGCAGGCTGGCCGCGAAAGTCCCCCTCAGTGGCCGCCAATACCCTGCCTGGCCAGGCGCCGAAGGCTTATTCCTATGGGGCGGCCGGAAACCGGCCGACTGCGCGCCCACTGACAATAATAAGAGCCCGAACATGAATTCGACCCGCACGCATCGCTCCCGGCGCCTCGCCGCCAGCCTGGCCTGTATCGCCGCCCTGCCCGCCCTGGCACCGGCCACCGAGTCCGGGGTCGACAACATCGGCACCGGCACCGACGGCTTTTTCATCCTGCCGCTGGACGTCAACGGCCTGCCGGACCACATGTTCGCCTTCAACCTCTATTACAACCACTACGAGGCACGGAAGCTGAATATCAGCTCCCTGGGCGGCAAGGTGCCGGACGTGCGGATCGTCTCGGACGCGATCATTCCCCGCCTCGATTACCTGAGCCCGCTGCGGCTGTTCGGCGGGCGCCTCGGCGGCTACATGGCGCAACCTTATCTGCGCCAGCAGGTGGGAGTCTTCGGCCTCAAGGACCAGCGCGAAAGCATGGGCGACACCACCATCGCGCCGATCATCCTGTGGGACATGGGCAAGAACCTGACCCTGGGCGCCGCCGTGGAAATCACCGTTCCCACCGGCAAGTACGACGCGACGCGCCTGGCCAATACCAGCAACAACTTCTACACCTACAAGCCGCTGGTTTCGGTGACCTGGCTGCCCACCCCGCGCACCGAGCTGTCGCTGAAGACCACCTACAGCTTCAACGAGGAAAACCACGCCACCGACTACAAGTCCGGGCAGATCTTCCACTTCGACTATTCCGCCAGCTACAAGGTGACCGACAACCTGAGCCTGGGGCTCAACGGCTACTACCTGAAGCAGACCACCGACGACAAACAGTACGGCCGCACCGTGCAGTTTCTCGGCGAGGACGTGGACGACGGCGTGCGCGGCCAGGTGTTCGCCATCGGCCCGGCGCTGTACCTGACCTTCCTCAAGTACGCCAGCGCGGAGATCCGCTGGGCCAAGGAGTTCGACGTGGAGAACCGGCCCGAGGGCGAGATGCTGTGGGCCAAGCTGACGATTCCGTTCAGCTTGTGATGTAGGAGCGAGCGGGCGGCGATCCGACTTGCCCGCGACGGCTGCACCGCGGAATGCCAGGCGGACCGCGTTATCGTTCATCGCGCGCAAGCTGCGCTCCTACAGAAGCAGAACGCGCACGCCGTAGGAGCGAGGCTTGCCCGCGAAAGACCTCGAGGACAGCGCAAAAACCTAGCTATAGACCGGCCAGCTCTCGACGATCCGCCCGCCGCGCACCGCCAGCAGGTCGCCGAACTGCAGCAGCACCGCTTCGCTCTGCATCGGCCGCAGGAACACCTGGTCGTCCGGCCCCAGGCCCACGGCGGGCGAGCCGTTGACCATCTCCTGGTTGGAACTGCGGCCGAACAAGCCGTTGCTTTGCAGCCCCGAGGGCGACTCGAACTCGGCCAGCCAGTTGCCGCCGTAGATGAAGAACGTCTCGCGCTGGTTCGGGTCCCACCAGGCGAACAGCTTCGACTTGTCGTCCAGCGCCGGGATGCGCACCGGGCCGGTGCTTTTCAGCACCGGCGTGGCGATGTAGGCCGCGGGCAGATGTTCGCTGAGGGACGGCAGGTCGTAGTGGGTCGGCTTGAGCATCGCCGTGCCCACCGACACTTCGCTGCTCAACTGTTCCTGCTCATGCATGCGGTAGCTGGGGCTGCCGGCGGTGTTCAGGGTCAGCCCCGGCTGCCAGAGCGCCGGATGGCGTTGCCGGGTGAAGTCCACGGCGCTCTGGTAGCGCTGCATGACCTTGGCGAACAGCGCTTCGGGCGAGCCGAGAATGCCCGGCACGCCCATGCCGACAAAGGGGTCGTAGCCCATGAAGCCGGCGAACTCCAGGTGCTGGGGGTTGGCGGCGATCAGGGTCAGCAGCGGCCCCAGTTCGAGGCTGTCCTTCACCCCGCCGCGGTGCAGGCCGACGTCCAGTTCGATATTGATCCGCAACCGGGTGCCCAAACCTCGGGCCAGGGCCAGGTATTGCTGCAGGTGTTCCGGGGTGTCGATCAGCCACTGCAACTGCCGGGCCGGGTCGAACGGGCCTTTGTGGCCCTGGTAGAACAGCTCCGCCGAACGCACCGGCAGCGGCTTGCCCAGCAGGATATCGGCCTCGGGAAAACGCTGGGCGTCGTGGTTGAGGAACGGCTGGTGGAACGACATCAGACGCTGGGTGCCGGCGCGCTGGCCGATGTAGGCCAGTAGCTCCGGCGATGGCAGGGACTTCTCCACCAGCCGCAGCTGCTTGCCGCCGCGCTTGACCGACTGCAGCACCATATCGATGTTGTGGTCCAGGCGGTCGAGGTCGATCAGCATCACCGGGCGCATCGGGCCGTGGGCCTTGAGTTCCTGGTTCAGCACGCGGAAATAGTCGTTGTAGGGCCCGCCCCGGTCGGCGGGCCGCAGCCAGGCCCCCACCCCCGCCAACAACGCGCCGACACCTGCGGTACCGAGCAGGAAGTTGCGTCGATTCATGCTTTTTTCTCCCTTCAGACCACGCCCAGGATGGACGACAGGTGTGCATTGAGGAACTTGCCGCCGGGGTCCAGCGCCTCGCGCACCCGGGTGAATTCCCGCCAGCGCGGGTACAGCGCCTGCAACTGCCGGGCGTTGAGGCTGTGCAACTTGCCCCAGTGCGGGCGGCCGGCGTATTTCCAGAAGATCGGTTCGACGGCGGCGAAGAAGTTGTGGTGGTCCATGCCGTAGTGCTGGTGCACCGAGATCGAACAGCTGTCGCGGCCCTCGAACATGCTCAGGGGAATATCGTCGGCCTGGACGTAGCGGTACTCGATGGGAAACCAGGTGCGCAGGTCCTTGTCGCGGATCAGCTTGAGGATTTCCCGCAGGCACGCCGGGCCATGCTCGGCCGGCACCGAGTACTCCATTTCGTTGAAGCGCACGTTGCGCACGTTGGCGTAGACCTCGTAGGAGTCGCCGACCCGATCGTCGAAACTGGCGAAATGCCGCAGGCTGTTGAGCAGGGTGCGGCGGGTCTCAGGAAAGTCGCTGAGGTACTTGTCGAGGTTCTCGATCAGGCTGACGAACTCGTTGCCGCCCTCTTGTGCCGGGTCCACCGGTGGGGTCGCCGGGTCCTCGGTTTCATTCAGGGCGATCGACAGCGCGTAGTCGGAATGGGTGACCACCAGCATTTCCCAGTGCTGGTTGTCGCGGGTGTTTTTCGCCAGGTCTTCGAGCAGTTCCTCGGTCTTGGCGATCCACTGTTTTTCCCGCAGGCGATAGGCCGGGCGATTCTGCAGACGCACCCGGGTGGCCACGCCCAACGCACCGAGGGACACCCGTGCGGCGCTGAAGACTTCGGCGTTGCGGCTGCTGTCGCAGTCCAGCACCTCGCCGCTGGCGGTCACCAGTTGCAGGCCGCAGACCTGGGCCGAATAGGACTTGAAGCCGACACCGGTGCCATGGGTCGAGGTGGCGATGGCCCCGGCCAGGGTCTGGTAGTCGATGTCGGCCATGTTCGGCAGGGCCTGGCCGATCGCCTTGAGCGGCGCGCCCATGCGCGACATCGGCGTGCCGGCGGCGAACTCGGCCTGCAAGGTGGCGGCATCGTGGCTGAGCAGGCCGCTGAAAAAGCTCAGCGATAGCAGCGTGCCGTCGGTGGGCACCAGGGCGCTGAAGGAGTGCCCCGAGCCCACCGGGCGGATCTTGCCCGGGGTCTGGCGAATCACCTGCACCAGCTCATCCAGGTCCTTGGGCGCCAGCCGCGCCAGGGGCAGGCAGCTTTGCGCGCCGGACCAGTTGCGCCAGGGAATCAGCCGTGGCGCCCGCGCCAGCTCGGCCAGCATCGGGTTGCTGGTCAGCGCGCCGAACGTCCCGACTACTGCGCTGCGTTGCAGCAACTGACGTCGTGTGAGGTGCATGGTCATGCCTGTGTCCCTGTGCCGGGTTATTGGAGGTCTTGTGCGGACATGAAGCGGATCAGGGCGAGGAACTGCGCCTCGGAACACTGCATGCACAGGCCCATCGGCGGCATGCCGTTGTAACCGTTGATGCTGTGGTCCAGCAGGGTGTCGGCGCCCTGGACGATGCGCGGGCGCCAGGCCTGGACATCGCCGGTCAGCGGCGCGCCGGACGCCGGGTTGGTGTGGCAGAGCTTGCAGCTGCTGTCGTAGATCCGCGCCAGCGCCGAATCGTCGGGCAGTTGTTGCACGGCCGCCGCCGATGGCGGCGCGCTCTGGTCGCCACAGGCAACCAGCAGCCCGCCCAGCGCCAACCACAGCGCGAGGCGCGCCAGGCGATACAGCCTGGTGACGGATGAAAACCACAGCGAGGCAGTCGGTGCCGGCATGGTGTTCCTCTCGGGTGACGGTCGGGGATCGACCCAGAGCCAACACTAAGGCAGGCGCCGCCACGGCCTGAGGGCATTGCGGGCCAGCGAGGGGGGCATCTGCGGCCAGGCCGGTGGGAGCGATGGGTTGGCGCAACCGCCGCTATGCGGCTATCGCGAGCAAGCTCGCTCCTACAGGATTACGCGGCCCCTTGTAGGAGCGAGCTTGCTCGCGATGGCGACGACGCAGCCAGCGCTTCAGCGCCGGTTGAAACAAAGGCTGTTTTTCCATGGGAAAAAGCGGCTACTCTTGGCCCAAAGAACCACACCATCACACCTCTGCTGCACGACTTTCCGCCATTTTGGCCCAGCTTTTTGCTAAAGACCCGAGACATCAAGGCGTATACCCGTAGAAACAAACCTTGAAGACCCGTCTCGCCCGTCAGCGCCGGCGCGCTATCCAGCCCGCCGGTGCATTGCCCATTGCCATTACGGAATAGAGTCATGACCACAGCCCATCTGTTGAACACGCTGTTTCCCGTCGCCGCCGACATCCCCGAGCAGTACCGCCTGGACGGCCAGGTCGAGCAACGCGAGTACCTGGTCGACGGTCAGTTGCAGACCTGGAACGGCCCCCTGGCCCTGGTGCGCAGCCCGGTGTACCTGGACACCGCCAATGGCGACGAGCAAGTGATTCTCGGCAGCACCCCGCTGCTCGACGCCGACACCGCGCTGACCGCCCTCGACGCCGCCGTGCGCGCCTACGACCGTGGCCAGGGCGCCTGGCCGACCATGCGCGTGGCCGAACGCATCCAGCACGTCGAAGCCTTCCTCGGGCGCATGCGCGAACAGCGCTCGGCGGTGGTCAAGCTGCTGATGTGGGAAATCGGCAAGAACCTCAAGGACTCGGAAAAAGAGTTCGACCGCACCTGCGACTACATCGTCGACACCATCAACGCCCTCAAGGAACTCGACCGCCGCTCCAGCCGCTTCGAGCTGGAGCAGGACACCCTCGGCCAGATCCGCCGCGTGCCGCTGGGCGTGGCCCTGTGCATGGGCCCGTACAACTACCCGCTGAACGAGACCTTCACCACCCTGATCCCGGCGCTGATCATGGGCAACACCGTGGTGTTCAAGCCGGCCAAGTTCGGCGTGCTGCTGATCCGCCCGCTGCTGGAAGCCTTCCGCGACAGCTTCCCGGCCGGGGTGATCAACGTGATCTACGGCAGCGGCCGGGAAACCGTCAGCGCGCTGATGGCCAGCGGCAAGATCGATATCTTCGCCTTTATCGGCACCAACAAGGCCGCCAGCGACCTGAAGAAACTGCACCCCAAGCCGCACCGCCTGCGCGCCGCCCTGGGCCTGGACGCGAAAAACCCTGGCATCGTGCTGCCGGAGGTGGACCTGGATAACGCGGTCAACGAGGCGATCACCGGCTCTCTGTCGTTCAACGGCCAGCGCTGCACCGCGCTGAAGATCCTCTTTGTCCATGAAACCGTGGTCGATGCCTTCATCGAGAAATTCAACGCCAAGCTGCTCAGCCTCAAGCCCGGCATGCCGTGGGAACCGGGGGTGGCGCTGACGCCGCTGCCGGAGTCGGGCAAGGTCGATTACCTGCACGCCCTGGTGGCCGACGCCATCGACAAGGGCGCCAAGGTGGTCAACCCCGGCGGTGGCGAAGCGCGGGCCTCGTTCTTCTACCCGGCGGTGCTGTACCCGGTGAACAGCCAGATGCGCGTGTACCAGGAAGAGCAGTTCGGCCCGGTGGTGCCGATCGTGCCGTATCGCGACCTGGAAACGGTGATCGACTACGTCCTGGAATCGGACTTCGGCCAGCAGCTGAGTATCTTCGGCACCCAACCGGCACAAGTCGGGCGGCTGGTGGACGCCTTCGCCAACCAGGTCGGGCGGATCAACCTCAACGCCCAGTGCCAGCGCGGCCCGGACACCTACCCGTTCAACGGGCGCAAGAACTCCGCCGAAGGCACGCTGTCTGTGCATGACGCGTTGCGCACCTTCTCGATCCGCACCCTGGTGGCCACCAAGTTCCAGGAGAGCAACAAGGAGCTGATCAGCGACATCATCCGTAACCGCGAGTCGGGCTTCCTGACCACCGATTACATTTTCTAGAAACGGAGAATTTCCCCTGGGCCTGCCAACCCCTTGGCGATCCTTTCGCCTGCCACCGCTGTTGCGTCGATTCCTGCTCCCGGTACTGGACCCGTATCGGCGCTACCGCTACGCCAAGCTGATCCATGCGGTGCGCGTGGCCCTGGGGTTGCTGGCCACCATCGCGCTGACCACCGGCCTCAACCTGCCCCACGGCGAATGGGCGTCGGTGACCATGCTGGTGGTGATCGGCGGCTTGCAGCACCACGGCAATATCGGCAAGAAAGCCGCGGAACGGGCCATCGGTACCCTGATCGGCGCGGGCGTCGGCCTGGTGCTGGTGGTGCAGCAGGCTTACCTGGGCATGTCCTGGCTGACCTACCTGGGGATGTCGGTGGTGTGCGGGTATTTCTCCTATCACGCCATCGGCAAGGGCGGTTACACCGCGCTGCTGGCGGCGATCACCGTGTTCATCGTCGCCGGCCATGGCGACAACCACGTCAGCGATGGCCTGTGGCGCACGGTGGACATCCTGATCGGCATCGCCCTGGCCCTGGCCTTCTCCTTCGCCATTCCGCTGTATGCGGTGTATTCCTGGCGCTACAACCTGGCCAGCGCCTTGCGCGACTGCGCCACCCTTTACGGACGCATCATCGGCGGCCAGTCGGTGACCGACGATGAACACCTGAAGTTGCTCGGGCGCCTCAACAGCACCTTGCTGCAACTGCGCTCGCTGATGCCCTCGGTGTCCAAGGAAGTGCGGATCTCCATGACCGAACTGGACGCCATCCAGCGCAACCTGCGCATGTGCTTCAGCACCCTGGAAATCCTTGGCAATACCCGGCCGAACCTCAGCGACCCACAGGCTCGCGAGCAGCTGCAACAGGTGTTGAAACACGAGCACCGGCAGGTGCGCATACAGCTGGTGGGCATGGCCCGCGCCCTGCAATCCGGCGCCACCAGACGCCTGGGGCGCCCCCTGGATGGCCCGCCCTCCTCGACCCTCGACACCTCGGTCTACAGCGCGCTGGACGGCTATCGCCTGCTGACCCGGCAACTGGTGGCCAACCTCAACGAGATGCGCCAGCGCCTGGCGAAAAGCGCGGAGCACTGGAAGATCTGAGGGCCCTGCGCCTGCCGCCCAAGTAGCGCCGCTAGAACAATTCGCTGAACGGAATGAACCGCGCCGGCTCACCGACCCGCAAGGTGCTGCCCTCGAGAATCTCCACCAGCCCATCGGCCCAGGAAGCACCCAGCAACACGCCGGAACTCTGGTTTGGATAAAGCACGGCGCGCCCCTCCTCCAGCCTGGCCCGCAGGTACTCGCGGCGGCTGCCCGCTTTCGGCCAGTCGAAACCGACGCTGACCGGGAAGCTCAATGGCATCACCTCCTCGACACCCTGGATGCGCAACAGGTAAGGCCGGGCCAGCAGGCCAAAGGTCACCAGGGCCGAGGTCGGGTTGCCGGGCAGGCCGATCACCGGCACCCTGCCGAAGCGTCCGACGGTCAGCGGCTTGCCGGGTTTTATCGCGAGTTTCCAGAACACCGGGGTGGCGCACTCGCGCAGCACCTGGCCGAGGCAATCGGCGTCGCCGGCGGACACGCCGCCGGTGGTCAGGATCAGGTCCGCCGCGCACTGCAGCTGCTCCAGGCGCAGCCGGGTCTGCTGTGGCTGGTCGGGGAGAATCCCGGCATCGATCACCTCGCAGCCCAGGGCACTCAACCAGTGGCTGAGCAGGGTGCGATTGCTGTTGTAGATGCAGCCGGGGCGCAAGGGCGTACCCGGCTCGGCCAGCTCGTCGCCGGTGGACAGCAATGCCACCCGTGGTCGCCGCACCAGCGGCAAATGGGTACAACCCTGGGCCGCGGCGATGGCCAGTTCGAAAGGCCCCAGGCGTTTGCCGGCACGCAGCAGCACTTGCCCGGCGCGATTCTCCTGGCCTTGGGCGCGGATATTCTGGCCGGCCTTCAGCGGCTGCTTGAAGCGGATGCGACCGTCGTCGAGCTGCTCGACGTTCTCCTGCATCTCGATGCTGTTGGCGCCCTCGGGCAGCGGCGCGCCGGTGAAGATTCGCGCGCAGGTGCCCGGCAGCAACGGCTCGGGGGGCTGGCCGGCAAAGATGCGTTGCGACACCGCCAGCGGCTGCCCGTCCCAGCCCTCGAGGTTCAAGGCATAACCGTCCATGGCGCTGTTCGGCCAGGGCGGCAGGTCCAGGGTCGCCACCAGGTCGCTGGCCAGCACCCGTTGCCGCGCATCGCCCAGCGCCACCGGCTCGCTGTCCTGCAAGCGTTGCGCCTCGGCCATGGCCAGCAAGCGGGCGATGGCCTCCTCCACTGGCATCAGCGGTGACGGGCTCATCCGCGGGTCCCGCAGGCTTGCACCTGCTTGAGGTGCGGCACGAAATTGCACGGCCGGTGGCGGGCGTCCAACTGCTCGGCGAGGATGCCTTCCCAGGCGGTCCGGCAGGCGCCCGTGGAGCCCGGCAGGCAGCACACCAGGGTGCCGTTGGACAGCCCGGCCATGGCCCGGCTCTGCACGGTGGAGGTGCCGATATCGAGGATGGAGATCGCCCGGAACAGTTCACCGAAACCGTCGATCCGCTTGTCCAGCAGGCAGCCCACCGCCTCGGGCGTGCTGTCGCGTCCGGTGAAGCCGGTGCCGCCGGTAATCAGCACCACCTGGATATTCTCATCGGCGATCCACAGCGCGACCTGGGCGCGGATCTTGTACAGGTCGTCCTTGAGCAGGTTGCGCTCGCTCAGGGTGTGGCCAGCTTCCAGCAAGCGGCTGACGAGCAGTTGCCCGGAGGTGTCGGTGGCGTATTCGCGGGTGTCGCTGACGGTCAGCACGGCAATATTCAGGGGGACAAACAATGCATCCGATTTCACGCTCATGTCTTTCTCCGGCAGGCAGTCATAAAAACCATTGCCAGAGGCTAAAGCGCTGAAACCGTCAGTGTCTAATCACTCTGGCCGACCACGTTATCGAGCCCATCTATCAAGGCTTTTTTCCCTGGAAAACGCGGGTCGGCGCGGGTGAAATCCGCGGTCGATAGAGCCTTTTGATCGGACATTCGATACTTCCGATTGGACTCGCGGCGGCGACAATGAGATCGTCCCGATACCCAACCAGCGTGCCTTGAACCATGACCCCGACCTGCCCCGCTTCCACTTTGTCCATCCCCTGCTCGGTACTGCTGCTGGCCGGCGGCCGTGGCGCGCGCATGGGCGGACGGGACAAGGGTTTGCTGCCCTGGCAGGGCAAGCCGCTGATCGCCCATGTGCAGGCGGCGGTCCGGCCCTTCAGCGACGACCTGATCATCTCCTGCAACCGCAACGCCGAGCAGTACCGGGCCTATGCCGACCAACTGGTGGAGGATTCGCAGAAGGATTTCCCGGGCCCACTGGCGGGTGTGCTCGCCGGCCTGGCGGTGGCGCGTCATCCGTGGCTGCTGGTGTTCGCCTGCGACGCGCCGAAAATCGACGCCGCGCTGATCAGCGCCATGCTGGCGGCGCGCCCCGCCGCGGACTCGGTGCTGATGGTGCAGCAGGCCGGCCACTGGCAACCCATGTTCAGCCTGATCCCCAAGACCTTGCTGGCGAGCCTGCAACAAGACTGGGACGCCGGCGAACGCAGCCTGCAACGCGCCTTGTCGAAGCACCGGCCGCAGGCCCTGGTCTGCGCCGAGGACGACCCGCGCCTGAGCAACTTCAATACCCCTGAGCTACTTTTTTAACGGCGGTTTTTAACAGCGCTTTTTTAACAGCTCCGCGTGCCACCGAACGGGCGCACAGTCTTTTCCTCCAAAGGTCGGATCGGGATGTCCGGACACTTCGTGCATCCTGGACAGCAACCTTACCCCTGACATCAAATCCCTTTCTCAGCAGGTGCCACCGTGGACATCAAACAACTCAAGTTCCTTATCGCCCTGGACCAGACCCGACACTTCGGCCAGGCCGCCGCGCGCTGCCACATTACCCAGCCGACCCTGTCCATGCGCTTGCGCAATCTGGAGGACGAGCTGGACCTGGTGCTGGTCAAGCGCGGCCAGCGTTTCGAAGGTTTCACCGAGGCCGGCGAACGGGTGCTGGCCTGGGCGCGGACCCTGCTCGCCGCCCATGACGGGCTGTTCGCCGAGGCCGCCGCGTGCCGTGGCCAACTGGTCGGCAGCCTGCGCCTGGGCCTGGTGCCGTTGAGCAGCTTCAACCCGATCGGCTACGTCCAGGGGCTTTCCAAGAGTTTCCCGGAACTCAAGTTCGCCCTGTCGTCCATGAGTTCGGACCAGATCATCGAGGGTCTGGGCAACAACCAGCTGGACCTGGGGGTGTGTTATCTGGACCACGTGAACCCGAACTATTTCGAGTTTTTCGAGATCGGTGAAACCCGCGTCGGCCTGCTGTACGACACCCGCCACTTCCATTTCGAAGGCAGCGAAATGAGCTGGGAAGAAGCCGCCGAGCTGCCCCTGGGGATGATCAGCAATGGCATGCACTACCGCAAATCCATCGACCTGAGTTTCCGCAGCCGTGGCCTCGACCCGCAGCCGATCCTCGAAAGCGACTCCACCTATCAGCTGTTCCAGGCGATTCACGAAGGCTTCTGTTGCTCGATCATGCCGCTGTCCAGCGGCCTGGAAAATCCGATCGAGAACCTGGCGTTCATCAACCTGCCGGATGCCAGCGTGCTGGCGCCCCTGGGCCTGGTGATGCGCAAGACCGAACCGCGCTCGGCCATCGCCGAAAAGTGCTTTGCCGAAGCCAGGAAACTGTTTGCCGCAGCAGAGCCAACGGCCGACTAAAGCTGCTGCGCCGCAGGGCGTATCCCTGCCCTACCAGCGACTGGCGGCCAGTTGGTCGCTCTCCCTGCCCTCCACCCAACGCTCGCCGGACAAAGTCTGTTCGCGCTTCCAGAACGGCGCGCGGGTTTTCAGATAGTCCATCAGGAAGGCGCAGGCCGCGAAGGCCGCCTGCCGATGGGCGCTGGCGACGCCGACAAACACGATCGGCTCAGCCACCTGCAACAGTCCCACCCGATGCACGACCCTGACCCGTTGCAGCGGCCAGCGCTGATTGGCCTCATCGACGATGCGCTGCAACGCGCGCTCGGTCATGCCCGGGTAATATTCGAGGAACAGGCTGCCGACCTGTTCTCCCAGGTTCAGGTCGCGCACATAACCGACGAAGGTCACCACCGCGCCAATGCTCGGGTCGCCGCCATGCACCTCGCGGTGCAGTCGATCGAGGTCGAGGGCCTCGGCCTGGACGTGCACGGTCATGGTTCAGCCCCCGGTGACTTGTGGGAAAAACGCGATCTCGTCGAAGTCCTCGATGGGCGCGTCGAGGTTGCACAGGTCCTGGTTCAGCGCGCACATCAGGCTGTTTTCGCCGAGCACCGCCTGCCAGGTCTCGCCCCTGGCCATCAGCAATGTCCTCAGGTCGCCGACGCTGCGCAACGAATCGTCCAGCGCGATCTTCTCGCCGCCGATACCGAGCTGCTCGCGATAGCGGGCAAAGTAGTTGATCAGAATCATGCGGTGACTCCCGCGTCAAAGGTGCCGGATCGTCCGCCCTGTTTCTTCAGCAGCTGGATGCTGTCGATGACCATGCCGCGGTCGACCGCCTTGCACATGTCGTAGATAGTCAGCGCGGCCACGCTGGCTGCGGTAAGGGCTTCCAGCTCGACCCCGGTGCGGCCGTTCAGCCGGCAGCTGGCGACGATCCTGACGCTGTCGGGCTCGACGGCCTTCAGTTCGAGGTGAATCGAGCTGAGCATCAGCGGGTGGCAGAGCGGGATGAGTTCATGGGTTTTCTTCGCCGCCATGATGCCCGCGATGCGCGCCACCGCGAACACGTCGCCCTTGGGGTGGCCGTTCTGCTGGATCATCTGCAAGGTGGCGGGCCGCATGCGCACCCAGGCCTGGGCCTGGGCTTCGCGGTCGGTGGGCTGCTTGTCGCTGACATCGACCATGTTGGCGCGGCCTTCGGCGTCCAGGTGAGTCAGGGTCGTGGAATCGTGATTCATGGTTATCCTCGCAGCCGGCTGGCTGGGTTGAGTACTTGATGTCGCCCGGGGAAGCCAGGCGAACACATGGGCGCCGATCAGCTCAGCACGAAGTCCACCGGCTGCAGCACCGGCGGCAACTGGGTCGCCCCCAGGGCATCCAGCACCTCGCGCTCGATGGTGCGCACCAGGGCGTTGGTCGGCAGGTCGTTCTCGTCCCGGCCGAAGGGGTCTTCCAGCTCGTCGCCAATGGCATCCAGGCCGAAGAACGTATAACTGACGATGGCCGTGAAGATCGGCGTCAGCCAGCCCAGGGGCTCGGCCATGGCAAAGGGCAGCAGGATGCAGAAGATGTAGCTGGTGCGGTGCAGCAACAGCGTGTAGGGAAAGGGCAATGGCGTGCCCTTGATCCGCTCGCAGATGGTCTGGGCGTTGGTCAGGCTGCTCAGGTGATTGGCCAGCAGCGTGTAGCGCCATTCGCTGATCGCCCCGGATTCGGCCAGGGTCGAACACTGTTGGCCGACGTGGCGCAGGATGCTGTCCGGCACGTTGGGCGCCTGGGCCGGCGGCAACCGGCTCAGCCAGGTGCCCGCCGCGCTCGACTCGTCTTCCTGGCGCAGCCTGGCGTTGAGGGCATGGGCGAAGCCGCAGAGGTCGCGCAGGATCTTGCCGCGTTGTCGCGAATCCTTGATCGCCTGGGTTTCGCGGATCATCGAACGCACCTCCGTCACCAGCGTGCCCAGGGCCTTGCGCGCTTCATACCAACGGTCGTAGCAGGCGTTGTTGCGAAAGCTCATGAAGATCGACAGCGACAGGCCCAACAGGGTGAAGGGCGTGGCGTTGACCCTGGAGAAATAGGCCGGGTACAGGGTCTCGATAAACACGATCGCCGAGGCCAGCAGGGTCACCAGCAGGCTGCGCAGGGCGATGCGCTTGGCGATCGAGCCCTTGAGGGAGATCAGCACATTGATCAGGTTGGGTTTGGATCTGACGATCATCGCAAGACAGCCTTTTTGCAGAGGGAAAACCGCGCGGGCTAGCCGCCGGTCATGTTCATGAACCGCACCACTTGCACCTCGTCATTGAGTTCGAAGTTGTGGCGGTACGGCTTGATTTTCATCGCCTCGACGATCGCCCGCTCCAGGCGCTCCGGCTCGCCCGGATGGCTGCGCAGCACCTGTTTCAGGTCGACCGAATGCTCGTTGCCCAGGCACAGCAGGAGCCGGCCCTCGACGGTCAGCCGCACCCGGTTGCAGGTGGCGCAGAAGTTGTGGCTGTGGGGCGAGATGAACCCCAGGCGAATCTCCGGCGCCTCGGCCAGGCGCCAGTAACGCGACGGCCCCTGGGTCGATTCGGTGGAGTCGATCAGGGTGTAGCGCTCGGCGATGCGCTCGCGCACCTGGGCGCTGGAAAAGAACGCATCGGCGCGGCTGTGTTCGCTGATCACCCCCAGGGGCATCTCTTCGATAAAGGAGATGTCCAGCCCACGGTCGATGGCGAACCCCACCAGGTCGTTGATCTCGTGATCGTTGCGCCCTTTCATCACCACGCAGTTGAGCTTGGTGTGCTGGAAACCGGCGGCGTTCGCCGCATCGATGCCGGCGATGACCTGGGCCAGGTCGCCGGTGCGGGTCAGCTCGCGAAAGCGCCTGGCATCGAGGCTGTCGATGCTGATGTTCAGACGCTTGAGCCCGGCATCGAACAGGGGGGCCGCCAGTTTGCCCAGCTGCGAGCCATTGGTGGTCATGCACAGCTCGCGCAGCCCCGGCAGCGCGGCGATGCGCCGGCACAGCTCGACGACGCCCTGGCGGATCAGGGGTTCGCCCCCGGTCAGGCGGATTTTCCGGGTGCCCAGGGCGACGAAGCTGTGCGCCAGCTGATAGAGCTCCTCCAGGGTCAGGATGCGTTGCCGTGGCAGGAACTGCATGTCTTCGGCCATGCAATACACACAGCGAAAGTCGCAGCGATCGGTCACCGACATCCGCAGATAGTCGACTCGCCGGGAAAAACCATCCTGCAGGATTCGATCTGACATTACCGCCTCCATCAACACTTCAGGCGCATTGACCAGAAGGCTGTTATTGGAAGGCCGCCGTTATAGAGGGGCCTTGTTGCGGCAAGACTAAGTTCAATTAAAAGCGCCGTCTAATCGCTATTAACAACCGGTTGATCAATAGGATCTATCAAGCAGAAAAGCATCCAGAAGCACGCCACCTTAAACAAATAATCCATTGATTTATTTCTATTTTTTATCTGATAGAGGATCTCGATCACCTGGTCATTAATAGCGATTAGACAGGCACTTCACGACCAACATAGGCTTGTTCCCGTAGTACTTGAGCGGCACCCGTGAAGTGAATAAGTGTGCATGCCTTGTAACTGGCTGCAAATAAAAGCGTATTTAACCGCACAACAAAACAGTCATAAACAATGACTTGGCATTAGGCACAGCCTACGTGCGATGTCCTGGAGAAGAACCATGAGCGAAGTTGAACGCTACAAACCCTACAAGGGAGCAGCCGCCGGTTGGGGCGCGCTGATTGCCGTGACCAAAAACTGGTTGGGCAGCGAAAACGCTTTCAAGAATATTCGCACCATGCTCAAGACCAACCAGAACGGCGGTTTCGACTGCCCGGGTTGCGCCTGGGGCGAATCGCCGGAAAACGGCATGGTCAAGTTCTGCGAGAACGGCGCCAAGGCGGTCAACTGGGAAGCCACCGGGCGCCTGGTCAACCCGGCTTTCTTCAATAAATACACGGTGTCGGCGCTGGCGGCGCAAAGCGACTACTGGCTCGAATACCAGGGCCGCCTGACCCACCCCATGCGTTACGACGCCAGCACTGACCGCTACGTCGAAACCAGCTGGGACGATGCCTTCGCCCTGATCGCCAAGCACCTGAACGCTCTGGAGTCGCCCGACCAGGCCGAGTTCTACACCTCGGGCCGGGCCAGCAATGAGGCCGCCTACCTCTACCAGCTGTTCGTGCGTGCCTACGGCACCAACAACTTCCCCGACTGCTCGAACATGTGCCACGAGGCCAGTGGCCTGGGCATGGACGACAGCGTCGGCGTGGGCAAAGGCACGGTGACCTTCGATGACCTGGAGGAAGCCGACGCCATTTTTGTCATCGGCCAGAACCCTGGCACCAACCACCCGCGGATGCTCGAACCGCTGCGCGAGGCAGTGAAGCGTGGCGCCCAGGTGATCTGTTTCAACCCGCTGAAAGAGCGTGGCCTGGAACGCTTCCAGCACCCGCAGCATCCGCTGGAAATGCTCACCAACGGCTCGGAGCCCACCTCCTCCGCTTACTTCCGCCCGGCCCTGGGCGGCGACATGGCGGCCATGCGCGGCATCGCCAAGTTCCTCTGGCAATGGGAACGCGAAGCGCTGGCGAACAATGGCGAAGCGGTGTTCGACCGCGCCTTCATCGCCGAGCACACCTCGGGCCTGGACGCCTACCTGGCCGAGGTCGACGCCACCAGCTGGGAGCACATCCTCGAACAGTCCGGGCTGTCCCTGGAAGACATCGAGCTGGCCGCGCGCATGTACCGCAAGGCCAAGCGGGTGATCATGTGCTGGGCCATGGGCGTGACCCAGCACACCCACTCGGTGCTGACCGTGCAGGAAGTGGTCAACGTGCAGTTGCTGCGCGGCAATATCGGCCGGCCGGGCGCCGGGCTGTCGCCGGTGCGCGGCCACAGTAACGTGCAGGGCGACCGCACCATGGGCATCAACGAACTGGCCCCCGCCGAGTTGCTCGATGCCCTGGAAGCGCGTTTTGCCTTCAAGGCGCCGCGCAAGCACGGGCACAACACGGTGATGGCGATCGCCGCCATGGAAGAAGGTCGCGCCAAGGTGTTCATCGGCCTGGGCGGCAACTTCGCCCAGGCCACCCCCGACAGCCCGCGCACCCACGCGGCCCTGCGCAACTGCGAGCTGACCGTGCACATCGCCACCAAGCTCAACCGCAGCCACCTGGTCACCGGTCGCGAGGCGCTGATCCTGCCGTGCCTGGGGCGCACCGATATCGACCTGCAAGCCCAGGGCCCGCAAGGCGTCACCGTGGAAGACACCTTCAGCATGGTGCACATTTCCCACGGCCAGCTGAAACCCAAGTCACCGCTGATGCGTTCGGAACCGGCGATCATCGCCGGGATCGCCAACGCCACCCTCGGCAGCCACCCGATCGACTGGCTGTGGGTGATCGAGGATTACAGCCGGATCCGCAACCTGATCGCCGACACCATTCCCGGTTTCAAGGACTTCAACCAGAAGCTGCTGCACCCCGGTGGTTTCCACCTGGGTAACGACGCCGCCCAGCGCATCTGGAAAACCGCCACCGGCAAGGCCCAGTTCACCCCCGGCGTGTTACCGGAACACCTGGTGAGCAAGGGCGTGCGCGACCTGGGAGTGAAGCCGGAGCTGATCCTGCAGACCATGCGTTCCCACGATCAGTACAACACCACCCTGTATGGCCTGGACGATCGTTATCGCGGGGTCTACGGCATGCGCGACGTGGTGTTCGTCAACGAGCAGGACATTCGCCAGCTGGGCTACGAGCCTGGGCAGAAGGTCGACATGATCTCGCTGTGGGGCGACGGTCGCGAGCGCCGGGTGAGCGGCTTCACCCTGATCGCCTATGACATTCCACCCGGCCAGGCCGCGGCCTACTACCCGGAAACCAACCCTCTGGTGCCACTGGAAAGCTACGGCGACCGCACCTTCACCCCGACCTCGAAGTTCATTGCGATCCGCCTTGAACCGGCGCCGGCCAGCAACCTGATCCAGTCCTCCGTCGATTGAACCTGCCCGGGGCGGCGCGCGTCGCCCCGGCCCTTTCGAAACCTGCATTGCCGTTGACCGCGAGCCGCAAGGCTCACCGCGGTCGGCCGTGCCGTGCACAGGTCTCGAGCCACTCTGAGGGTATCGTCATGCCAAACCTGGAAGCGCTCGACCTGGCGCGAATTCAATTCGCGTTCACGGTCTCGTTCCACATCATCTTTCCCGCCATCACCATCGGGCTGGCCAGCTTCCTGGCCGTGCTCGAAGGCCTGTGGCTGAAAAGCAATAATCCGGTCTACAAGGACCTGTATCACTTCTGGTCGAAAATCTTTGCCGTCAACTTCGGCATGGGGGTGGTCTCCGGGCTGGTCATGGCCTACGAGTTCGGCACCAACTGGAGCCGTTTCTCGGACTTCGCCGGGAGCATTACCGGGCCCCTGCTGACCTATGAAGTGCTGACCGCGTTTTTCCTCGAGGCCGGTTTCCTCGGGGTGATGCTGTTCGGCTGGAACCGGGTCGGCCGTGGGCTGCACTTCTTCTCCACGGTCATGGTGGCGATCGGCACGCTGATCTCGACCTTCTGGATCCTCGCCTCCAACAGCTGGATGCAGACGCCACAGGGCTTCTCCATCGTCGATGGGCGGATCGTACCGATGGACTGGCTGGCCATCGTGTTCAACCCGTCGTTCCCGTTCCGCCTGGCGCACATGGCGATCGCCGCGTTCGTCGCCACGGCGTTTTTTGTCGGCTCGTCCGCGGCCTGGCACCTGCTGCGCAAGAACGACACGCCGCAGGTGCGCAAGATGCTGTCGATGGCGATGTGGATGGCCTTGATCGTCGCGCCGATCCAGGCGGTGGTCGGGGATGCCCATGGCCTGAACACCCTGGAACATCAGCCGGCGAAAATCGCCGCCATCGAAGGCCACTGGGAAAACATCGGCAACCAACCGACGCCGCTGGTGCTGTTCGGCATCCCCGACATGGACGCCGAAAAGACCGGTTATGCGATCGAAGTGCCTTACCTGGGCAGCCTGATCCTGACCCACAGCCTGGACAAGCAGATCCCGGCGCTCAAGAGCTTTCCGAAAGAGGACCGGCCGAACGCGACCATCATCTTCTTCAGCTTCCGGATCATGGCCGGGCTGGGCATGTTGATGATCCTCACCGGCCTGCTCGGCCTGGCCCTGCGCCGCAACGGTGCGCTGTACCGCAACCGGCTGTTCCTGCGCCTGGTGCTGTTCATGGGCCCGACCGGGCTGATCGCCATGCTCGCCGGCTGGATCACCACCGAGGTCGGCCGCCAGCCGTGGGTGGTGTACGGCTTGCAGCGCACCGCCGACGCGGCGTCGAACCACTCGGTCAGCCAACTGAGCATCTCGCTGGCGCTGTTCGTGTTGATCTACTTCTCGGTGTTCACCGTGGGCATCGCCTACATGATGAAGCTGGTCCGCAAGGGCCCGCAGCCCCATCACGATCATCCGCCACAAGGCGGCCCCGGCCAGGACCGCACGCCACGCCGGCCGCTGTCCGCAGTCCCCGAGACCTTCGCGTCCGGCAACCCTGCCAACTGAACAAGGAGCTTGCCCATGGGCATTCAAGGTATAGATCTGTCGTTGATCTGGGGCGTGATCATCGCCTTCGGGGTGATGATGTACGTCATCATGGATGGCTTCGACCTGGGACTGGGGATCCTCTTCCCGCTGATCCCGGACGCGCAGGAGCGCGACGTGATGATGAACACCGTGGCGCCGGTCTGGGACGGTAACGAGACCTGGCTGATCCTCGGTGGCGCGGCGCTGTACGGGGCCTTCCCGCTGGCCTATTCGGTGATTCTGGAGGCCTTGTACCTGCCGCTGATTTTCATGCTGGCCGGCTTGATCTTCCGCGGCGTAGCCTTTGAGTTCCGCTTCAAGGCCAGCCCGGAAAAACGCCATATCTGGGACATGGCGTTCATTGGCGGCTCGCTGCTGGCGACCTTCTGCCAGGGCATCGTGATTGGCAGTTACATCGCCGGGATCCCGGTGGTCAATCGCCAGTTCGCCGGTGGCAACCTCGACTGGCTGGCGCCGTTCCCGCTGTTCTGCGGCCTGGGCCTGATCGTCGCCTACGCGCTGCTGGGCAGCACCTGGCTGCTGGTCAAGACCGAAGGCATGCTGGAATCGCGGATGCGCCATTACAGCCGGCCGCTGGCATTCGTGCTGATGGCGGTGGTCGCGGTGCTCTGCGTGTGGACGCCCTTGCTGCATCCGGAAATCGCCAGCCGCTGGTTCACCCACGCGCATATCGTGGTCTTCGGCGCCCTGGTGGTCCTCGGGTTGCTGGCGCTGTTCGGGCTGCTGCGCACCTTGCGCCAGCATCACTCGCACTGGCCGTTCGTGTTCACCCTGGCGCTGGTGTTCCTCGGCTACATCGGCCTGGCCTTCAGCATCTGGCCGAATATCGTGCCGCCTTCCATCAGCCTGTGGCAGGCGGCATCGCCCCCGTCCAGCCAGCTGTTCATCCTGATCGGCACCCTGTTCATCCTGCCGATCATCCTGATGTACACCTGCTGGAGCTACTACGTGTTCCGCGGCAAAGTGAGGATCGGCGATGGTTACCATTGACAGCAAAACCCTTCGCCCCCCTGCCAGGCTGCGGCCTTTCTACCAGCAGGTGGCGCAGCTGAGCCTGCTGTTCCTCGGTGGGCTGCTGATGCTGGCCGCTGCCACCGCACTGATGATGGAGTTGGCTTATGGAACGCTCTGAGGTATCGAGCACTGAAGGTCAGGCTGCCCCCTGGTATCGGCGGCTGGCGTGGCTGGTGGGCATCTGGTTTGGCAGTGTGCTGGCCCTGGGTGCGGTGGCCGGGCTGCTGCGGCTGATGATGCAGCTGGCCGGGATGAGCAGTCACTGATTGCTGGCTGCACCGGTAAGGCCCGGCGCTTTTTTGGGGGCGCCGGCGCCTTTGCCGGTTTGTGGTTCCAATCAGCCAGATGCAACGAGCCCGCGAGGCCCTCACCTCGCGGGCTCGTTGTATCCGGATCAGGGCTGGCGTTCGGCCAACGCTTCCAGCAGATCGGCCGAAGGCACGAAGAACAGGCCGCCGGTCACCGCCGTGCTGAAATCCAGCAGACGGTCATAGTTGCCCGCCGGCCGTCCGACAAACATGTTTTCCAGCATTTGCTCGATGGGCTCCGGCGAACGCGCGTAGCCAATGAAATAGGTGCCGAACTCCCCCGCCCCGGGCCGGCCGAACGGCATGTTGTCGCGCAGGATCTTCACCTCTTCGCCGTCCTTGGTGATGGTGGTCAAGGCACTGTGGGAAGAGCTCGGCTTGACGGCATCGTCGAGTTCGATGTCGGACAGCTTCTTGCGCCCGATCACCCGTTCCTGTTCCTCGACCGACAGCTCGTTCCAGGCGTTCATGTTATGCAGGTACTTCTGCACCAGCACATAACTGCCGCCGCTGAACGCCGGATCTTCATCGCCGACCAGGGTGAACTCGATGGCCTTGCGCCCGACCGGGTTTTCCGTGCCATCGACAAAGCCGATGATGCTGCGCATGTCGAAATAGCGGAAACCCTGCACCTCGTCGACCACCGTGATCGCATCGCCCAGCGCCGCGATCAGTTGCGTCGCCAGCTCGAAACACAGGTCCATCTGGTCCGCGCGAATGTGCAGCAGGATGTCGCCCGGGGTCGCCACGGCCCGGCGCTCTTGCGGGCCGAACTCGCGAAAGGCGTGCAGGGACGCCGGGCGCGGGCCGCCAAACAGCCGGTCCCAAGCCGCCGAAGCAAAACCGCAGACACACGACAGGTTACCCGCGGGCACCCGCTTGCCAACCGAACGGGTGAGGCCCGCCACATCCTCGCACCAGCCCCGTACCTTGGCGGCGGCGTCACTGCCAGGGGCCAGGGTGGCGACGATAAAGATCGCGCTGCTGGTAATCGGGTTGCAGACAGATTGCGGTTCAGGACTGGCGTCGGATATAGGCATGTTCTGTACTCGGCGGAACGGGATAGAAGGACCGCAGAGTAGCAAACAATCGCCCAGTCACAGTGCCTGAGTGGACCGCGGCGCTTACTGCGCCGCCACCCGACGACGCAAGCCCAGGCTCCAGCCCTGCTGCATGCCGGCCGCCGCCAGCAGGATGGCGATCACGCCGATCCATTGCAGCAGCTCCAGGCGATGGCCGAAGGCAAACCAGTCGACGAAGATCGCCGCAATCGGGTAGATGAACGACAGCGCGCCGGTCAGTGCGGTCGGCAGTTTCTGGATCGCGCCGTACAACAGCACGTACATCACCCCGGTGTGCACGATGCCCAGGGTCAGCAGGCTGGCCCAGGCACCCGGCGCCGTGGGCAGCGCGGAAAGATTGGCCCAGGGCGCCAGCAGCAACACCCCGGTGCAGACCTGGATCAGCGCGATCAGGTGCGGCGGCGTGCCGGTCAGGCGCTTGATCAGCAACGCGGCGAAGGCGTACAGAAGGGCCGCCCCCAGCGCCAGGGCGATCCCCAGCAGATAATCATTGCCCCCCGCGCCCTGCTCGCCATGGGCACTGACGATCGCCAGCATCCCGGCAAAGGAAATGCTCAGCCAGAACAGTTTCTGCGCGGTGATTTTCTCGCCGAGAAACAATGCCGCCAGCCCCACCAGCATGAACGGCTGGACGTTGTAGACCGCGGTGCCGATGGCGATCGAGGCCCGGGAATAGGAGGCGAACAGCAGCACCCAGTTGCCGACGATGGCGACACCACTGAGCACGGCGAGGAGAAAGGTGGTGCGCGTCAGGATGCCGGGGCGCAGAAAACCGAAGCCGGCGCAGATCAGCAGCAGGGTCGCGGCGCCGAACACGCAGCGCCAGAACACCACGTCCAGCACCGGCTGCCCGGACACCAGCACGAACCAGCCGATGGTCCCGGAAATCAACATGGCAGCGGTCATTTCCAGTGAGCCGCGGCGTAACAATTTGTCCATGATCACTCTCCTCAACAAGAGCCAAAAGTATGACAATCGGCTCCTGCCCCGCTCAAGACTCAACGGCAGGCTAAACTCGGCTTACACCTTTTTTATCAAGGTATTTCTTAGGTTTTACCTAATGAGGCTGACATGATCGACGAGATTGACCAGGCGCTGATCAGCGCCCTGATGGAAGACTCACGCCGTTCGCTCAAGGCGCTGGCACAGATCAGCGGGCTGTCCTCGCCCAGCGTCGCCGAACGCCTGCGACGCCTGGAAGAGCGCGGCGTGCTCAAGGCCTATACCGTCGAAGTCGACCCCAGGTTCTTCGGCTATCAGTTGCAGGCCATCGTGCGCATCCGGCCGCTGCCGGGGAAACTCCAGGAAGTCGAACGGCAGATCCTGGCCATCCCCGAGTTCACCGAATGCGACAAGGTCACGGGCGAGGACTGCTTTATCGCCCGCCTGCATGTGCGCGACATGGAGCAACTGGACAACCTGCTCGACCACCTCAACAGCTGCGCGGAAACCAACACCGCGATCGTCAAGAAAAGCCCGGTGAAACGGCGATTGCCGCCGATGGCGTAATGCATGAGCTCACGCACGGCGCTTGTCCCCTGGCGCCTAAAAACTGACTAGACTCAGGGCCTCATCGACGAAGGACTCGCACCGTGAAAACCTGTTTTCTGTTGCTGGCGGCATTGATGCTCTCGGGCTGTGGAACCATCGATACCGTCTTCAGGGAGGATGCGGTGGCCAGCCAGAAACTCAAGGAGCGAAAATCGTACTGCGGTGGAGTCCCGCGCATCTACAGTGGCGTGACTTATGACTTCTGCAGCATGCACGCCCCTGTGCCAGAAAACGGAAGAACTCCCACCGGCCCTGCCTCGACCCAAGGCATGCTGCTCGACATGGCCGTTTCAGGCGTGCTCGACACCTTGCTGCTGCCCTACACCATCTATCAACAACAAACCGACGGCAGCCTGATCATTGCCGAGTAGCGCTCCTGGACGGCAACAAACTCTGCGTGTGCTGCCACGACCCGGCTTGACCCTGGCCGGGCGACCAGATCGCAGACAACAAAAAGCCCGCCGAAGCGGGCTGTTTTTTCAAGGCTGGCGATCAGTCGTCGCGGCCCATGATGCCGAACAGCTGCAACAGGCTGACGAACAGGTTGTAGATCGATACATACAGGCTGATGGTCGCCATGATGTAGTTCCGCTCGCCGCCATGGATGATGGCGCTGGTCTGGTACAGGATGCACACCGAGGAGAACAGCACGAAGCCCGCGCTGATCGCCAGTTGCAGGCCGCTGATCTGGAAGAACAGGCTGGCCAGCGTCGCGCCCAGCAGGACGAAGAAACCGGCGGTGATGAAACCACCGAGGAAGCTCATGTCCTTGCGGGAGATCAGCACGTAGGCCGACAGGCCACCGAACACCAGCGCGGTCATCGCAAAGGCCGAGCTGACCACTTCCGCGCCGCCCTGCATGCCCAGGTAACGGTTGAGGATCGGGCCGAGCAGGAAGCCCATGAAACCGGTCAGGGCAAACGCCGACACCAGGCCCCAGGCCGAATCACGGAGTTTGTTGGTGAGGAAGAACAGACCGTAGAAACCGATCAGCACCACGAAGATGTTCGGATAACCGACCCGCATCTGCTGGGCCACGTAAGCCATCACGCCACTGAAGGCGAGAGTGAGAGCGAGTAGGCCGTAGGTGTTGCGCAGGACGCGGCTAACTTCTAGCTGCTCGGCCTGCACGCTGTTATTAACTGCGTAATCCTGTTCGCGCATGGCGACACTCCTGTTGGTTTGAAACGTTCAGTGGCAAAGATCATAACAGACGCTCTGCAACAAGCCATGCACAGAGTTTGACAGTGTGTTTCATTCAGGTATTATGGCGCCCGCAACAAAAACGGAGGTGTGGCCGAGTGGTTTAAGGCAACGGTCTTGAAAACCGTCGACTGTAACAGGTCCATGAGTTCGAATCCCATCGCCTCCGCCATATTCGTCACGCTAAAGCCCCGATTATTCGGGGCTTTTTCGTTTCTGGGGTTTGGTGCGGAGTTAATTCAAAAACTTCACAAAAATCAGCTCTGGATCACCAGGGTCAAGATTCTCCACAGTCCCGCTGTATTGATATCCACTCTGTACCAACAATTGCCGCATGGGTGTATTGGACGTGTTGGTCGAAGTGAAGATCTTTCTGGCAGAGGAGCAATGCTCCAAGTGAGCAATGATTTGCCTACCTGCACCAGAACGTCTATGAGCGTTTGAAACGACTACAAGCGGGATGAACCACTCCCCGAAAAAGCTTTTGTCCAAGCAGCCGTAACCGATCGGGACACTGGGATCGTTTGTCTCACAAGCAACCCAGCATTCGCCCGAGCCTACTACCCTTTCTATTTGTGCTCGACGGCCGTGGTCTTTTGCCGCTATAGGATCCACACGCACCAACCATTCGATATCGCTCAAGACGGCCTGTCTGATTTGCCAATTCATGATCGCGTCCCTTCGGTCAAATTCGCCGGAGTTTACTTCAGCTCCGATGCCCCAGATGCTATTACGCTCAGCGATAGTTCTGATGCAAAGCGCAAACTCGACCATGAACGGGCTAATTGACGCTGGTTACATTTTGGTACGCCGAAGGTCCAGTGCCTCTACAGCACGCTATACGGCACTCGCAACACAATGCATGACAGATCCAAACCTCATTTGCTGCCAGTGCGCGACCATTGATCATCCATAGCGCCCGCGGTATTGGCGACTATCAGCGCCACGACACAGGCAAACAACGCGAACACGGCAAAGACCCCCATCACATGCAAGTAAGGCAGTGCGTTATTCCACGCTCGAGCCACCCCCAGGAAAGCGGCAAATAACCAGCCACTCATGGAGAGCGCGCCCAAGAGAGCAAGGCGAGTACGGGCGGAGTTGGGTAACGAGGTAAAAGGAGCCTTCTGCAGCAGCGGGAAACCGATCCGATGCAACAAAGCGCCGTTGAGGCTAAGCAGCGCGACGACACTGGCCTTGGCCCAGAGTTTTTGATTGAGCAGATACGCACTGCCCTCATAGAGGTAGCCTTGGAGCACCAGCAACAAGCCACTTCCCCAAAGAGCCAATAGCGCGAGCATGACGATCTTTTGAGTCTCGTCGAGGTACTCACGCTGCACCTGGCCCAGCACATCCTTGCGCCAGCTCCAGAGCTTTTGATCAGCCTGTAACACCCTCCCCAGAGCAATACAGGTGGCAATCAGATGACCATACACGAGTAGCATTTTGAGCATTACCTTGACCTTATTCTTATGTGGGCAATGCACTCCCTCGCACCCTTGATTTGAAACTAAATGATACGTACTCATATTTGTATCAACAAGTTACCTGCCCAGCCGTCCATCTGGATCTGGAATCGCCTGGCCGGCGCCTACGGCATACATTTGCCCTTGAAAACCGGCTTGTACCTGCATCGAGAAAGTCTGAGGGTCGAGTGCTCAATCGATACCACAGAGCACCGTCATCATGGGTATAACGGTCGGCAGACCTTGGTCATGTGCAAGGAGAAGGATGCAAAAAGCCCGGCACTATGGCCGGGCTCTGGTTATTTTCTGGATTCCATCATCTTGTCGGCGAGCGTCTTGGCTCTTTCGATCAACAGGTTCTGCCTGTCTTCGTGAGTGGCCTCTCCTACGACCGGTGCCGTCAGGTTGCTTTCCGCAATCAACGCAGCGCAGAAGTATTGATCCCAGACTCTTTGCTCCGACGCCTGCTTGCTTACTTGGTCGGCGATCATATGGGACTCCTTTTGACGAGGTAGCACCGCCATTTTACGCCTGAATCGCGGGCAACCCCTGTCGTAACGGATAGCCGGCAAATGGCGTGATACCTGTCGAACCGTTCGAGCTTCCGGTGCTGTTTGGCAGTTATTTCACGCCAATATCTTCTGCAAAACGAAGCAGATAACCATCAGGGTCCAGGACCAGGAAATTCCTCTGCCCGAATTGCCGGTCATTGCTGCGGTACCAATGCTCTTCGACGGATCTCCTGATCGCGCAACCAGCCTTCTCCAGTGCACAAACCAGGGCAAAGGCATCCGGACACTCGATGGAGAGGTTCATGCCACGTCCGTAGGGAGGCTCCAGGGGGCCCACACGCCAGGGTGAATCGTCATGCCAGTCCTGCTCCAGCATGATCTGGCTGTTGCCAAAGGAGAGAAAGGCAAACTTGTCTTCGGGTCGGTCGTACTCGACCCTGAAACCCAACACGTCACAGTAGAAATACAGACTCTGCTGCAGGTCCGAAACGATCAGTTCCGGCACCAGGGCGTTCAACTTGAACATGCTCTAGCATCCATTCAGTTCCTTGGCCGGCCAATTTACCTGGTTCTCTGCATGCCGGCTTATTTAGCGCGCGGCATGACCTGTCATTGCACCTTCTGCTCGCTGCCAATCTTCTTGGCCCTGTCGATCCCCCACTCAAACGCATCCTCCATATCCAGGCCATCCGGGGCCAGGTCATTATCCTCGACAATAACGCTGCCATCCGGCTTGTAGATGCCAATGAACATCTTGAGCGAGCCATCTCTGAGGATCTCTGATCGCACCTTGATCTTGCACCCATTGGAAAGGGTTTCACTGTGGTTCAAATGGCGCTCAGTCATGGCCGCATCCCTCAGTAAATGAAGTTCGAGTAAGGCACAGCCCATTGATTCATGCCAGTCGATAGGCCCCCATCAAGAGTTAGAGACAGATTTTCCGAAGGCCATAAAAAGCCCCGCACAAGTGGCGAGGCTGTTTTTGTATCTGTCAGCGCTTCAGCCGGCAGGTTTCAGTGGCGCCGGGGCGGCCATGACATAACGGGACATCAGGTAGGCGACCAGGCCGCCCAATGCCGCGCCCGCCGCATCGGCCAGAAACAGCGCCAGTTGAGAGGCCGAATGCTGGTAGACCCTGCACATCGCCACCCAGGCGTTTTCCATGAAACCGGAAGCCCAGTCCCACCCACAGGGGTACACCATCAAGAAGGCCAGCCCGGCGAGGGTGATCCATCCGGACAACCTGGACGGGGCTTGCGAGAAGACGAACCGGGCCAGCTGGCAGATACCGACAAAGAGCCAGGCCGCCAGCATGCTTCTCATGAATTGATCGAATAACTCGAAAAAGGCCATGGCAACCTACGCTGAAAAATCACCGAACGATGATAGCCATTCGCGTCGCCATAAAAAACCCGGCGCAATGGCCGGGTTTTCATCAATCGCGTAGCGGTGCCTGCGGCTGGAGCCGCGAATCCGGCCCTGTGCCGGGCCCCTTTATCGGCCTGCGGCCTGGCAGGCTCCTGCGCCCTCTTCCCCCACGCCTCCCGCGACCTGGACCAGGGCTTCCAGCAAGGCCTCGGTATGGTTGATCGATTCCCGGATCTCATCGAAGGCATCCTCCAGATCGCGCACCCTCGCTGTCGCCGAAGCGCCGCACAGGGCTTGCTGGATCTGGAACTCATCCTGCTTGAATTGCAGGACATTGGCTCGCAGCCCTTCGATACGAAGGGACAGCTGCGAGATGTGGTGGCGGCGACGCTGAACCATTTCGGTTCTCCTTTATGGCCCTCTTATTTATTCAGATCGTCGCGCGCCGGCGGATGTTCAGCCGTTCCTGACCAAAGGCACAGCGCTCCCATGCCCATGGCCAGGCGCTCAAAGCTTGCTGTTCAGCGCCACCAGCAAGGCCGCGTCCCGTCCGTAGATGTCCGGGGCATAGGACAGCTGGCCATGGCTGTCGGCTTGCGCCGTCCAGTACGTGAGCAGGATCGGTACCGGCGTCGACAGCCTGAACTCATGCGTGAGCCCGGTGCTCAGCAACTCGTCGGTACGCACCCGCTCCGCCGGACTCACCAGCAGATCGCGCAGCTGCAACGCATGCTCGACCCGTACGCAGCCCGAACTGAAGGCCCTCGGCCCCTTGTTGAACAACGCCTGGCTGGGCGTGTCGTGCAGGTACACCGAGAATGGGTTGGGGAACCGGATCGCCATCTGCCCCAGCGGGTTTCTCGGCCCGGCCTCCTGGCGTAGGAGGATATTGCCGGGGTTGTCCCAGTCGATATCTTCCACCGCCAGGGGATGCCCCTCGCTATCGAGCACCTGCAGGTTCTGCCGATTGAGGAAGGACTGGTCACGGCGAATTTCCGGCAGTTTGTCTTCGCGGAAAATGGTCGGCGGTACCGTCCAGGTCGGGTTCAGGGTCAGGCGTGTGACCTGGGATTTCAGCAAGGGCGTCTGGCGCTCGGCACGCCCCACCTGGGTCCGGGTCTGCCACACCGGTACGCCGTCCTGATAGACGATCAACTGCGCCGCGGCCAGGTTGACCAGCAGGCTGTCGGGTTCCATGTCCTGCGCCAGCCAGCGAAAGCGTTCGAGGTTGATGCGCAGCTGTTCGCGGCGCATCTGCGGGCTGATATTCAGTTCACTCAAGGTCCCCGCGCCGATCACCCCGTCGGCTTGCAGCGAATGGCTGAGCTGGAAGCTTTTCACCGCGCTCACCAGATCGCCGCTGTAAAGGGTATCGCCCCCGTTGCCAAGGGTGCTCAGGTATCCCTCCTTGAACAGCCGTTGCGCCAACTCCGGCACCCGCGCGTCCTGCATCTGCGGACGCAGCAGCGGCCCGCTGGGCAGCGGTTGCCAATGGGGCAACTCCAGTTGGCGCTGCTGGGCATACAGCTGGCGCAGGTTCTGATATTGCTCGAGGCTCGGCCGCGCCAGCGCGAAGGCCGCCGGGATGTCTTGCAGGCCGGGCCCGGCAATGGCGAGCACCTGCGCCTGGCGATCCAGTTGCAAGGGGTGGGCGTGCCACATCGGCTCGAAACGGGCTTGCGACAGACGGCCGTAATGCAGGTCATGCAGGGCTTGCAGGTAATGCTGGCTGAAGCTCAGGTCGGCGCACAGCACGTCGCCCGCGAGCGCGCTGGCCGGTGACCGGTAGTCGGCCGGGTCCAGGCCATCGTCGGCCAGTTGCTGCAACTGTGCCTGCAACGCCTCCAAACGTGCGCTGGACGACCAGATCGGCTGGTCACCCTGCTGTTGGTAAAAGGCCTGTAGCAGGCTCTGGGCGGGAATGTCCAGGTACGCCGCCAACCCCGGACAGGCAGCGGACAATCGAGTGAATACCAGTTGCACAGGGTTCTCATGATCGACCGGTACATCCTGAGCAGTCGCGACCAACGGCGCAGCGAGCAGGAAAAGGCTCAAGTAACATGCGTGTTTTTTGAACAACTGCTTTACTCCAATCATGGCCATCATGGTGATGGTCAACCTCGGCAGTGGCTGCGAAAAATCGTCCAACCACCTGTAACCAGAACTGCCAGAAGAGCGATAGGACGTCGGGAGCCAAAGTGACTGTGGGGACACTCTAGAATGCTGACCTTTCTGCGCCGGCTCTGCCTGGCAATGACCACCCTAGGCGCGATCTGCAGCCCCGCGCTCGCCGCCAACAACACGACTCCGCTGCTTTACAACAGCCTCGCCCACGCCGCTCCAGAACTCAATCCCCAAGTGCTGAAAAGTGCCTTGAGCGCCATGCAATGCGCCGTCAACAGCGGCGCCAGGCAGGCCCGGCACCTGGCGGTCATCGACTATTCGCAACCTTCCACCGCCCGCCGCCTGTGGATCTTCGATTTGAATAAAAGAACCCTGGTGCTGCGCGACCTGGTCGCCCACGGGCAGAAATCCGGGGAAAACTTCGCCACCCAGTTTTCCAATCGCATGGGCAGCTTCCAGTCCAGCCTCGGCCTGTTTCGCACCCAGGAAAGTTATGAAGGCAGCCACGGTTATTCGCTGCGCATGGACGGCCTGGAACCAGGCTTCAACGACCTCGCCCGCGATCGGGACATTGTGATTCACGCGGCCGACTACGTGAGCCCCCTGTGGAGCCGACGCCAAGGGCGCATCGGCCGCAGCCTGGGTTGCCCGGCCGTGCGGCCACAGGTGGCACGCCAGGTGATCGACCGCCTCAAGGACGGTCAGTTCATGTTTTCCTGGTACCCCGACCAGCAATGGCTGAAATCCTCGCCCTATCTCAACTGCCAGCCACGCCAGGTGGCCAGCATTGTCGCCGCCAGCGGCGGTTAATCCGTTCGTCCCTCAACCGGCGGCTAAGGCCGCCGTTTCCGGCTCTTCGGGTATTTTGACGAAGATGCTGTATTTGGCCCCTTCCATCGCTTCGAAAGCGATGAGTTTGTCCACCAGCGGGCCGCTCAGCACCTTGCCGGCATTGAGCAGCAGCATGCCGTTGTCGGCATTCAGGTTGCGCGCCAGGGTCATGCCGGCAGCCAGGTCCCGGGTGGTCAGGACCCTGACCGTCGGATCGGCCAGGGTGACATCGTTCTGATAGGCCGCGCAGACGCCGACGAAGTCCTCCACCAGGTCCGGATCGTAGAGTTTGCCGGCGTATTTGCGAATGAACAGCAGCGCCTCATCGCTGTTCATCTGCCGTTCGAGGATCAGCCCACGCTGCAACTCGATGAAGTCCACGGCCAGCTTGAGCCAGCGCGAGCCCAGCGGAATCGCCTCGCCCTTGAGATGATCGGGAAAACCACTGCCATCCCAGCGCTCCTGGTGATGCAGGATGATGCGCGCCGCGTCCTTCATCGGCTCCAGGGTCATCAGCAGCGATTCGCTCTGTTTCGGGTAGGCGCGGTACAGGTCGCGCTCGGTGTGGTGCAGCAGATCCGCTGGCGCGGTCATCATGCTGTCGGTCCAGCTCAGCTTGCCGATGTTGTACAACGCGGCGGCCATGGTCATGTCGCGGCTTTCGCTTTCGTCCAGGCCATGGGTGATGCAGTAGACGCGAATCAGTTCGATGATCTGCCGGTTGGTCTGCTTGGCCTTGGGCAAGCGCAGGTTCGCCAGCAGCGAAAACACCTCGGTGCCGGTCACGTAGCTGCGCTTGAGCTCTTCATAGGCCAGGTCGAGCATGTCGGCGGTCTGTTGCAGCTCGGCGGTGCGCGCCGCAACGCGCTTTTCCAGGGTCGAGTTGAGGCTCCTCAGTTGCTCGTTCTGCTGCCGGGTCAGCGCTTCCAGACGCAGGCGCTCGCTTTCGGAATGGTGATGGGCCAGGGCCTGGCGCAGCGTCACCAGCATGTCCTCGTCGTTCCAGGGCTTGCTGATATAGCGATGGATCTGTCCTTCGTTGATGGCCTTGGCGATCAACGTCATGTCGGCATAACCGGTGAGCAGGATGCGCAGCGTCGATGGATAACGCTGATGGATATGGGCCAGCAAGGTCGCGCCGTCCATGCCCGGCATTCGGGCGTCGCTCATGACCACGTCGACCGGCCGCTGTTCGAGGATTTCCAGGGCCTTGGTACCGCTGTCGGCCAGCAGGATGTCGTAAGGCTGGCTGCGTAACAGCCGGCGAAGGCTATTGAGAATCGATTCCTCATCGTCGACCAGCAGTACCGTCGATCTGTCCTGGGCTGCGCCCGCTGTATGTTCTTCCATGTCTCCCCCTCCCCTTTGACTTCGATCAGACCTGCCTTCTGGGACAGGCTAGATGACTTGTAGCGTTTCGGCATGGATTTGACGCCGGCCGATTAGCGCATACAGGGGAGCCTGACTATGCTCAAGGCGAAAATGGATTGCATGTCCAGGAAGCAGGAAGGGAAGCCCGATGAGCCTATCTATAAGGTCCCCGCGCTGGGTTGGAGCACGACGATGATGGCGTCGGCAGACCGGACCAACCGGCGAATTCTGATCGTCGACGACACGGCGTCGATCCACGAGGATTTTCGCAAGATCCTCGCCGCCACGGATGCCCCCGAAGACGGCCTCAGCGACGCCGAGGCCGCCCTGTTCGGTACGCCCGTGAGTGCCGCGCTGGAGCACTTTTTCCTCGACTCGGCATTCCAGGGCCGGGAGGCGCTGAACATGGTGCAAGCGGCGCTGGAACGCAATGCGCCCTATGCCATGGCCTTCATCGACATGCGCATGCCGCCTGGATGGGACGGCCTGGAAACCATCGAGCGGCTGTGGCAGGTCGACCCCAAGCTGCAAATCGCCCTGTGCACCGCCTACTCCGACTACTCGTGGGAAGACATCGCCGAGCGCCTGCAACTGGGCGACCGCCTGCTGATCCTGAAAAAGCCCTTCGATGCCATCGAGATCCGCCAGATGGCCAGCGCCCTGACCGTCAAATGGCAGATGACCGAAGACGCCGCGCTGAAAATGGACCAGTTGGAACAGGCGGTCGAGGAACGCACCCGCGAGCTGGCCGATGCCAACATCATCGTGCAGAACAGCCCCACCATCCTCTATCGCCTGCGCGGCGAGCCGTCGTTCAAGTTGATGTACATCTCCCACAACATCACCAAGTTCGGCCATGTGGCGGCGCAACTGGTGGCCTCGGCCGACTGGGCCCAGACGCTGATCCACCCCGATGACCAGGCCAAGGTCGAGAGCGCCATGCTCCGGGTCCTCGACCGGGATGTGGCGGGAGCGTCCATCGAGTTCCGCATGCGCACCGGCGACGGTGCCTTCCGCTGGGTGGAAAACCGCTACATCCCGGTGCGCAACGACCAGGGCCAACTGGTCGAAGTGGAAGGGATCATCCTCGACATCACCGAACGCAAGCTAGCCGAAGAAAAGATGGCCCTGATGGCCCGCACCGACAGCCTGACCGGGCTGGCCAACCGCGCCACCCTGATCGAGCGCCTGCACCAGGCATTCGCCGCGGCCCGGCGGGGATCCTCGCCCTTCGCGATGTTTTACCTGGACCTGGACCACTTCAAGCGCATCAACGACACCCTCGGCCACCCCATCGGCGACCTGTTGTTGCAGGAAGTGTCCCGACGTATCAGGGCCTGTACCCGGGAAAACGATGTGGTGGCGCGCCTGGGTGGCGACGAGTTCGCGATCCTGCAACTGGACGTCGACGAGGCCACGCACTGCGCCGCGCTGGCGACGAAAATCCGCGACACCCTGGTGCTGCCCTACTCGCTGGAAGGTAACGAGGTGCGTATCTCGGTGAGCATCGGCATCAGCCTCTACAGCCCGCAGACCCTGAGCGCCGACAGCCTGATGGCGCAGTCGGACATGGCGCTGTACCGATCCAAGGACCAGGGCCGCAACCAGTTCCATTTCCACAGCGAGGAAATCAACCGGGAAGTCACGGAGCGGGTGACCCTGGCCAACGAGTTGAAGCTGGCCCTGGAACGCGACGAACTGCACCTGCATTACCTGCCGGAAGTCGATCTCGGCACCGGCAGGATCCTCGGCATGGCGGCCCAGGTCCGTTGGCTCCACCCCCGGCGCGGCTGGCTCGAGGCCGAGGATTTCATGCCCGCGGCCGAGAAGACCGGCATCGTCATCGCTCTCGGCCATTGGCTGCTGGACCAGGCTTGCCGGCAGATGAGCGCCTGGCGCGACCAGAACGTGGCGCCGCCGTTGATTGCGATCCATTTGTCCCTGGTCCAGCTCAAGACCGGATCGGAACTGATCTACGACGTGCTGCGCACCACCACGCGCTGGGGCCTGTGCCCGTGGGACCTGAGATTCGACGTCACCGAGGGTACCCTGGCCCAGACCAAGTGGACCCACAACGATATCCTGCCGAGGTTGTGCGAGCTGGGCGTGAAGATCGCCATCGACGATTTCGGCACCGAGTATTCCTCGTTCGACTACCTCAAGACCTACAGGGTCAACCACCTCAAGCTTGCCCAGCGTTTTCTCGACAGCGCCAGCAGCGACCCGGACAACGCCATGACGCTGCGGGCCATCCTCAACTTCGCCCGCGAGGTGGGGATCGGGGTCACCGCTGAAGGGGTGGAAACCCAGGAGCAGCGCACCACCCTGATATCCAGCGGCACGCCACTGGGGCACTCACTTGGTACGGCAGTCGACAGCGACCAGGCTGGCGAACTGCTCAAGGCCAGGTCTGTCGCTATGGATGGCAGTGCCTGGCCGGCGGATCCCACGTCGGAGCATTTCAGGTGAGCCCTTTATCCGTGGCGCCCAATCGGCGGATTCTGATCATCGACGACACACCGGCGATCCATCAGGATTTTCGCAAGATTCTCAGCCCCGAAGACGAAGGGCTGTTGGGCAGCACCGAAGCCTTGCTGTTCGGCGTCAACAGCAGGCCTCACCAGCACTTCCAGATCGACTCCGCCTACCAGGGCGAAGAGGCCGTGGAACTGGTCAAGCGCGCCCAGGCCGAAGGCCGGCCGTATGCCCTGGCTTTCATTGACATGCGCATGCCACCCGGCTGGGATGGCCTGCAGACCGTCGAACGCCTCTGGAAAACCGACCCGCAGCTGCAGATCGCTTTATGCACGGCGTTCTCCGATTACTCCTGGGAAGCCATGGCCGAACGCATCGAGTTCGGCGACCAGCTGTTGATCCTGAAAAAGCCATTCGACAGCCTGGAGATCCGCCAGATGGCCAGTGCCCTGACCTGGAAGTGGCAACTGGCGCAGGACGTGGCGAGCAAGATGCGCAACCTGGAACAGACCATCGAGGAACGGGTCCAGGAACTGCTGAGCGTGTCGCACCTGCTGCATTACGATGTGCTCACCGGGCTGCCCAACAGCACCTTGCTGGGCGACCGCCTGACCCAGCACCTGTCACAGTCACGCCGTCATGACCGCAAGCTGGCGGTGATGTTCATCGGCCTGGACCGTTTCAAACGCATCAACAATGCCCTCGGGCACCCGGCGGGAGACGAAATGCTCAAGCTCGTCGCCCAGAGCCTGGCGGCGGCGGTGCGCGAGTCCGACTCGGTGTTTCGCTACGGTTCGGACGAGTTCGTGGTGATTCTCGGCGACATCCTGCATCCGCAGCAGACCCGAGGGGTGGCCGAAAAACTCCTGGCCGCCGTCAATACCCCTCACTCCGTGGCAGGCCACGACCTGACGGTCACCGCCAGCCTGGGCATCAGCATCTACCCCGACGACGGTTCCGATGCCGTAACGCTGATCAAGAAGGCCGAGACCGCCATGCGCAACGTCAAGGATTGCGGCCCCAACGACTTCAGTTTTTTCATCGACGACATGAACCTGCGCGCGCGCCAGCAGCAGACCCTGGAAACCGGCCTGCGCCTGGCGTTGCAGCGCGAAGAGTTCGTCCTGCACTACCAGCCCAAGCTGGACCTGGCCCGGGGCACGGTGGTCGGCGCCGAAGCGCTGGTGCGCTGGAACCGGCCCGGCCATGGCTGGGTGTTCCCCTCGGCCTTCATCCCGGTGGCCGAAGACAGCGGACTGATCGTCGCCCTCAGCCAATGGGTATTGCGCCAAGCCTGCCTGCAATCCCAGGCCTGGCAAAAGCAGGGCCTGCCCCCCATCTGCATGTCGGTGAACGTGTCGGCCATCGATTTTCGCCAGCGCGACTACGTCGAGCGTCTCACCCGCACGCTGACCGAGACCGGGCTCGCCCCGAAGCTGCTGGAGCTGGAAATCACCGAAAGCGTGCTGATGCAGAACGTCGACGCCACCATCGCCACGCTCCGCGCCATCAAGCAACTGGGCGTGCGCCTGGCCATCGACGACTTTGGCACCGGCTACTCGAGCTTGAGTTACCTGCAGAAGTTCCCGGTCGACGTGCTGAAGATCGACCAGTCGTTCGTGCGTGACCTGGGTACCGACAGCAACGACGCGAAACTGGTCAGCAGCATCATCGACCTGGGCAAGAGCCTCAATCTGAGCATCATCGCCGAAGGGATCGAGACCCTCGAGCAACTGGACTTCCTCAAGCGCCACCATTGCGAGGAAGGCCAGGGCTTCTACTTCAGCAAGGCCGTGGAGCCCGACGCCTTCGCCCGCTTCCTGGTCGACTCCCTGCAACCTCACCTGCCCCATCCATGAAGTTGTGCCTGGTAAGGAAACCTCCATGTTGTCACTCGTCTTACTCCTTTCGACTGGCTTGCTGTTCGCTCCAGGCGCCGCGGCTGCGCCACTGGAAGGACCGCTCAAACCCCTCCCCGCAGTTCCGGTGCTGGACAGCAAACGGGTCGAACTGGGACGACGACTGTTCAACGACCCACGCCTGTCGGTGAACAACAGCCTGTCATGCGCCAGTTGCCATCGCCTCGACCAAGGTGGTGCCGACACCGTCCCGCACTCCCTGGGTTTCGATGGCAAGCCGGTGGTGGTCAATACCCCGAGCGTGTTCAACGCCAGCCTGAACTTCCATCAGTTCTGGGACGGTCGGGTCGAGACCCTGGAAGACCAGGTGCATATCGTGGTGCAGAGCCCCAGTGAAATGGGCAGCGACTGGAAAGTCGTGGTGCAACGCATTGCCGACGACCCGGCCTATCGCACCGCCTTCGCCGACGCCTACCCCGACGCCGTGACCCAGAGCAATATCCAGGGCGCCCTGGCCGACTACGAGCGCACCCTGCTCAGTGTCAACTCGCGCTTCGACCAGTACCTGGCGGGCAACACCGAGATCCTCGACATCGAGGAAAAGTACGGCTACCAGCGCTTCCAGGAATACGGCTGCATCGCCTGTCACCAGGGGGTGAATATCGGCGGCAACATGTTCCAGAAATTCGGCGTGCTCGGCGACTACTTCGCGGCCCGGGGCAATCCGACCGAGGCCGACCTGGGACGGTTCAACGTCACGGGCGAAGAAGAAGACCGCAATGTGTTCAAGGTGCCGAGCCTGCGTAACGTCGCGGTCACCGCGCCGTACTTCCACGACGGCTCGCAAGCCACCCTCGAAGGCGCCGTGGCGGTGATGTTCAAGTACCAGTTGGGGCGTACACCGTCCGAGGAAGACAAACGTCTGATCGTCAAGTTTCTCAAGACCCTGACCGGCGAGTGGGAAGGCAAACCCTTATGAAAGTATCCCGTCGCGTGAGCATCCTGCTGCTGTCCGCCCTGGCGGCCCTGCTGGCTTCGATCCTGTTGTTTCTCTACCTCAAGTCCAGGTCCGACCAGACCGTGACCTACACCGAATCCCGCGACCTGATCCGCCAGATCAAGCAGCAGGATTCGCTGTGGGAGAACGAAATACTCAAGGCCAGGGTGGCCATCACCCACAACTACGACCCACTGGTTTCACCCCTGGGCGAAATGACGCGCCTGTGGCAGAAATTCGACTCGATAGAGGCTCAGAACCAGCGCAACAATTCGCCGCTGTGGCGCAACGCCCATGACGGCTACCTGAGCGCGATAAAGGAAAAGACCCGGCTGGTGGAACAGTTCAAGTCGCACAACTCCGTGCTGCGCAACTCCCTGGCCTTCCTGCCGACCGCCGAGGACGACATCCAGCAGGAGCTGGCGCAACTGCAGGACGTGGACAAATTGCAGTTGCAAAACATCGCCACCGATACCTACGACCTGTTGCTCAGCAGCCTGGAGTTCGCCCAGGTCACCTCCGCCGACCGGGCCGCGGACATCCTGGTGGGCCTGAACAAGCTGGCGGTCAACAAGGAGCGCTTGCCCACAGACTTCCATGAGCTGATCGATACCCTCAGCAACCATGTCGGGCTGATCCTGCGCGAGCAACCCAAGGTCAACCGCCTGCTCGAGGAAATAGAAGTGGTGCCGGTCGACGAACGCCTGGACGACATCACCGTCCTGCTCAACCGCGACCAGCAGCAGGCCGAGACCGTCGACCAGCAGTACCATTTCTACCTGCTGCTGTTTTCCGCGCTGCTGGTGCTGCTGCTGATCTGGCTGGGCATCCGCCTGATCCGCAGCTTTGCCGAGATCAACCAGATGAACCGGGCCCTGGTGACCGCCAACGACGAACTCGAGCAAAGGGTCGAAGAGCGCACGCGCCAGCTCAAGGACACCCAGAGCGAGCTGCTCGACACCGCCCGCCAGGCCGGCATGGCGGAAATCGCTACCAACGTCCTGCACAACGTCGGCAACGTGCTCAACAGCGTGAACATCTCCGCCGACCTGGTCAGCCGCAAGCTGCGCAACAGCAAGGCCCAGGGGCTGGGCAAGGCGATGCAACTGATCAACGAGCACAAAGAGGACCTGGGCAGCTTTCTCACCGAGGATGCAAAAGGCAAGTTGCTGCCCGGCTACCTGAACCAGCTGGTCGAGGCCATCGACCTGGAACAGCAAGGCATGACCGAGGAGCTGACGCAACTGAGCAAAAGCGTCGATCACATCAAGGACATCGTCGCCACCCAGCAATCCTATGCGGGTGCCAGCAGCCTGCTGGAACCCCTGTCGATCAGCGAACTGCTCGAAGACGCGCTGCGCATGAACTCCGGCGCCCTCACCCGCCATCATGTGACCGTGCTCAAGGATTACGCCGATGTGCCGCGGATCATGGGCGACAAACACCGCCTGCTGCTGATCCTGATCAACCTGATCAGCAACGCCAAGTACGCCATGTCCGACCTGGCCAACCAGACGCGCAACATGACCCTGGCGGCAGCGGTGGTCGACGGCGAAACCTTGCAGATCAGCGTGCGCGACGAAGGCGAAGGCATCGCCCCGGAAAACATGACCCGCATCTTCGCCCACGGCTTCACCACCCGTAAGGAAGGCCATGGGTTCGGCCTGCACAGTTGCGCACTGGCGGCCATCGAGATGAATGGCCACCTGACCGCCCACAGCGACGGTCCGGGCAAAGGCGCGCTGTTCGTCCTGCAGATCCCACTGATCCCCGCCGAAGGTGAGTCATGAACAACCCGATAAACCGGCGCGTCCTGCTGATCGACGACACCCCTGCGATCCACGACGACTTCCGCAAGATCCTCACCCCCAAGACCGGCGACAGCGCCGACCTCGATGCAATGGAAAGCACGCTGTTCGGCAGTGCGCCGAAAACCGCCGCCACGGTGTTCGAACTGGACTCGGCCTACGGTGGCCAGGAAGGCCTGGGCAAACTGCTGGAGGCGGCGAGCAAGGGCCAGCCCTATGCCCTGGCCTTTGTCGACATGCGCATGCCCGATGGCTGGGATGGCGCGCAAACCATCGAAGAGTTGTGGAAACACGACCCACTGCTGCAGGTGGTGGTGTGCACCGCCTATTCCGATTACTCCTGGGACGAGTTGCTCGATCGCCTGAACGGTCATGACCGCCTGCTGATCCTGAAAAAGCCCTTCGACAATATCGAAGTCCAGCAGATGGCCAACACCCTCACCACCAAGTGGGAAATGACCTTGCGCGCGCAGCTGCAGATGAGCGAGCTGGAAGAACGGGTGGAGCAACGCACCCTGGCGTTCAAGCAGGCTAGCGCCGCGCTGCAACGGGAAATCGACGAGCGCAAGCTGCTGGAAAGCCAGCTGGTGCAATCGGAAAAGCTCGCCTCCCTGGGCCAGTTGGCCGCCGGGGTCGCCCACGAAATCAACAACCCGATCGGCTTCATTTCCTCCAACCTCGGCGCCCTGGACAATTACTTCAAGCGCTTGCAGGAGATGCTCGAGGCTTACGCCAACGCCGAAACCGGGATCGGCGCCAGCGAGCTGCGCGATCGGCTGAAACAACTGCGCACGGACATCGAGCTGGATTTCCTCCTCGAGGACATTCCGTTGCTGATCAAGGAGTCCAAGGACGGCATCGGCCGGGTCAGCCAGATCGTCAAGGACCTCAAGGACTTTTCCCGGGTCGATTCGACCCAGGAATGGCAATGGGCGAACCTGCAACAGGGCATCGACTCGACCCTGAACATCGTCGCCGCCGAGATCAAGTACAAGGCCGACGTGATCAAGGAATACGCCGAGCTGCCGGAGGTCGAGTGCCTGCCTTCGCAGATCAACCAGGTGGTGATGAACCTGATCGTCAACGCCGCCCAGGCCATGGGCAACGAACGGGGCACCATTACCCTGCGCAATGGCGTCGAGGGCGAGAACGTGTGGATCGAAGTGGCCGACAACGGCTCGGGCATTCCGCCGGACAGCCTGCAGAAGATCTTCGACCCGTTTTTCACCACCAAGCCCGTGGGCCAGGGCACGGGGCTGGGGCTGTCGCTGTCCTACGGCATCGTCAAGAAGCACCGCGGCGACATCTCGGTGCGCAGCGAGGTCGGTGTCGGCACCACCTTCCGCGTCGAGCTTCCCGTGCACCAGAGCAAAAAGGCCGGCTGAACGGCGTTCTCGATGACGCCACCGCTTCTGTAGGAGCCAAGCTTGCTGGCGATCCAGGCAGCGCGATGGGTCAGGTAAACCCCCATCGCGGGCAAGCCTCGCTCCTACAGGGACCGTGCATGCCACGAGCCCGATCTCTTGTATGATGGCGCGCTTCAAGAATGGGTCGCGGATTTCGTCTTGCCAATGACCACCGGAGCAAATCCGGCCTGACGCCTTCAGGGCACACAGCGCTTCCCCCGTCTTAAACAGCACGATGCTTTCCCGAGCGCGCCTGGACCTCCGTGCCTGGTATTCGCCGGGGCCGGGATCGCCATCGTCGAGGAGCTTTTCATGGATATGCTTTACCGGGCCTCCCGCCAGGGGCTGCCCGCCCCGCGGTTCGCGCGCAATCTGCTGAGCCTGCTGCTGGCCGGTGCCGCACCCGTGACCCAGGCCGCCGAAACCGAATTGCCGGCGCTGACCGTGACCGGCGAAGACCGCTCCGGTTATCAGGCCAGCAGCGCCGTGGTCGGTGGTTTCGAGGCGGCTCCCCTGCTCGACACGCCGGCCTCGATTGCGGTGATCAACGAAGACTTGATCAAGGACCAGCAGGCCCGCCTGCTCAGCGAGGTGCTGAAGAACGACGCCTCGGTCGGTGAAAGCTACGCGCCGGTCGGTTACTACGAGAACTTCACGGTGCGCGGTTTCTCCCTGAACGCCGCCAGCAGCTACCGGATCAATGGTCGCAGCATCACCGGCGAGCAGAACGTCGGCCTGGAAAACAAGCAGCAGGTGGAATTGCTCAAGGGGCTGAACGGCCTGCAGAGCGGCGTCAGCGAACCCGGCGGGCTGATCAACTACGTGACCAAGCGCCCCACCGACGTACGCTCGGTCACCGTCTCCACCGACGATCGCGGCAGCGGTTATGTGGCCACCGATGTCGGCGGCTGGTTCGGCAGCGAGCAGCAGTTCGGGCTGCGCGCCAACCTGGCCCACGAGGACATCCACTCTTACGTCGAACACACCAATGGCCAGCGCGACTTCGCGTCCCTGGCCTTCGACTGGAACATCAGCCCCGACGCCCTGTTGCAACTGGATGTCGAGTACCAGACCAAGGAACAGCGTTCGGCCCCGGGCTATCAGTTGCTCGGCGGCTCCAGCCTGCCGCACCACGCCTCGCCGAAAAAGCTCCTGGCGCACCAGAGCGGCTCGAAGCCGGTCAGCACCGACGCGCTGAACCTCAACGGCAATTTCGAATACCGCTTCAACGATCAATGGAAAGGCAACCTCAGCGCCTCGCGCAGCCGGGTGGTGATCGACGACTACAGCTCGTTCGCCTGGGGTTGCTATGGCGCCGCCAGTTGCGCCGGCACAACGGTGCCCAATCACTTCAGCCCCGAGGGCGACTACGACATCTACGACTTCCGCAGCCCCGACGATACCCGGCGCAACGATGAGGTGCAGGCCGTCCTCAGCGGCAGCTTCGACACCGCCGGCCTGGGCCACGAACTCAGCGTCGGGACCAGCGCGTTCCGCCGCGTGGTAGACAAGCGCGACCCGATCAACCAGATGATCGGCAGCGCCAATATCAACGGCGAACCAGCGGATTTCGCCCGCTACGACGGACCGCTCAACGACGCCTATCGCCGCCTGGACAGCCGCCAGTACGGGCTGTTCTTCAACGACCGCATCAGCTTCAACGAACACTGGCAGACCGTGCTCGGCGGGCGCGAAGTACGCCTGGACGAGGAAACCTTCGACAGCCAGGGCGACACCACCCGCCACACCCAGCGTTATGTGTTCCTGCCCCAGGCCGCGCTGATCTATAAGCCGGTGCAGAACCTGGCGCTGTACACCCGTTACAGCAAGGGCCTGTCCCTGGGCGGCGAAGCGCCGTGGTTCGCCAGCAATGCCTTCGAGATCCTCGCGCCCACCGTGTCGCGGCAGATCGAGGCCGGCATCAAATACGACTGGCAGCGCATCAGCCTGGCCGCGGCGCTGTTCCAGATCCGCCAGGCCTACCAGTATTCCCGGCCGAATGGCGACGGCACCTTCACTTTCACCCAGCAGGGCGAACAGAAGAACACCGGGCTGGAACTCTCGGCCAATGGCTGGGCCACCCAACGCCTGCAAGTCTCGGCCAGTGTCGCGGCGATCCGCGCGCGGGTCACCGGCAGCGACACCCCGGAGTACGAAGGTCACCAGGCGCTCAACGTGCCGACCCTGCGCGCCAGCCTCTATGGCGACTACGCCCTGCCCTGGTTCGACGGTTTGGCGCTGCTTGGCGGGGTGCAGTACAGCGGTCGCAAATACGCCAACCGCGAGGGCGAAGTGCAGACCGGCAGCTACGCCGTGTTCAACATCGGCAGCCGCTACAGCACCCGGATCGACGGTTACGACACCGTGTTCCGGCTGACCGTGGACAACCTGTTCGACAAGCGCTACTGGCGCGATGCTGGTGAATACATGGGCGATGGCTACCTGTTCCAGGGCGCGCCCCTGACCGCGCGCTTGAGTGCCTCGATCAACTTCTGATCGGGGCCAGGCCTACTGGAAGGCGTCGACCAGGACGTCGAAAATCATCCGATTCGAGGTCCTGACCAGCAGCAGATCGGAACCCGCGCGCCACCACTGGTAACCGTCGTAACGCGGCAACTGCCGGACCAGCCTGGGGTTCAAGCGTCGCGATTGCTGCGCGGGCAACGTCCTGCCCCGGCGAAGGTTCTGCCTGATGTCCGCCGGCAGGGCCGCGGTCGGGCTCCAGTCCCGCTTCGAAGCCTGCAACAGCGTTTTCACCTGGTAGTAGTTGACCACGGGAAGACGCTCCCAATTCGCATGATCGTTGGAGTACCGCGCGTTCGCCTGCGCGCCAGGCGCAGCGTCGGCATCCAGCGGGATCGATAGCAGAATCGAGACGATCGAGATTAAAGAGCCAGCTCTGAACATCGCCTTCTCCAGGCATCATTGCGTCGAGCTTATGGAAAGGGATTCCCCGGCAATAGTTCCCGGGCAGGCGTGACCTGGATGTTTCGGTCAGCAAGGCGCCATGGGCGCAAGGCAGGGTCGCAGGACGCGAGGGCAAAGGCGCTTGAGCGCGCCGCACAAACAAAAACGCCGCTCCTGGGAGCGGCGTTTTTTTTAACCTGGAACGAACAGCGGGTTCCGGGTATTGGCGGCATCCAACAGTGTTGGGCGCAGCCGGGTATTACAGAGCCATGTCAGCCGACGGGTTGCTCTCTTGCGCTTTCGGCTTGTCGCCAGCCGGCTGCTGAGGAGCAGCGGTCTGACCGATGGCCGGTGGCGGAGTCAATTGCAGCACTTCGCTGGTGTAGGCCCACTCTTGAGCGACACGCTCAGGACTGCCGTTGAGCTGGGTACCGTAGCTCGGCACGATCTGGTGCAGCTTCGCCTGCCAGGCAGGCGTCGCGACCTTGTCCTTGAAAACCTTCTCCAGCACGCTGAGCATGATCGGCGCGGCGGTCGAAGCACCTGGCGAGGCACCCAGCAGGCCGGCAATGCTGCCGTCCTTGGCGCTGACAATCTCGGTGCCCAGTTTCAGCACGCCACCCAGCTGCTCGTCACGCTTGATGATCTGCACGCGCTGGCCGGCCTGCCACAGACGCCAGTCTTCAGCCTTGGCGTTAGGGAAGTACTCTTTCAGGGCATTCAGGCGGTCTTCATCCGACAGCATCAGCTGGCCGGCGAGGTACTCGACCAGCGGGTACTCCTTGATGCCGACCTTGGTCATAGGCCAGATGTTGTGAGTGGTGGTAGTGGTCAGCAGGTCGAGGTACGAACCTTCCTTGAGGAACTTGGTGGAGAAGGTCGCGAACGGGCCAAACAGGATCACGCGCTTGCCGTCCAGCACGCGGGTGTCCAGGTGCGGCACCGACATCGGTGGAGCGCCGACCGACGCCTTGCCGTAGGCCTTCGCCAGGTGCTGCTCGGCGATCGCCGGGTTCTCGGTCACCAGGAACGAGCCGCCCACAGGGAAACCGGCATATTCCTGGGCTTCAGGGATGCCCGACTTCTGCAGCAGGTGCAGGGCACCGCCGCCCGCGCCGATGAACACGAACTTGGCGTCGGTCTGGGTTTCAGTACCGTCTTTCAGGTTCTTGTACACCACGCGCCAGGAGCCATCTTCGTTACGCTTGATGTCTTCCACTTCGCTCGACAGCTTGAGCGAGAAGTTCGGCTGGGCTTTCAGGTGGCCGACGAACTGGCGGGTGATCTCGCCGAAGTTCATGTCGGTGCCGAGCGGCGACCAGGTGGCGGCGATCTTCTGCTTCGGATCGCGCCCTTCCATCATCAGCGGGACCCACTTCTTGATCTGCTCCGGGTCTTCGGAGTACTGCATGCCGGCGAACAGCGGGCTCGCCTGAAGCGCTTCGTAGCGTTTCTTCAGGAACTTGATGTTGTCATCGCCCCACACGAAGCTCATGTGCGGAGTGGAGTTGATGAACGAACGCGGGTTCTTCAGGACATTGTTCTTGACTTGCCACGACCAGAACTGGCGGGAAATCTGGAACGCTTCGTTGATCTCGATGGCCTTGGCGATCTCGACCTTGCCGTCCTTGTTTTCCGGGGTGTAGTTCAGTTCCGCCAGGGCAGAGTGACCGGTACCGGCGTTGTTCCAGCCGTTCGAGCTTTCTTCGGCAACGCCGTCGAGGCGCTCGACCATTTCCATCGACCAGCCCGGCTCCAGCTCATTGAGCCAGACACCCAGGGTCGAACTCATGATGCCGCCACCGATGAGCAGCACATCCACTTTCTTGGTCTCGGCGGCGTACGCGGAGCTGAGCCCCATCGTCATCGCCAAGCCCAGCAGGGCCGTGTTCACTTTTTTCAACATACAGTAGTTCCTACGATAGAACGCCATCCGCCCCCCCATTCTCGATCATCAGTCGCCCCGGCACCGCCATGGGTTCCCGCACTCAGAAGAACTGAAGGGTGGGCACACAAGGCCGACATGACACTATCGACCTCAGTTTATATGTCGCTCCTGCGCTGACTTCTTATTCGCTATTGGCTTCAGCTACTTGAGTGACACTCTTTTGTTGGGACGCCTTCGGACAGCATCGATCGACGGTCCGAAACGCCCGCTAAAACCACATTCCCACAGAGAGACTAGTCGGGTGTAACCAAAGGAGTGAGTCAACAACACCCGGTATCACGATCGGCCTGCTGCCAATGCCCCGATCACCGCCTGACAGCGGCAAGGCCACGGGTATCGCAACAGGGATCGCCCCCAAACCCTGGCAGCCCTCCTGCTGAAAACGAAATGGCCATCATGGGTGGTGGCTAACGCGCCATTGTCTACTGGACGGATAAAGCCGTCAAAAAAACTGTCAGATTTATCCTGTTTTTATGCAGAAAAGCACCTTGATGATTCAAGAACTTGCCCTGATGCGAGCAAAGTGAGCCCTCCGGACAAGGCCCGGCGAATACCCGGCACAAAAAAGCCCTGAACGGTCAGGGCTTTCTTGTGGGTGGGATCCTGCGGTTCCACGGCAGCGGGCTGTCACTTTGACAGGTCGTTCACGCAAGGCGTGAAGCGGCCTTACAGGCAATCGTGCACGGCCTTTTTCAGCACCGCGGACTTGGCCCAGGGTGTTCCCTGGTAGAGCGAGACCAGGCTGCCGTTCTTCGACTTCACCACTTCCACGACCTCATCCGATGCCAGGCTGCCAGGAGCGGTGATCCGATAACCGTTGGAGATATCGGCCTGGGTGCTCCTGGGCGTCTCACGCTGCCAGGCTGGCAGAACACACTGCGCATAGTCTTTTGGCGTTTTGCCAGTCAGCTCACTGACATTCGGCTTGCCCGGTGCCAAAGCCGTGGGTAACGAACACCCGGCCAACAATCCCATCAGCGACGCCCCTAGCCAAACTCGCATATGTCTTCCTCACCCCTAAAAAATCGAGAAATGTATCATTTGCCCGCGCCGACCGTTAGCAGCACCTGCCTCTTTCGCCGAACGGTCCCCCGCCCGGCGATCATCACCTGACAGCTGTCAAAAAACCGTTAACCCCATCACGTCCCGAACAGGCAAATGGTTCACCCGTTTTGATGCCGCCCCACACGTACCCGGGTTCCCCCTGGGGACCCTGGACAGCGATCCTCGGGTCAGCGCCAGCCGCCATGTCGTCGGGAGCAAGGCGCCCTGGTTCACCATCACCGACGACCTGGCTCAACATGACACCTATTGAGGGCGGTTGCAGCCAGGCGCGCGTGAGGTGCAGGAGAATGCGGCGAAGCATTTGAGGAACGAACCGCGACTGTTCATAGAGTTCGGATGAGCGGTGCACGCCAACGCGTCCTTTTGGGAATATCTTGAATCGCCAACACCCAAATACAGCCCAAAGGACGCGGCGATGAACAGCATCAAGACTTTCGAAATCCGCTACTGTTTCGCAGGTTCGCAAAGGACCTTCACCTACCAGGGCGCGCGATTGAGCGACAGCGATACCTGGTATCTTGCCTTTCTGCATTCAGGGTGCCTGATTACCCTCGACACCCCCTGCGGCGGGACCTACCGCACCATGCAGACATTCGCCGAGCGCAGTGGCGTCACGCTGGCGAACTGGAGAGAGCTGTCTGAAAAGAACTAGCCCCGCCTCCCCGCAACCGTTCAGACGTCACCTGCCACATTCGCGCAAGGAAGCGCGCTCGACCTGCCCAATGCTCAACGTGTTCAATCACTAGAAACCGCCGGCAAATGCCCGACGCCCCGCCCTGATTTCAGTCCGCAACTCACCGACAAAATTGGCCGCCGCGCGGACACTGGTGAGATGCTCGGTCGATACCCTGGTAATGAACAGGTCGATCCGTCCGCTTTGCGGCTCGAAAACCTTGATCGCCAGGGAGCCGTCGGGGTTGACGGTGCAGGTGCAGGAAAGCGGCAGAAAACCGGACTCCAGGATCTGGCAAAGCTCGTCCATCGAGAGCATGAGAAATTCCTCCTTGGCGACGCCACTTGGAGAGAGTGCCTGTTGAGAATAGGTCACAAGAACGGGGCTCATACCAAGGCATTCAGTGGAAAGTGTTATCCAACACGCATTTTTGCCAAGCCAATCCGCTCAGTGGCATGGCGCGGACATGGCTTCGACCGTCCGTCGCGGCAGCTCCGCCCGGGAGCATTTTGACGCTGGACCGGCCAGGCGTTATGGTCGCTGGGCTTTCGCACAGCCCCAAGCCGAAACGACTTCCTCCAACCCCATCCAGGATCACCGATGGCCGCCCCCGAACACCCGCATGAAGTGGCCCAGCAGAAGTTTCTCGCGGCGCGCCCGGAGCTTCGTGAAGCACTCGATCACCTCAACCCTCTGGCCGCCCAGGCCAGGGGCGAAACCCAGGAACAATACCGCGCCGAGCGACTGCACGAAGCCTTCGAGGCCGAGGCGGAACGTCAGGGCCTGTTTGCCTGGGAACTGAGCCTGCAACTGACCGCACAGAGCGCGGAGGAATTTGCCGTGCGGCGGCTCGAAGTGCACCGGGAAGTGGCGGAAATGGCCAGCATGCCCTGGAGCGAGTATTGCGAGCTACATGGCCTGCCGCGCGATTGAGCGCCGCTCGGGCCTTCGATAAAGGATCACTGTCACCATGAGTCAACGCTGATGCTGCCCTCTTCCACCAGTCTTCGTAGTAACCCGGAGCTGCTGCGGCGCCAGAAATGGCGCGGCCGCATAGGCCTGTGCCTGGTCGCCAGCCTGTCGGTCCTGGCCGGCATGACCGACGCCATCGGCTTCATGGCCACCGGCGATTTCGTCTCCTTCATGAGCGGCAACACCACGCGCCTGGCCGTCGCCATCAGCGATGCCGACCTGGCCCTGACCCTGCACCTGGTGCTGCTGGTCGCCACCTTCATCGCAGGCAACGCCCTGGGCATAGTCGTCAGCCGCTTTGGCGGGCGCCGCGCCCTGCCGCTGCTGCTGTGCATTGCCACGCTGCTGTGCGCGGCAGCCGCCTGGCCGTTTGAACAACGGCTACCGGCCGTGCTGGCCGCGATCATCTCCATGGGCATGCTCAATGCCGCCGTCGAGGAAGTGAACGGGCTTCCCGTGGGCCTGACCTATGTCACCGGCGCCCTGTCGCGCTTTGGCCGCGGCCTGGGCCGCTGGATGCTCGGCGAGCGGCGCAATGGCTGGCGCGTGCAGCTGGTGCCCTGGAGCGGCATGTTCGCCGGCGCCGTGCTGGGCGCCGTTCTGGAACAGCATCTCGGCCTCGCGGCCCTGTTCGTCAGCGGCCTGCTGTCGGCGCTGCTGGGGCTGTTGTCGCTGAAGATCCCCCATCGCTGGCAACTGGGCTATATGCCGCGCTAAAGCCACTTCGCCGGGCCCGGCATAAAGCTTTATCATGGCCCCAGGTTTGCAGACAGAGTTCTTCATGAAGTTCGCCATTGCCCTTTTCTCCGCCGCTCACGCGCCCTCCTCGCGCCGCGCCCTGGCATTCGCCCAGGCAGCGCTGGCCGGTGGCCACGAGATCGTGCGGCTGTTTTTCTATCAGGATGGCGTGCACAGCGCATCGGACAACATCGTCACCCCGCAGGACGAGCTGGACCTGCCCGCGCAATGGCGGACCTTCGTCAGCGAGCACCAGCTCGATGGCGTGGTGTGCATTGCCGCGGCCCTGCGCCGCGGGGTGTTGAACCAGGAGGAAGCCGCACGCTACCAGCGCCCGGCCGTCAACCTGAGCGCGCCCTGGGAGCTTTCCGGGCTCGGCCAGTTGCACGACGCCGTACAGGCGGCCGACCGCCTGATCTGTTTTGGAGGGCCATGAAACATGGCGCAATCCCTGTTGATTATCAGCCGCCAGGCGCCCTGGTCCGGCCCCGGCGCCCGCGAGGCACTGGATATCGTGCTGGCCGGCGGCGCCTTCGACTTGCCGATCGGCCTGCTGTTTCTCGACGACGGCGTGTTTCAGCTCGCCCCCGGGCAACAAGCCGCCGCCGTGCAGCAAAAGGATCTCAGCGCCAATCTGCAGGCCCTGTCGTTGTTTGGTGTGGAGCAGGTGTTCGCCTGTGGCGCCAGCGTGGCGGAACGTGGCCTCGACCCGGCCGCGCTGAACCTGGACGAGGTGCAGGTCCTGGCCCCGGCCGAACTCGGCGCACTTATTGACCGTTTTGACCAGGTGATCACCCTCTGATGTCGACCTTGCACGTGCTGTCCCACTCGCCCTTCACCGACTCCCGGCTGACCAGTTGCTTGCGCCTGCTTGGCGCGCAGGATGCCATTCTCCTGTGTGGCGACGCGGTGTACGCCCTGCAGCCTGGCAGCGCACCGCTGGCGGCCTTGCAGGCACGCGGGGAAGCGCTGGCGCTCTACGTCCTGGCGGAAGACCACCAGGCCCGAGGCCTGGACGTTCCGGCCTGGGCCACCAGCGTCGATTACCCGGGGTTCGTCGCGCTGTCGATCCACTACGACAAGGTCAACAGCTGGTTATGAATGCACTGACTGTCGGCGAACGCGCCATCGCCCTGGACAAGGACGGCTACCTGGTGGAACTGGACGACTGGTCCAGCGAGGTGGCCGATGCCCTGGCCGCGGCGGAACAGATCGAGCTGACGCCCGAGCACTGGGAAATCCTCGAGCTGCTGCGCGGCTTCTATCAAGAGTTCCAGCTGTCGCCCGCGACCCGCCCGCTGATCAAATACACCGCCTTGAAGCTGGGCCCGGACAAGGGCAACAGCCTGCACCTCAACCGACTGTTCAAAGGCACTCCCGCCAAACTTGCCGCCAAGCTGGCGGGCCTGCCCAAGCCGACCAATTGCCTATGACCGATTTCACCTCGCTGACCACCGAAACGCCCGCCGAGCATCCTTTCGCGCAGTTCGTGCGCATTCTCGGCAAAGGCAAACGCGGCGCCCGCAGCCTCACCCGTGAAGAAGCCCGCGAAGCCATGGGCATGCTGCTCGACGACAAGGTCGAGGACACCCAGCTCGGCGCCTTCCTGATGCTGTTGCGGCACAAGGAAGAAAGCCCCGAGGAACTGGCCGGCTTTACCGAGGCCCTGCGCGAGCGACTGCAGGCGCCACCGATCAAGGTCGACCTGGACTGGCCCAGCTACGCCGGCAAAAAGCGCCACCTGCCCTGGTTCCTGCTGGCCGCCAAGTGCCTGGCACAGAACGGCGTGCGCATCCTGCTGCACGGTGGTGGCGCCCACACCGCCGGCCGGCTGTACACCGAGCAATTGCTGGAACAATTGCACATCCCGTTGTGCCGCGACTGGCAGGCGGTAGGCAAGGCGCTGGACCAGGGCAACCTGGCCTTTATCCCCCTGGGCGACTGGGCGCCCCAGTTGCAGCGCATGATCGACCTGCGCAACACCCTGGGCCTGCGCTCGCCGATCCACTCCCTGGCGCGCATCCTCAACCCGCTGGGCGCGCGCTGCGGCCTGCAAAGCATCTTCCACCCCGGCTATCAGGGCGTGCACCGCGATGCCAGCGGGCTGCTGGGGGACAACGTCATTGTGATCAAGGGCGACGGCGGCGAAATCGAGATCAACCCGGACAGCGCCAGCCATCTGTACGGCACTACTGGCGGTGTCAGCTGGGATGAGGAATGGCCGGCGCTGTCCGAGCAGCGCCATGTCAAACCGGCAGCCCTCGATCCCGAGCACCTGAAAGCCGTCTGGCGCGGCGATGTGCAGGACAGCTACCCGCAACTGGCGCTGATCGCCACCATGGCCCTCGCCCTGCGCGGGCTCGGCGTGCCGCGGGAGCAGGCGTTCGAGCAGGCTCGGCAATACTGGGACGCTCGCAACAGATCGATTTAACCGATCATAACCGCCCGACTTTTGCGTAATTCGTTCGAACTCCTCGGATTAAACTGCACGCCAATGCACACTGACCGAGGAGCTTTTTCATGGGCCTGCTGATTGAAGGACGCTGGCACGACCAGTGGTACGAAAGCAGCAAAGACGGCGCCTTCCAGCGCGAACAGGCGCAACGCCGCAACTGGGTGACCACCGACGGCAAACCCGGCCCTAGTGGCGAAGGCGGCTTTCGCGCGGAAGCCGGCCGTTATCATCTGTATGTCTCTCTGGCCTGCCCCTGGGCGCACCGCACGCTGATCCTGCGCAAGCTCAAGGGCCTGGAAAGCCTGATCGATGTGTCAGTGGTTAGCTGGCTGATGCTGGAACAAGGCTGGACTTTCGACCGGACCCTGGGCTCCAGCGGCGACAAGCTGGACCACCTGGATTTCCTGCATCAGCGCTACACCGCCGATACCCGCGACTACACCGGCCGGGTCACCGTGCCCGTACTCTGGGACACCCAGCAGAAACGCATCGTCAGCAACGAATCGGCGGAAATCATCCGCATGTTCAACAGTGCTTTCGATGACTTGAGCGGCAACGGCCTGGATTTCTATCCGGAACCGCTACGCCGTGAAATCGACGAACTGAACGCGCGCATCTATCCGGCGGTGAACAACGGCGTCTATCGCGCCGGCTTCGCTACTTCGCAGCAAGCCTACGAAGCGGCCTTCGACGATCTGTTCGCCGAACTCGACTGGCTGGAACAGCGCTTGGCCGGCCAACGCTACCTGGCCGGCGAATACCTGACGGAAGCGGACATCCGCCTGTTCACCACGCTGATTCGCTTCGACGCGGTGTATTACGGTCACTTCAAGTGCAACCTGCGGCGGATCGCCGACTATCCGAACCTGTCGAACTGGCTGCGAGAGCTGTACCAGTGGCCGGGGATCGCCGAAACCGTGGACTTCACCCATATCAAGGGGCACTACTATGCCAGCCACCGCACCATCAACCCGACCGGCATCGTGCCGAAAGGGCCGGTGCAGGACTTCGATGCAGCGCATGATCGCGAGCGTTTGAGCGGGCGTGGGGTTTGGCAAGGCAACAAGCAATAACTCAGGAGAGCGATCGTTCTTGAGATCGCTATCGCGGGCAAGCCTCGCTCCTACAGAAGAGATGTTCTGTGCAGGAGTGAGATTGCCCGCGATGCTGTTCAGACCTGCGACTGCGCGCCTTCGAACCAGGCGAGCTTCTCGCGAAGCTGCACCACTTCGCCGACGATCACCAGGGTCGGCGCATGCACTTCATGCTCCGCCACCAGCTTCGGCAGGTCCGCCAGGGTGCCGGTGAACACCCGCTGGTTGGAGGTCGTGCCCTGCTGGATCAAGGCGGCCGGCGTGTCCGCCGAACGGCCATGCTGGATCAGTTGTTCGCAGATCACCGGCAAGCCCACCAGGCCCATGTAGAACACCAGGGTCTGTGCAGGCGCGACCAGGTCGGCCCAGGGCAGATCGGTGGTGCCATCCTTCAGGTGCCCGGTGACGAAACGCACGGACTGCGCATAGTCACGATGGGTCAGCGGAATCCCGGCATAGGCCGCACAGCCGCTGGCCGCGGTAATCCCTGGCACCACCTGGAACGGAATGCCCTGGGCCGCCAGCTCTTCGATCTCTTCGCCGCCACGGCCGAAGATGAACGGATCGCCCCCTTTCAGACGCAGCACGCGCTTGCCCTGCTTGGCCAGGTCCACCAGTTGCTGGTTGATCTGCTCCTGGGGCAAGGCGTGATCGGCGCGGCGCTTGCCGACATACACCCGCTCGGCATCGCGACGGCACAGTTCGAGAATCGCCGGTGCTACCAGGCGGTCGTAGAGCACCACGTCGGCTTGCTGCATCAGGCGCAAGGCGCGGAAGGTCAGCAGGTCCGGATCGCCCGGCCCCGCCCCCACCAGATACACCTCGCCCGGCGCATGGGGCGCTTCGCCGGCAATCTTGGCCTGCAGCAAGCGCTCGGCCTCCTCGCCCTGCCCGGCCAGCTGCCGGTCGGCGATCGGTCCCTGGAACACGTCTTCCCAGAAGGCACGACGCTGCTGCACGTCCGGAAACAGGCCTTTGACCTGATTGCGAAAACGCGCAGCCAGGCCGGCCAGTTGACCGTAGGTCGAGGGAATCCAGGTTTCCAGCTTGGCCCGGATCAGGCGCGCCAGCACCGGCGCATCGCCGCCACTGGAGACGGCAATGACCAGCGGCGAACGGTCGACGATCGCCGGGAAGATCACACTGCACAGGGCCGGCGCGTCCACCACATTGACCGGCACACAACGCCGATGAGCATCGGCGGAGACCTGGGCATTGAGCGGTTCGTCGTCGGTGGCGGCGATGATCAGCACGCAGCCGTCCAGGTCCGCATCGAGATAACCGCGCAACCGGCATTCGCCGCCGCTGGCCGTGACCAGCTCGCGCAATTGGGGTTCCACTTCAGGTGCAACTACCCGCAGCAGCGCACCGGCGTCGGCCAGCAGGCGGGATTTGCGCAAGGCAATCTCCCCGCCGCCGACCACCAACACACGACTGCCGCGCAGGTTATGAAACAGCGGCAGAAATTCCATTTAGCCGATGACCTCGAGGCCGCCCATATAAGGCTTGAGCACCTCAGGCACCCGGATCGAACCGTCGGCCTGCTGGTAGTTCTCCAGCACCGCCACCAGGGTACGACCGACCGCCAGGCCGGAACCGTTCAGGGTGTGCACCAGTTCCGGCTTGCCAGTTTCCGGGTTGCGGAAGCGCGCCTGCATGCGACGGGCCTGGAAGTCGCCGCAGTTGGAGCACGACGAAATCTCGCGGTACTTGTCCTGGCTCGGGATCCACACTTCCAGGTCGAAGGTCTTGACCGCGCTGAAGCCCATGTCGCCGGTGCACAGCGCCAGGGTGCGGTAAGGCAGCTCCAGCAGTTGCAGGACTTTCTCGGCGTTGGCAGTCAGGCCTTCCAGGGCTTCCATGGAAGTCGATGGCTCGACGATCTGGACCATCTCGACCTTGTCGAACTGGTGCTGGCGGATCATGCCGCGGGTGTCGCGGCCCGACGAACCGGCTTCGCTGCGGAAGCACGGGGTGTGGGCGACGAACTTGATCGGCAGTTGCTTCGAATCGAGGATCTCGCCGGCCACGATATTGGTCAGCGACACTTCGGCGGTCGGGATCAGGTACAGATCGGCTTCGTTTTCACGGCTGATCTTGAACAGGTCTTCTTCGAACTTCGGCAACTGGCCGGTACCCACCAACGCCGGCGCCTGCACCAGGTAAGGGGTGTAGGCCTCTTCGTAACCGTGCTCGCTGGTGTGCAGGTTGATCATGAACTGCGCCAGGGCGCGGTGCAGACGGGCGATCGGCCCGCGCAGCAGGGCAAAACGCGCGCCCGACAGCTTGGCCGCGGTCTCGAAGTCCAGCCAGCCGTGTTTTTCACCCAGGGCGACGTGGTCGAGGATCGGGAAGTCGAACGCCGTCGGCGTGCCCCAACGGCGTACTTCGACGTTACCGTCTTCGTCGTCGCCAACCGGCACCGATTCGTGAGGCAGGTTCGGGATGCCCTGCAGGATCGCATCCAGCTCGGTTTGAATGGCGTCCAGCTCGACCTTGCCGGCCGCCAACTCGCCCGCCATGCGCTCGACATCAGCCATCAGCGGCGCGATGTCTTCGCCGCGCTGCTTGGCCTGACCGATGGACTTGGAGCGCGCGTTACGTTCGGCCTGCAGTTGCTCGGTGCGGGTCTGGACGGTCTTGCGCTGTTCTTCCAGCGCTTCGATGCGTGCTACATCCAGGGCAAAGCCACGGGATGCCAGGCGGTCCGCTACGTCCTGAAGGTTGCTACGTAACAGTTTGGAATCGAGCATGTCGGTCTCTCGTTTATCAAAGTTTGGTCAGGGACAGGCCGGCCCAGGTCGCGAGCAGCCCGCCGAATACGCTGATGGCCGCATAGCCCAGGGCCAGCGGTATCTGTCCGCTTTCCAGCAGACGCACCGTATCCAGTGAAAAGGATGAAAAAGTCGTCAGGCCGCCAAGGAAGCCCACCATCAACCCGGCACGCACCTCGATGGGCACCTCCGGGCGTATCAGAAACAGGCCGTACAGCACGCCGATCAGCAGGCAGCCCACGATATTAACGGCCAGCGTCGCGGTATAGAAGTGCCGCGGCCAATTGGCGCTGATCCAGTTGCCGGTGGCAAAGCGCAACAGGGTGCCGGCAACACCGCCCACCGAGACGGCAACGATCAATGGGATCACGGCTTTCTCCGCTGCTTGGGGCTGGCCTGGTCAAGCTCCGCCAGATGCTTGAGCTTCTCGCCGATCTTCAGTTCCAGGCCACGGGGCACGGGCTGATAGAACGGCTGCGGCTCCAGCGCCTCGGGAAAGTAGTCTTCACCGGCCGCGTAGGCATCCGGCTCATCATGGGCATAACGATATTCGTCGCCGTAGCCCAGCTGCTTCATCAGTTTGGTCGGCGCATTGCGCAGGTGCAGCGGCACTTCCAGCGAACCATGTTCGGCGGCGCTGCGCATGGCGGCCTTGAAGCCCATGTACACGGCGTTGCTTTTCGGCGCGCAGGCCAGGTAGGTGATGGCCTGGGCCACCGCCAGCTCGCCTTCGGGGCTGCCCAGGCGCTCCTGCACATCCCAGGCGGCCAGGCACAGGCTCAGCGCCCGTGGGTCGGCGTTGCCGATGTCTTCGCTGGCCATGCGCACCACGCGGCGCGCCAGGTACAGCGGGTCGCAACCACCGTCGAGCATCCGCGCGAACCAGTACAGGGCGCCGTCCGGGTTGGAACCACGGACCGACTTGTGCAGCGCCGAAATCTGGTCGTAAAAGGCTTCGCCGCCCTTGTCAAAACGCCGACGGGTATCGCCCAGCAGGCTTTGCAGCAGCTCGACACCGATTTCCGTGCCGTCTTCGGCGAGATCGGAGGCGTTCTCCAGCAGGTTGAGCAGCCGCCGGCCATCGCCGTCCGCCGCCGCCAGGAGCATCTGGAAGCCTTCGTCACTGAGGCTCAGCTGGCGTTTGCCCAGCCCGCGCTCTTCGCTCAACGCGCGCTGTACCAGCTTGTGCAGCGCCGCCTCGTCGAGACTCTTGAGCACATACACCCGGGCCCGGGACAACAGTGCGTTGTTCAGCTCGAAGGACGGGTTCTCGGTGGTCGCGCCGATGAAAATCAGGGTGCCGTCTTCAACGTAAGGCAGGAAGGCATCCTGCTGGGACTTGTTGAAACGGTGCACTTCGTCGACGAACAGGATGGTCCGGCGCCCGTACTGGGCCGCCTGCTGCTTGGCGATTTCCACCGCCTGGCGGATCTCCTTGACCCCGGCCAACACCGCCGAGACCGTTTCGAAGTGCGCATCCGAGACTTTCGCCAGGAGCCGCGCCAGGGTGGTCTTGCCCACCCCCGGCGGCCCCCAGAAGATCATCGAGTGCAGGGCCCCCTGCTCCAGCGCTTCACGCAGAGGCTTGCCGCGGGCGAGCACATGCTCCTGACCGACGTACTCGTCCAGGTTGGCCGGGCGCAAGCGCGCGGCCAGGGGTTGGGCGATCGGGTCACTGCGAAACAGATCCATGGCGGACGATTGAAACCTCTTGGCGTCGACTTATTCTTGAATCACGTCGGCACCCTTGGGGATGTCGAACTTGAACTTGGAAGCAGCGATCGGCTCGTTGGCCTTGACCCCGGTGAACAGGATATTGGTGCGCTGGCCAACGCTGTCAATCAGCTGCATGTCATTCACCAGGCCGTTGCGGAACGACAGGCGCAGGCTGTCGAACAGAGTGTCCTTGGTTTTCGGCTTGAGGATGAAGTCGACCACGCCACCGGCTTCCTTGGCGCTGATATCGAAGCTTTCGCTGATTTTCGACACATCGCCCGACAGCAACAGGGCCGGAGTCTGGGTCAGGCGCTGGTCCAGGGTCTTGATGGTGACCTGTTCCAGGTCCGGGTCCCACAGGGAAACCTTCTTGCCGTCGGAGACCATCAGTTGCTCCTGCGGTGCATCGGTGTGCCAGTAGAACAGGCCCGGGCGCTTGAGTGCCATGTCACCAGCGGTTTCCTGCAGCTGGGTGCCGCTGCCGTCGAGGGTCAGCTGCGAGAAACGCGCGGTCAGGGTCTGGGACTTTTCGAGCAACTGGGTCAGGCGCGCCACGTCTTTCTGATCGGCATGGGCCGACAGTGTCGTTAAAGCCAGTACCGGTACCAGCAACATGCGGATAAGACGCATGGGAGTCCTCATTAGATTCGTGGAAAAAACCGGCGGCGCAGGGTCGCGCCGCCTGTATCGGGTCATTGTCAGTCGCGCATCGGACCCGGCGCTATCACTTCGCGGGAGCCGTTGGTATTCATGGCGGTCACCACACCGGCCATTTCCATGGCTTCGATCATGCGGGCCGCGCGGTTGTAGCCGATCTTGAGCTTGCGCTGAACCGCGGAAATCGACGCCCGGCGGCTCTCGAGGACGAACTGCACCGCTTCGTCGTACAGCGCGTCGGTCTCGGCGTCGTCACCGTCGCCACCGCCGCCGCCACCGTCGAAGCCGCTACCGGCCTCTTCGACACCGTTGAGGATGTCGTCGTTGTACTCCGGCGCGCCACGCAACTTCCAGGCTTCGACCACCCGGTGCACTTCATCGTCGGAGACGAAGGCCCCATGGACACGGATCGGCAGGCTGGTGCCCGGCGGCATGTAGAGCATGTCACCGTGACCCAGCAGCTGTTCGGCACCACCCTGGTCGATGATGGTCCGCGAGTCGATCTTGCTCGATACCTGGAACGCCATGCGGGTCGGGATGTTGGCCTTGATCAGGCCGGTGATCACGTCTACCGACGGCCGCTGGGTCGCCAGGATCAGGTGGATCCCCGCGGCACGGGCTTTCTGGGCGATCCGCGCAATCAGTTCTTCGACCTTCTTGCCGACGATCATCATCATGTCGGCGAATTCGTCGACCACCACGACGATGGTCGGCAGCTTGGTCAGCAGCGGCGCTTCGTCGTGGATGCTTTCGCGGTTGTACAGCGGGTCGGTCAGCGGCGTACCGGCTTCGATCGCTTCTTTAACCTTGGCGTTGAAGCCCGACAGGTTACGCACGCCCATCTTCGCCATCAGCTTGTAGCGCCGCTCCATCTCGGCCACGCTCCAGCGCAGGGCGTTGGCGGCGTCCTTCATGTCGGTCACCACCGGGCACAGCAGGTGCGGGATGCCTTCGTAGATCGACAGCTCGAGCATTTTCGGGTCGATCATGATCAGCTTGGCGTCTTCCGGGCCGGACTTGAACAGGATCGACAGGATCATCGCGTTCACACCCACCGACTTACCGGAACCGGTGGTACCGGCCACCAGCAGGTGAGGCATCTTCGCCAGGTCGGTGATGATCGGCTTGCCGCCGATATCGTGGCCCAGGGCCAGGGTGACCGGGGATTTGAAGTTGTCGTATTCCGGGGTCGACAGCACTTCGGAGAAGCGCACGATCTGCCGGTCTTCGTTGGGGATCTCGATACCCACGGTGGTCTTGCCGGGAATCACTTCCACCACCCGCACGCTGGTCACCGCCAGCGAACGCGCCAGGTCCTTGGCCAGGTTGGCGATACGGCTGACTTTCACCCCGGCGGCCGGCTGGATTTCGTAACGGGTAATCACCGGGCCCGGGTGGATGGAGTCCACCGACACTTCGACCCCGAACTCCTTGAGCTTGATTTCCAGCAAATGGCCGACGGCGGCCAGCGACTCGGGGGAATAGTTGAGCTGTTTCTTTTCCGCCGGATCGAGAATCGAGATAGGCGGCAAGGTGCCTTCGACCGCGCTGTCGATGAACAGCGGGACCTGTTTCTCTTTCTGCACGCGCTTGCTTGGCTCGGGCGCTTTTACCGGGGCCGGGGCGATCACCGGCGGGACCTGCTTCTCACGATCGGACATGTGCTTGCTCAGGGCCTGCTCGCGCTCGATCAGGCGCTCCTTGACCTTGGCCTGCTCACGTTTGTCGGTGACGGTCGGAGCGACCACTTCGTCGACCCGGGCATCCACTTCACGCAACTGGGCGACCAGTTGCTTGCGCTCGGTACGGGCTGCCCACCAGCGGTTGGCGGCGCCCTGGAACAGTTCGAACAGGTCCAGGGTGATCTTGCCGGTCACATCCATGACCTTGAACCAGGAAAGATCGGTAAACACGGTCAGGCCAAACAGGAACAACGCAATAAACATCAGGGTACTGCCCTGGATGTTCAGTGCGTTCTTGGCCAGGTCGCCCAGGCTTTCGCCCAGCGCCCCGCCCGCGCCGGCCGGCAGGCCAGTCGCCGCATGGAAATGGATATGCGCCAACGCGGCACCGGACAGCACCAGGAACACCAGGCCGATCAGGCGCCAGGAAAACAGCCAACCGCTCCACTGCCACGGCTCATGGCGTTGACGGAAGATCTGATAAGTCTTGATCGCCAATAACAACGGGAAGATATAGGCAAAGTAACCCAACACCATAAACAGGATATCGGCGCTGTAAGAACCGGCAGGACCACCGAAGTTCTGCACATCTTCGATCTTGCTGTTATGGCTCCAGCCCGGATCGTCTTTGCCATATGTCAGCAATGCCATCATCAGGAACAGGCACAAGGCCCCAATGGCGATCAACGCACCTTCCTTGAGGCGGTAGTGCAATTGCTGGCGCCAGAGTGGGACTACTGTTTTAGGTGCTGCGGTGGATTTCTTCAAAACGCGTCTTTTCCTGCGCCATGGGCGCGTCCAACTGTTGATCGACTAAAAAATACTGCCCAATCCGAGCAGGTAAAAAAGTTGACGAGCGTAACTGGGGCTACTTTTAACATTCTGCCCACGCATTGCGAAACTGTAAGAGCTGCTGCGTGTGCAATGCCGATGTATTCCATATAGGCGTGCAAACCCGCATTGTACGGGTTTGTAAGCGCCGTGCCACGCTGCTCAATACTGGGTGTAGCATAAGTCAGGAACACTTTACGCAGTATTCAATTTGAGCACGCATTCTCTTTTGTGACAAAGGCTTATGAGGTGTTTTTATGACCGAAGCGAAGCATTCACGCCTGATCATTCTGGGCTCCGGCCCTGCCGGTTACAGCGCTGCCGTTTATGCCGCCCGCGCCAACCTCAAACCGACCGTCATCACCGGCCTGCAAGCAGGCGGCCAGTTGACCACCACCGTGGAGGTCGACAACTGGCCTGGCGATGTCGAGGGCCTGACCGGCCCGGTGCTGATGGAACGCATGCAAAAACACGCTGAACGCTTCGACACCGAGATCGTCTACGACCACATCCATACCGCGGAGTTGCAGCAGCGCCCCTTTGTCCTCAAGGGCGACAGCGGCGTCTACAGCTGCGATGCACTGATCATCGCCACCGGCGCATCGGCCCAGTACCTGGGCCTGCCCTCCGAAGAAACCTTCGCCGGCAAGGGTGTCTCGGCCTGCGCTACCTGCGACGGCTTTTTCTATCGCAATCAAGTAGTTGCCGTGATCGGCGGCGGTAACACCGCCGTGGAGGAAGCCCTGTACCTCTCCAACATCGCCAAAGAGGTGCACCTGGTGCACCGGCGCGACAAGCTGCGCGCGGAGAAAATCCTCCAGGACAAGCTGTTCGACAAAGCCGCCAAGGGCAATATCCGCCTGCACTGGAACCAGAATCTCGACGAAGTGTTGGGCGATGCCAGCGGCGTCACCGGCGCCCGCCTGCGCGATAGCCTCAGCGGAGAAACCCGGGAATTGGCGCTGACCGGCGTCTTCATCGCCATCGGCCACAAGCCCAATACGGACCTGTTCAAGGGCCAGCTGGAAATGCGCGACGGCTATCTGCTGGTCAAGGGCGGCAGCGAAGGCGACGCCACGGCCACCGGCATCCCGGGCGTGTTCGCCGCGGGCGATGTGGCCGACCATGTGTATCGCCAGGCCGTCACTTCCGCGGGCGCGGGCTGCATGTCGGCCCTGGATGCGGAGAAATTCCTCGACGACAACTGACCTCCCGACCTACGCTTGCGGCGGGCCTTGCAGGCCCGCCACCGCCCTCCCCTTCCGCAAGTCTGAATGCCATGCTGACCTGGTTACAACGCAACAACTTCGACTTTCCCCCACTGGAAAAGGCCCTGCGCGACCCCAACGGCCTGTTGGCCGCCGGCGGCGACCTGTCGGCCGACCGGCTGATCCAGGCCTATCGCCACGGCTGTTTCCCCTGGTTTTCCGAAGGCCAGCCCATCCTCTGGTGGTCACCCGACCCGCGCACCGTGTTATTTCCAGACGAACTGCATGTATCCCGCAGCCTGGGCAAACTACTGCGCCAGCAACGCTATCAGGTCACCTTCGATCAGGATTTTGCCGCGGTCATCAGCGCCTGCGCGGCGCCACGCCCTTATGCCGACGGCACCTGGATCACCGAATCAATGCAGAATGCCTACCTCGAGTTGCACAGGCGCGGCCATGCCCATTCGGTCGAAGTCTGGGATCAGGGGGCACTGGTAGGTGGACTGTATGGACTGGCAATGGGCCAGCTGTTTTTCGGTGAGTCGATGTTCAGCCGGGCCGACAATGCGTCGAAATTCGGTTTCGTCACGCTGGTCCAACATTTACAGGCATGGGGCTTTGCCCTGATCGACTGCCAGATGCCCACCGACCACCTGCACAGCCTGGGCGCCCGCGCCATTCCACGCCAGGAGTTCGCCGGCTATCTGCAGCGCCATCTGGACCAGCCCAGCCGCGCCATATGGGTTTCCTAGGCGGGTTTTGCCGGTGTGGCTTACACTTAATTCAAAGCTAATCCCGAGGGTTGATTCATGACCGAGTTGGCGCGTTTGAAGTTTTATGCCACTCAACCCCACTCTTGCAGCTACCTGCCCGAAGAACAGGCGACCACGCTGTTCCTCGATCCTAGTCAGCCCATGGATGTGCATGTCTACGCAGACCTGTCGGAAATGGGCTTTCGTCGCAGTGGCGACCATCTGTACCGGCCGCATTGCCAGAACTGCAATGCCTGTGTTCCTGCCCGCATTCCTGCCGCGCAGTTTGTACCCAATCGTCAGCAAAAACGCATTCTCAAACGCAATGCCGACCTGAAGGTCCAGCCTGTCAAACCGGGGTTCAGCGAAGAGTATTTCGACCTTTACCAGCGTTATATCGAACAACGCCACGCCGATGGCGACATGTACCCGCCCAGCCGCGATCAGTTCTCGACTTTTCTGGTTCGCGACCTGCCCTTCTCCAGGTTCTACGAGTTTCGCCTCGATGGGCGCCTGCTCGCCGTGGCCGTCACCGACCTGCTGCCCAATGGCCTTTCCGCGGTCTACACCTTCTATGAACCCGATGAAGAGCGTCGCAGCCTCGGTCGCTACGCCATTCTGTGGCAAATCGGCGAGGCCTTGCGCCTGGGCCTGGACGCGGTCTACCTCGGATACTGGATCAAGAACTGCAAAAAGATGAACTACAAGACCCAATATCGGCCCATTGAGCTGCTGATCAACCAGAGATGGGTCATCCTGAACTAGAAGCCCTTGGCTTGAACCCCACTTTTCGGGCACAATGCACGCCGCTTTTGCCTGGCGCAGTTGCACCGGGCCATTCACTGGACACCGAGGGCTTTACTGCATGTCGAAAGAAGACAGCTTCGAAATGGAAGGCACTGTCGTCGACACCCTGCCCAACACCATGTTTCGTGTGGAGTTGGAAAATGGGCACGTCGTAACCGCGCATATCTCCGGCAAGATGCGCAAGAACTACATTCGTATTCTTACCGGTGACAAAGTGCGCGTCGAACTGACGCCCTATGACTTGAGCAAAGGGCGCATCACTTACCGCGCTCGCTAAGCAAGTCAATACAAGACGCCCGGCTCATGCCGGGCGTTTTTGTTTGCCTGCGATTTGCCCTGCATGCCGACAGAACAGATATAAAGACAGAACAGATATAAAAAAGGCGCCTTGCGGCGCCTTTTTCATTGTGGCCGGTCAGGCCATTTCTGCGGTGGTCTCGAACTCGAAGGTCAGCTCGCCATCCTTGATATCGATGTGCACCACACCGCCATGTTCGGCCAGTTCGCCAAAGAGTATCTCTTCCGCCAGCGGACGCTTGATCTTGTCCTGGATCAGGCGCGCCATAGGACGAGCGCCCATGGTCACATCGTAACCACCTGCCGCCAGCCAGCTGCGGGCCGCATCGGTGACTTCCAGCTGAACGCGCTTGTCCTCCAACTGCGCCTGCAGCTCGGTAAGGAACTTGTCCACCACGCTCTTGATGACCTCATGACTGAGGCGACCAAACTGGATAATGGTGTCCAGACGGTTACGGAATTCCGGCGTGAAGCTCTTCTTGATCACTTCCATGGCATCGGAAGAGTGATCCTGATGAGTGAACCCGATGGAAGCCCGAGCCGCCGTTTCGGCGCCTGCGTTAGTGGTCATGATCACGATCACGTTGCGGAAATCCGCCTTGCGCCCGTTGTTATCGGTCAAGGTACCGTGGTCCATCACCTGCAGCAGCAGGTTGAAGACTTCCGGGTGTGCCTTTTCGATTTCATCGAGCAGCAATACGCAGTGAGGCTGCTTGGTAATCGCTTCGGTCAGCAAACCGCCCTGGTCGAAACCGACATAACCTGGAGGCGCACCGATCAGACGCGATACGGTGTGGCGCTCCATGTACTCGGACATGTCGAAACGCACCAGCTCGATGCCCAGCGCCTTGGCCAACTGCCGCGCGGCCTCGGTCTTACCGACACCGGTAGGCCCGGCGAACAGGAACGAACCGACAGGCTTGTCTGGCGATTTCAGGCCGGCACGGGACAGCTTGATCGCGGTCGACAGCGAGTCGATCGCTGCATCCTGGCCGAATACTGTCAGCTTCAGGTCGCGCTCGAGGTTACGCAGCAGCTCCTTGTCGGAACTGGTGACGTGTTTCGGCGGAATTCGCGCAATTTTCGCCACGATATCCTCGACCTGAGCCACCTCGATGCGCTTGACGCGCTTGTCGGACGGCTGCAGACGCTGATAGGCGCCCGCCTCGTCGATCACATCGATCGCTTTGTCGGGCATATGCCGGTCATTGATATAGCGCGACGCCAGTTCGGCGGCGGCACGCAATGCCTCATCGCTGTACTCGATGCCGTGGTGCAGCTCGAAACGCCCCTTGAGGCCACGCAGAATACCAATGGTGTCTTCTACCGAAGGCTCGGATACATCGACCTTCTGGAAGCGGCGAGCCAAGGCCCGGTCCTTCTCGAAAATTCCACGAAATTCCTGGAAGGTGGTCGAACCGATGCAACGGATGTCGCCCGAAGAAAGCAGCGGCTTGAGCAGGTTCGAGGCGTCCATCACCCCACCGGACGCCGCACCGGCGCCAATGATGGTGTGAATCTCGTCGATGAACAGGATCGCCTGCGGACGTTTCTTCAACTCGCCCAGCAACGCCTTGAAGCGTTTCTCGAAATCGCCGCGGTATTTGGTACCCGCCAGCAATGCACCGAGATCCAGGGAGTACACCACGCTGCTGGCCAGCAGATCAGGCACCTGGCTATCGACGATGCGTTTGGCCAGACCTTCGGCGATCGCGGTTTTACCTACACCGGCCTCGCCTACCAGCAGCGGGTTGTTCTTGCGCCGGCGCGCAAGAATCTGCGCCACACGCTCGACTTCCTGCTCACGCCCCACCAACGGGTCGATACGCCCCTGGCGCGCCAGTTCATTGAGGTTGCTGGCATAAGCATCCAGCGGATTACCTGAAGAGGAAGACTCACCGCCTTCATCGTCCTGCATATCCTGTTCACCTTCAGAATGATCGCCATGCCCGGGCACCTTGGAGATGCCATGGGCGATGTAATTGACGACATCGATACGGGCAACGCTCTGCTGTTTCAGCAGGAACACCGCCTGACTCTCTTGCTCACTGAAGATCGCAACCAGCACATTGGCGCCAGTCACTTCGCGCTTGCCCGAGCTCTGCACATGGAAGACAGCACGCTGCAGTACACGCTGGAAGCCCAGGGTTGGCTGGGTTTCGCGATCCTCGTCATGCACGGGAATCAGCGGCGTGGTGGAGTCGATGAACTCCTGCAGGTCATGCTTGAGTTTGTCGAGGTTTGCTCCGCAGGCACGCAAAACGGTGGCGGCGGCCTCATTATCCAAAAGAGCCAACAAGAGGTGCTCGACGGTCATGAACTCATGACGCTTCGAACGAGCCTCTTTGAAGGCGAGATTGAGGGTGACTTCGAGCTCGCGGTTTAACATAGCTTCACCTCATACCCAAGTGGTCGGCGTTAACCGTCCTTCTCGATTTCACAGAGTAGCGGATGCTGGCTTTCCCTGGCGTACTGGTTGACCTGCATGGCCTTGGTCTCGGCGATGTCGCGGGTAAACAATCCACATACTGCCCGTCCTTCTGTATGAACGGCCAGCATTACCTTGGTCGCCAGCTCGCGATTCAGGTTAAAAAACACCTCGAGCACTTCGACGACGAAATCCATCGGTGTGTAGTCATCATTGAACAAAACCACCTTGTACATCGGCGGAGCCTGCAACGTCGGCTTAGCTTCCTGTACAGCCAAGCCAGCGGAATCGTCGTCTTGGAAATCCGGGCGATCCTGATTGAATGTTAGTCGAATCTGGCTGATTGCATGCATGGAAAGAAAGGTTCGTTAGTTGAGCAAATACAGTGGTGGGGGCGCTCTGGGGGGATTTCAACTCCGACCGCCGGGTCACCTTGACTATCGGCAAAACGGTGTTACAACCAATAGAGCCCACATTGGGTAATAAAGGTCCGTACAGTCAATCCTATATTGCGGATTTCGGTACGGATTAACAGGATGATACTCCAGTGATGGAGTCTGTTGCAGAGGGATATGAGCATGGCAAGCGGCAAGGTCAAGTGGTTCAACAACGCCAAGGGTTATGGCTTCATTAATGAGGAGGGCAAGAGCGACGACCTTTTCGCCCATTACTCGGCCATCGAGATGGAAGGCTACAAAACCTTGAAAGCCGGACAGGCCGTGAGTTTTGAGATCACCCAAGGGCCCAAGGGCCTGCACGCGGTGAAGATCAACTCCATCAAGACCCAGAATGCCTCCGCCGCAGCCTCCCCCCAGCAGGAAACGGTCCTGAGCTGAAACACCTGTATCCAGATCCAACCCTAAAAAACAGTCATAAAAAAACGGCCGGTTCAATCATTTGAACCGGCCGCTTCGTTTTGATGCGTACTGCTTACATGTGCGAGATCAGCGCATCGCCGAATGCCGACGACGACAACAGCGTGGCGCCTTCCATCAAGCGCTCGAAGTCGTAGGTCACGGTCTTGGCACCAATGGCACCGTTGGTGCCCTTGATGATCAGGTCAGCCGCTTCGGTCCAGCCCATGTGACGCAGCATCATTTCGGCGGAGAGGATCAGCGAACCCGGGTTCACCTGGTCCTTGCCCGCGTACTTTGGCGCCGTACCGTGGGTCGCCTCGAACATGGCCACGGTGTCGGACAGGTTGGCGCCCGGAGCGATACCGATCCCGCCTACTTCGGCAGCCAGTGCGTCGGACAGATAATCGCCGTTCAGGTTGAGGGTCGCGATCACGTCATATTCGGCCGGACGCAGCAGGATCTGCTGGAGCATCGCATCGGCGATGGCGTCCTTGACGATCACGTTCTTGCCGGTTTTCGGGTTCTTGAACTGCATCCACGGGCCGCCATCGAGCAGCGTCGCGCCAAACTCTTCCGCCGCCACTTCATAGGCCCACTCTTTGAAGGCACCTTCGGTGAACTTCATGATGTTGCCTTTATGCACGATGGTCAGCGAATCGCGATCGTTGTCGACCACATATTGCAGCGCCTTGCGCGCCAGGCGCTTGGTGCCCTGCAGGGAAACCGGCTTGACGCCGATACCGCAGTTTTCGTCGAAACGGATCTTGGTGACGCCCATTTCTTCTTTGAGGAACTTGATGACCTTGGTGGCTTCGGCGGAGCCGGCCTTCCATTCGATACCGGCGTAAATGTCTTCCGAGTTCTCACGGAAAATGGTCATGTCGACATCGCCAGGCTTCTTCACCGGGCTCGGCACGCCTTCGAACCAGCGCACCGGGCGCAGGCACACATACAGGTCAAGCTGCTGACGCAGGGCCACGTTCAGGGAACGGATACCGCCACCTACCGGAGTGGTCAGCGGGCCCTTGATGGAAACTACGTAATCCTTGACTGCGTCCAGGGTTTCCTGAGGGAGCCAGGTGTCCTGGTCGTACACTTGAGTTGCTTTCTCGCCGGCATAGACTTCCATCCAGGAGATTTTGCGCTCGCCGCCGTAGGCCTTCTTAACAGCAGCATCGACAACCTTGATCATGACCGGGCTGATATCAACGCCAATACCATCACCTTCGATGAAAGGGATGATCGGGTTGTTAGGAACATTGAGAGAATGGTCTGCGTTGACGGTGATTTTGTCGCCGACTGCCGGAACCTGAATCTTCTTGTATCCCATGCTGAACTCCGTTGTGTGGATTGAACATCTGGCTGCGTTCGAGCGTACCCCAGTTGAATCTGGACGGGAACCTCATGTTCCACTCATCTACCGTGAAGGCGGCGCAGTTCGTGGCCTACAAGCCTGAAAGCAAAGGGAAAAGCGCCAAACTCGAGCACTGCGCAGGACTCTACGCCGCCGCCCCGCCTGCGACCTTTAGACCAATGGACGAGAGCGGTTGCATATGAACCGTCGGCGTTTTGCCAGCTACCTATGTATAATGCCGCCGCTGACCACAGAGTCACGACGGCTGAGCGCTCTGCTACTGGAAAAAAGGAGCCGAGACTTTCCGCCCAAAGCCGGGCTGTTATCGCAGCCCACCCGCTTGACGCTCGACTGATGCACCCAACATCACCGCGAAGAAACCTCGATATTCGGTTCATGGATGACTTTGAACGAACGCGCTTACCCGGCGCCCCTCGAGTTTCTGCGCACGCTTTAGCAAAGAAGAGAGTTAATCCGAATATGCCCACCCGCTCGAAGATCATCTATACCTTCACCGACGAAGCCCCCGCCCTCGCCACCTACTCGCTGCTACCTATCGTCGAAGCCTTCACCGCTTCCGCTGATATTGCCGTGGAAACCCGCGACATCTCTCTCGCAGGGCGTATTCTTGCCAGCTTCCCGGAGCTGCTGGGCGACAAAGCCGTACCGGACCACCTGGCCGAGCTGGGCGACCTGGCTGTAACCCCTGAAGCCAACATCATCAAGCTGCCGAACATCAGTGCCTCGGCACCGCAGCTTCAGGCCGCGATCAAAGAGCTGCAAGCCAAGGGCTACGCCCTGCCGGACTACCCGGAAACCGTGACCAGCGACGCCGACAAAGACGCCAAGGCGCGCTACGACAAGGTCAAGGGCAGCGCCGTGAACCCGGTCCTGCGTGAAGGCAACTCCGACCGCCGCGCTCCACTGTCGGTCAAGAACTACGCGCGCAAGCACCCGCACAAAATGGGCGCCTGGGCCAAAGACTCCAAGTCCCACGTGGCTCACATGAGCCAAGGCGATTTCTACGGCAGCGAAAAAGCCGCCCTGATCGACGCCCAGGACACCGTAAAGATCGAGCTGATCGCTCAAGACGGTAGCGCTACCGTCCTGAAGGAAAAAACCGCCGTACAAGCCGGCGAGATCCTCGATTGCGCAGTCTTGAGCAAGAAAGCCCTGCGTGCTTTCGTTGCCGCCGAGATCGAAGACGCCAAGAAACAAGGCGTACTGCTGTCGGTACACCTGAAAGCCACCATGATGAAGGTTTCCGACCCGATCATGTTCGGCCAGATCGTTGCCGAGTTCTATCAGGACGCCCTGAGCAAGCACGCCGACGTGCTGAGCCAGATCGGCTTCAACCTGAACAACGGCATTGGCGACCTGTACGCCCGCATCAAGGCCCTGCCTGCAGAGCAGCAAGCTGCGATCGAAGCCGACATCCAGGCCGTCTACGCCGTGCGCCCTGCCCTGGCCATGGTCAACTCCGATAAAGGCATCACCAACCTGCACGTGCCGAGCGACGTGATCGTCGACGCCTCGATGCCGGCCATGATCCGTGACTCCGGCAAGATGTGGGGCACCGACGGCCAGTTGCACGATACCAAAGCGCTGATCCCGGATCGCTGCTACGCCACCATCTACCAGGCCGTGATCGAAGACTGCAAGGCCAACGGCGCCTTCGACCCGACCACCATGGGCAGCGTGCCGAACGTTGGCCTGATGGCGAAGAAAGCCGAAGAGTACGGTTCCCACGACAAGACCTTCCAGATCAAGGCTGACGGCGTCGTACGCGTCACCGACAGCAAGGGCAACCTGCTGCTGGAACAGGCCGTCGAAGCCGGCGATATCTTCCGCATGTGCCAGACCAAGGACGCGCCGATCCAGGATTGGGTCAAACTGGCCGTCAACCGCGCTCGCGCAAGCAGCACTCCAGCGATTTTCTGGCTGGACCCGATGCGCGCCCACGACGGCGTGATGATCGAGAAGGTACAGGCGTACCTGAAGGATCACGACACCGCCGGCCTGGACATCCGCGTGATGTCGCCAGTCGACGCCATGAAGTTCACCCTGGCCCGCACCCGCGAAGGCAAGGACACCATCTCCGTCACCGGCAACGTGCTGCGCGACTACCTGACCGACCTGTTCCCGATCATGGAACTGGGCACCAGCGCCAAGATGCTGTCGATCGTGCCGCTGATGAACGGCGGTGGCCTGTTCGAAACCGGCGCCGGCGGTTCGGCTCCGAAGCACGTCCAGCAGCTACTGGAAGAAAACTTCCTGCGCTGGGACTCCCTGGGTGAGTTCCTGGCCCTGGCCGCTTCCCTGGAGCACCTGGGCAACACCTACAACAACCCGAAAGCGCTGGTATTGGCCAAGACTCTCGACCAGGCAACCGGTCAGTTCCTGGACAACAACAAGTCGCCATCGCGAAAAGTCGGCAACATCGACAACCGCGGCAGCCACTTCTATCTGGCGCTGTACTGGGCCCAGGCCCTGGCCGCCCAGACCGAAGATGCCGCCCTGCAAGCGCAGTTCAGCACCCTGGCCAAGACCCTGACCGAGAACGAAGCGACCATCGTCGCCGAGCTCAACGGCGTTCAAGGCAAGCCAGTGGACATCGGCGGCTACTACAGCGCCAACCCTGAGCTGGTGAGCAAGGCCATGCGCCCAAGCGCCACCCTCAACGCAGCTATCGCTGCGCTGGTTTAAGCTACACCGCTGTAATACAAACCCCGGCCAGGTGCCGGGGTTTGTGCTTTTTTGGACAACACCTTCCCTGTAGGAGCGAAGCTTGCTCGCGATAGTGGCGCTGCGGTGAGTCAGGCGAAACGCGCTGCTTTCATCGCGAGCCAGCTTCGCTCCTACAGGACTGGCGTTCGCCTTATGATGACCACCCACTCAAGACAGAGCTTTATATATGGAATGGCAACCCCACATCACCGTCGCCACCATCATTGAGAACCAGGGACGCTTTCTGTTCGTCGAGGAGTTCCAGGGCGACCAGGCGGTGTTCAACCAGCCCGCAGGGCACCTGGATCCGGACGAAAGCCTGCTCCAGGCCGCCATTCGCGAAACCCTGGAAGAAACCGGCTGGGACATCGAGCTGACCGGCGTGGTCGGCATCTATCTGTACACCGCCCCCAGCAATGGCGTGACCTACCAGCGCGTCTGCTTTGCCGGCAAACCGCTCAGGCACCACCCCGATTACCCACTGGACGACGGCATCATCGGCCCGCGCTGGCTGAGCCGCGACGAACTGCTGGCCTTGCGCCCGCAATGGCGCAGCGAGTTGATCATCCGTTGCATCGACGACTATCTGGCCGGGCAACTGCACAGCCTCGAGCTGATCCGTCCGTCGCTTTAACCGCAGTTTTAGCCTTGCAGGCCTCAGCCTGTTAGAATCGCGTCCTTTTTCAAGACACCCGTTGAATTCCTATGCGTGATCCAGCCCCTTCTGACACCCAAAAGAAGCGCGTCATCGTCGGCATGTCCGGCGGCGTGGACTCTTCCGTTTCCGCCCTCCTGCTGATGGAGCAGGGTTACCAGGTGGAAGGCCTGTTCATGAAGAACTGGGAGGAAGACGACGGAACCGAGTACTGCACCGCCATGGACGACCTCGCGGACGCCCAGGCCGTGTGCGACAAGATTGGCATCAAGCTGCACACCGCCAACTTCGCCGCCGAGTACTGGGACAATGTGTTCGAGCACTTCCTGGCCGAATACAAGGCCGGCCGCACGCCGAACCCGGACATCCTGTGCAACCGTGAAATCAAGTTCAAGGCGTTCCTCGACTACGCCATGATGCTCGGCGCCGACCTGATCGCCACCGGCCACTATGTGCGCCGCCGCGACATCGACGGGCGCACCGAACTGCTCAAGGGCCTGGACCCGAACAAGGACCAGAGCTACTTCCTGCACGCCGTCGGCGGCGAGCAGATCGCCAAGACCCTGTTCCCGGTCGGCGAGCTGGAAAAGCCCGAAGTCCGCGCGATCGCCGAGAAACACGACCTGGCCACTGCCAAGAAGAAGGACTCCACCGGTATCTGCTTTATTGGTGAGCGACGCTTCAGCGACTTCCTCAAGCAATACCTGCCGGCCCAGCCCGGCGAGATCAAGACCACCGAAGGTGAAGTGATCGGCCGTCACCACGGCCTGATGTACCACACCATCGGCCAGCGCCAGGGCCTGGGTATCGGCGGCCTCAAGGACGCCGGCGATGAGCCGTGGTACGTGCTGATCAAGGACCTGGAACACAACGAGCTGATCGTTGGCCAGGGCAACGATCACCCGTGGCTGTTCTCCCGCGCCCTGCTCGCCTCCGACATCTATTGGGTCAACCCGATCGACCTGAGCGAACCGCGCCGCCTCACCGCGAAAGTGCGCTACCGCCAGAGCGACCAGCCTTGCACCCTGGAAAAGACCGCCAACGGCTATCGCGCCACCTTCGATGACCCGCAACGCGCGGTCACCCCTGGCCAATCCGTAGTCTTCTATGACGGCGACATCTGTCTGGGCGGCGGTGTGATCGAAGTCGCAGAGCCCTGGAGCAGCAAGGCATGAGCCCGACCCAGGAACAACTGACGGCACTGGGTGGCGTGTTTCTCGCCGCCGTCCTGGTGGACAAGATCGCCAAGACCGGCCAGGCCACCGAAGCGGCCTTGAGCTGCATGCTCGGCAGCCTGCTGATCCGCGACCCGAAAGACACCCTGGAAGTCTACGGTGGCGACGACATCAACCTGCGTGAGGGTTATCGCGCCCTGATCGGTGCCCTGGAACGCGACCCCAGCACCCTGCAGCGCGAGCCATTGCGCTACGCCTTGTCGATGCTCGGTCTCGAGCGCCAGCTGGCCAAGCGCGACGACCTGCTGGAAATCATCGGCAAGCGCCTGCCGCAGATTCAGTCCCAGGTCGAACATTTCGGCCCGGCCCACGAAAACGTGATTGCCGCCTGCGGCTCGCTGTATCAGGACACCCTGAGCACCCTGCGCCAGCGGATCCAGGTGCATGGCGACATGCGCAACCTGCAGCAGCCGAGCAACGCCTCGAAGATCCGCGCGCTGCTGTTGGCCGGCATCCGTTCGGCGCGCCTGTGGCGCCAGTTGGGTGGCCACCGCTGGCAGCTGGTGATCAGCCGCCGCAAATTGCTCAAAGAGCTTTATCCGCTGATGCGCAGCAGCTGAACTGCGCCCGCAAGACCTTTTGTAGTCAGTAACGCGTAAGACGCTGGTCAGTTGGCAACGGACCGGCGGATATTTTCATGTATGATACGCGCCCCATTTCGTTGCCCGACTGTCCGAGAACACCCCATGCAGCTCTCTTCGCTCACTGCGGTTTCCCCTGTTGACGGCCGCTACGCCGGCAAAACCCAGGCCCTGCGCCCCATTTTCAGCGAATACGGCCTGATCCGTGCTCGCGTCCTGGTCGAAGTGCGCTGGCTCCAGCGCCTGGCCGCCCATTCCGCCATCAGTGAAGTACCGGCGTTCTCCGCCGAAGCCAACGCCGTGCTGAACACCCTGGCGGAAAACTTCTCTCTGGAACACGCCGAGCGCGTCAAAGAGATCGAACGCACCACCAACCACGACGTCAAGGCGATCGAGTACTTGCTCAAGGAACAGGCCGCCAAGCTGCCTGAACTGGCCAACGTCAGCGAATTCATCCACTTCGCCTGCACCAGCGAGGACATCAACAACCTGTCCCACGCCCTGATGCTGCGCGAAGGCCGTGACGAGGTGATGCTGCCGCTGATGCGCCAGACCGCCGGGGCCATCCGCGAACTGGCCCTGCGCTTCGCCGACGTGCCAATGCTGTCGCGCACCCACGGCCAGCCGGCCTCGCCGACCACCCTGGGCAAAGAACTGGCGAACGTGGTGTACCGCCTGGAGCGCCAGATCGCTCAGGTCGCCGCCGTGCCGCTGCTGGGCAAGATCAACGGCGCCGTGGGCAACTACAACGCGCACCTGTCGGCCTACCCGGAAATCGACTGGGAAGCCAACGCCCGCGCCTTCATCGAAGACGAGCTGGGCCTGAGCTTCAACCCGTACACCACGCAGATCGAGCCGCACGACTACATCGCCGAGCTGTTCGACGCCATCGCCCGCTTCAACACCATCCTGATCGACTTCGATCGCGATATCTGGGGCTACATCTCCCTGGGCTACTTCAAGCAGCGCACCATCGCCGGCGAAATCGGCTCCTCGACCATGCCGCACAAGGTCAACCCGATCGACTTCGAAAACTCCGAAGGCAACCTGGGCATCGCCAACGCGCTGTTCCAGCACCTGGCGAGCAAACTGCCGATCTCCCGCTGGCAGCGCGACCTGACCGACTCCACCGTCCTGCGTAACCTCGGTGTCGGTTTCGCCCACAGCGTGATCGCTTACGAAGCCAGCCTCAAAGGCATCAGCAAGCTGGAGCTCAACGCCCAGAAGATCGCCGAAGACCTGGACGCCTGCTGGGAAGTCCTGGCCGAGCCGATCCAGACCGTGATGCGCCGCTACAACATCGAAAACCCGTACGAAAAACTCAAGGAACTGACTCGCGGCAAGGGCATCAGCCCTGAAGCGCTGCAGACCTTCATCGACGCATTGGAAATGCCTGAAGCCGCCAAGGCCGAGCTGAAAAAGCTCACCCCGGCCAGCTACATCGGCAATGCCGCGGCCCAAGCCAAACGCATCTGATCGAAAGCAAGACCTTTGACGCCCGGCAGCGCCGGGCGTTTTTATTCCCGTATGAAAAGTGCATTTTTTCAATAGGTTACACATGAATCCTGACATTCCTCTTCAACTTCTGGGCGGCATCAGCGCACGGGAATTCCTGCGTGACTACTGGCAGAAAAAGCCCCTGCTGATCCGTCAGGCCCTGCCCGACTTCGAAAGCCCGATCGACGCCGACGAACTGGCCGGCCTGGCGCTGGAAGAAGAGGTCGAGTCGCGCCTGGTCATCGAGCACGGCGAACGCCCTTGGGAACTGCGCCGCGGCCCATTCGCCGAAGATGAGTTCAGCAAGCTGCCGGAGCGTGACTGGACCCTGCTGGTCCAGGCTGTCGACCAGTTCGTGCCGGAAGTCGCCGAACTGCTGGAACATTTCCGCTTCCTGCCGAGCTGGCGCATCGACGACGTGATGATCAGCTTCGCCGCTCCCGGCGGTAACGTCGGTCCGCACTTCGATAACTACGATGTGTTCCTGCTGCAAGGCCACGGCAAGCGCAACTGGAAGATCGGCCAGATGTGCGACGCCGAGAGCCCACTGCTGCAGCACGCGGACCTGCGTATCCTCGCCGAGTTCGAAGAAACCGAGAGCTGGGTCCTGGAACCCGGCGACATGCTCTACCTGCCACCGCGCCTGGCCCACTATGGCGTCGCGGTGAACGACTGCATGACCTACTCGGTGGGCTTCCGCGCCCCGAGCGCCGCCGAAGTGCTGACCCACTTCACCGACTTCCTCAGCCAGTACCTGCCGGACGAAGACCGCTATACCGACGCCGACGTGCAACCTGTCAGCGACCCGCACCAGATCCAGCACGACGCCCTCGACCGCCTCAAGGGCCTGCTGGCCGAGCACATGAGCGACGAGCGCATGCTGCTGACCTGGTTCGGCCAGTTCATGACCGAGCCGCGCTACCCGGAACTGGTGGTCGGCCCCGAGCTGGAAGAAGAAGACCTGCTCGGCAGCCTCGAACAGGGCGCCATACTGATCCGCAACCCGAGCGCGCGCCTGGCCTGGTCCGAAGTCGACGACGACCTGCTGCTGTTCGCCAGCGGCCAGAGCCGTTATCTGCCGGGCAAGCTGCGTGAACTGCTGAAGATGATTTGCGCCGCCGACGCGCTGCACCTCGACAACCTCGGCCCATGGCTGGCGGACGACGATGGACGCGGCCTGCTGTGCGAACTGGTCAAGCAAGGAAGCCTGGGATTTGCCGATGAATAAGATTCGCGTACGTGTCGCAGACTGGCAAAAGGATAACGCCGAGATCCGGCGCATTCGTGAAGCGGTGTTCATCATCGAGCAATCCGTCCCGCCCGAACTGGAGTGGGACGCCGACGACGACAGCGCGGCGCATTTCCTCGCGCTCGAAGGCGACTTTCCGATCGGCACCGCCCGCCTGCTGCCCGACGGGCAGGTTGGCCGGGTATCGGTCCTCAAGGACTGGCGCGGCCTGAAGGTCGGCGATGCGCTGATGCAGGCAGTGATCGGCGAAGCCGAGAAACGTGGCCTCAAGCAGCTGATGCTCAGCGCCCAGGTTCAGGCTACCGCCTTCTATGAGCGCCTGGGCTTCAGCATCGTCAGCGAGGAATTCCTGGAAGCAGGCATCCCTCACGTCGACATGGTCCGCGGCAACGCCTGAGCAAACCCTGCGCAGCAGCGAGCCTGCTGGCGATATCCTGCCAGCCGTCACAAAACGCCCCGCCCTCCCCGGATCCAGCAAGCTAAGCTGGCTCCCTGGAGGCCGGGGCGTTTTGCCATCGGCGATTCAACTTGCCCCACCGCGAGCCGACAAACTGTCAAACTCAAGGCTTCCACCCCTAGCGGAGATAACGGACATGTCCCTACGCACCCTGCTCACGACGCTGCTGCTGACTGCGAGCTTTTCAGTCACGGCCGCGACCGAGATCGTGCCCCTGAACAACCGCACCAGCGCCGACCTGCTGCCCGTCGCGCAGAACTTCCTTGGCAAGGAAGGCCGGGTCAGCGCCTACGGCAACCAGCTGATCGTCAACGCTGAACCGGAGAAGATCGAAGAACTGCGCGCCTTCATCGCGCAACTGGATACTGCCGCCAAACGCCTGCTGATCACGGTCGACACCAACGAAAACAACACCCAGAACAATCAGGGTTATTCGGTCAACGGTGCTCCGCAAACCCGCATCATCACCCGCAGCACCGTCAGCCGCGATGGCGGCATACAGCAGATCCAGGCCAGCGAAGGCATACCGGCCCTGATCCAGGTTGGCCAGAGCGTGCCGCTGACCACCACCCAGACCGATCCTTACGGCCGCCTGCAGAACCAGACCCAGTATCGCAATGTCACCCAGGGCTTCTACGTCACGGCCAGCGTCACCGGCGAAACCGTTCACCTGAGCATCAGTACCAACCGTGACCGCATGAGCCAGGAACGTCCCGATGTAGTGAATGTGCAAAGTACCGACACAACTGTCAGCGGCCGTCTTGGCGAGTGGATCACCCTGGCCGGCGTCAATCGCCAGAACCAGGCCGACAAACAAGCTGAAACCCGCAGCTACTCGACTCAGGGCCGGGATGACATGACCTTGCGAGTGAAAGTCGACGCCCTGGACTAAAGCACCGAAAACTGACTGATTAGTCGTATTAGACCAAAGATGTAGTGTTAGAAAAAAAGCACTACAAAACGTTTGACGAGGCAAAAAACCGAAGGCATGATGGCCTCGCTCCCGCTAATCAGGGGCCCTGGCAAGGGCCTTCGGATCGCCGCTCTAACCTACCCACCTGAGCCGATTCGTGTCTGTACCGCCCACAAGGTGTGTTTGACGAGATTGCGACTGGAACGAGGTTGTCCCGAGGGACGGAAGCTAATTAGGTAGATCGGCAACACACTGATGGTTCGTATGAAGGCCCACGACGCCCGAATGCGCCCGACAGCTGGCCCTCACCTGCTCACTTTCCCCTTGAGCCCATCGTTCACCCGTCGCCATCTGCGCCATAGCCGACTTGACCGCCTAGACTTCTGGTCAGCGAGCAGCCAATTACGCACCTTTGATCCTGCGTATCTGGTGGAGCAAGAATTTTCCACCCCAGACCTATGCGACGAGGTTTATCTCCATGGCACTGACACGCGAACAGCAAATTGCAGCCCTTGAAAAAGACTGGGCTGAAAACCCGCGCTGGAAAGGCGTGACTCGCACTTATTCCGCTGCCGACGTTGTCCGTCTGCGTGGCTCGGTTCAACCTGAGCACACCCTGGCACGCATGGGCGCCGAGAAGCTCTGGAACCTGGTGACCCAGGGTGCCAAACCGTCCTTCCGCCCTGAGAAAGATTTCGTCAACTGCATGGGCGCCCTGACCGGCGGCCAGGCGGTACAGCAAGTCAAAGCAGGCATCCAGGCTATCTACCTGTCGGGCTGGCAGGTTGCCGCGGACAACAACTCCGCCGAATCGATGTACCCGGACCAGTCGCTGTACCCGGTGGACTCCGTGCCGACCGTGGTCAAGCGCATCAACAACTCGTTCCGCCGTGCCGACCAGATCCAGTGGAAATCCGGCAAGAACCCGGGCGACGAAGGCTACATCGACTACTTCGCGCCAATCGTGGCTGACGCCGAAGCCGGTTTCGGCGGCGTGCTGAACGCCTACGAGCTGATGAAGAGCATGATCGAAGCAGGCGCTGCCGGCGTTCACTTCGAAGACCAGCTGGCTTCCGTGAAAAAATGCGGCCACATGGGCGGCAAGGTACTGGTTCCAACCCAGGAAGCCGTACAGAAGCTGACCGCTGCCCGTCTGGCGGCCGACGTTGCCGGCGTACCGACCATCATCCTGGCCCGTACCGACGCCAACGCTGCCGACCTGCTGACTTCCGACTGCGACCCGTACGACCAGCCGTTCGTGACTGGCACCCGCACCCAGGAAGGCTTCTATAAAGTGCGCGCCGGCCTCGACCAGGCCATCGCTCGCGGCCTGGCCTACGCGCCGTACGCCGACCTGATCTGGTGCGAAACCGCCAAGCCGGACCTGGACGAAGCCCGTCGCTTCGCCGAAGCGATCAAGAAGGAATACCCGGACCAGATCCTGTCGTACAACTGCTCGCCTTCCTTCAACTGGAAGAAGAACCTGGACGACGCGACCATCGCCAAGTTCCAGCGCGAACTGTCCGCCATGGGCTACAAGCACCAGTTCATCACCCTGGCCGGCATTCACAACATGTGGCACAGCATGTTCAACCTGGCGCACGACTACGCCCGCAACGACATGACCGCCTACGTGAAGCTGCAGGAGCAGGAATTCGCTGACGCCGCCAAGGGCTACACCTTCGTGGCTCACCAGCAGGAAGTGGGCACCGGCTACTTCGACGACATGACCACCGTGATCCAGGGTGGCTCGTCTTCGGTCACCGCACTGACCGGCTCCACTGAAGAAGAACAGTTCCACTGATTCGACTTCACGCTGAAAAACGGCCATTGCAGACCCGGTAAAAGCTAACTGCAGTGCCGCACATCTGACGCCCCGACTGGTTCGGGGCGTTTTTTTGCCTGCGACTTTTGCAGCGTCACCGACCAACCCCAAGCTCCAGGAGGAACGAACCAACTCGCGATGACCTCGCCCGAGCCTCCTGCCAATCAGGCAAAACATTGATCCAGAGCGGTATGTGTGGAGGAAAAAGCGGGTAAAAGGGGCCGCTCGCAACTTGCAGTAACGAGCATATAAAAGACAACTTAGCGGCTCTTCATGGGAATCATTGTTTAAAAGCAGCGCCAAATAATATTGATTATCATTTAGAGATGGCGATATTCGTTACAGCGAGGACAAAACATAATTAACAAAACACCCGCTAATGCCCACAGGCCGTGGCTTACGGGGCTTGCAAGAGGAGCCATGTCCTTATTCCGCTAAATAATTTCGCCATGAAAATTTACTTGCCCGGTGTTTAGCCATAAAATCACGGCGATTGATTGCACTGCGACATATCGTCACTGCTTTATTTCTTTATCAAGCTCAGAGACCTTTGCTCTCTGTTAAGGATTACCAGCATGCCCGAAGCGACAGGACTCATGGCCCACAACTGGGGCTTTGCCATTTTCCTTCTGGGTGTAGGCGGCCTCTGCGCCTTCATGCTCGGCGTCTCCAGCCTCCTCGGGTCAAAAGCCTGGGGCCGCAGCAAAAACGAACCGTTCGAGTCCGGCATGCTACCTACCGGTGGCGCCCGCTTGCGGCTCTCAGCCAAATTCTATCTGGTCGCGATGCTCTTCGTGATCTTCGATATCGAAGCCCTCTTTCTCTTTGCCTGGTCTGTGTCCGTCCGCGAAAGCGGCTGGACCGGATTCGTCGAAGCTCTCGTTTTCATAGCAATTCTGTTGGCAGGTCTTGTCTACCTTTGGCGGGTGGGGGCTCTTGATTGGGCTCCGGAAGGTCGCCGTAAGCGGCAGGCGAAGCTAAAACAATGAGGCTTTGGCGATGCAATACAATCTCACCAGGATCGACCCCGATGCTCCTAACGAGCAGTATCCGATCGGCGAACGGGAAACCGTTTCCGATCCGTTAGAAGATCAAGTCCACAAAAACATCTTCATGGGCAAGCTGGAAGACGTGCTGAGCGGCGCGGTCAACTGGGGGCGCAAGAACTCCCTGTGGCCGTACAACTTCGGCTTGTCCTGCTGCTACGTGGAAATGACCACCGCCTTCACGGCGCCCCACGACATCGCGCGCTTCGGCGCCGAAGTTATCCGGGCATCACCGCGCCAGGCGGATTTCATGGTTATTGCCGGAACCTGCTTCATCAAGATGGCGCCGATCATTCAGCGTCTCTACGAGCAAATGCTCGAACCGAAGTGGGTCATCTCCATGGGTTCGTGCGCCAACTCCGGTGGCATGTACGACATCTATTCCGTCGTTCAAGGGGTGGACAAGTTCCTGCCCGTGGACGTCTACGTGCCTGGCTGCCCGCCCCGCCCTGAAGCTTTTCTGCAAGGCCTGATGCTCTTGCAGGAGTCGATTGGCCAGGAGCGTCGCCCACTTTCCTGGGTCGTCGGTGACCAAGGCGTGTATCGCGCCGAAATGCCGTCGCAAAAGGAACAGCGCCGCGAACAGCGTATTCAGGTAACCAACCTGCGCAGCCCCGACGAAGTCTGATTCCAGAGCGCTTCTTACAAAGAACGAAAAACTGGCTTCATTCTTTACGTTGACCGAAAGCGATAAAAAACCATGACTACAGGCAGTGCTCTGTACATCCCGCCTTATAAGGCAGACGACCAGGATGTGGTCGTCGAACTCAATAACCGTTTTGGCCCTGAGGCGTTCACCGCCCAGGCCACCCGCACCGGCATGCCGGTGCTGTGGGTTACCCGCGCCAAACTCGTCGAAGTCCTGACCTTCCTGCGCAACCTGCCCAAGCCGTACGTCATGCTCTATGACCTGCACGGCGTGGACGAGCGTCTGCGCACCAAGCGCCAAGGGCTGCCAGGCGCCGACTTCAGCGTGTTCTACCACCTGCTGTCGATCGAACGTAATAGTGACGTAATGATCAAGGTCGCCTTGTCCGAGAGCGACCTCAGCTTGCCGACCGTGACCGGTATCTGGCCGAACGCCAACTGGTACGAGCGTGAAGTCTGGGACATGTTCGGCATCGACTTCGCCGGCCACCCTCACCTGTCGCGCATCATGATGCCGCCGACCTGGGAAGGTCACCCGCTGCGCAAGGACTTCCCGGCGCGCGCCACCGAATTCGATCCGTTCAGCCTGACCCTGGCCAAGCAACAACTGGAAGAAGAAGCCGCGCGCTTCAAGCCGGAAGACTGGGGCATGAAGCGTTCCGGCGCCAACGAGGACTACATGTTCCTCAACCTGGGCCCGAACCACCCTTCGGCTCACGGTGCCTTCCGCATCATCCTGCAGCTGGACGGCGAAGAGATCGTCGACTGCGTACCGGACATCGGCTACCACCACCGTGGTGCCGAGAAAATGGCCGAGCGTCAGTCCTGGCACAGCTTCATTCCGTACACCGACCGTATCGACTACCTCGGCGGCGTGATGAACAACCTGCCGTACGTGCTCTCGGTCGAGAAGCTGGCCGGGATCAAGGTGCCGGAGAAGGTCGACGTCATCCGCATCATGCTGGCCGAGTTCTTCCGGATCACCAGCCACCTGCTGTTCCTGGGTACCTACATCCAGGACGTCGGCGCCATGACCCCGGTGTTCTTCACCTTCACCGACCGTCAGCGCGCCTACACCGTGATCGAAGCCATCACCGGCTTCCGCCTGCACCCGGCCTGGTACCGCATCGGCGGCGTCGCCCACGACCTGCCACGCGGCTGGGAAAAGCTGGTGAAAGACTTCGTCGACTGGCTGCCCAAGCGCCTCGACGAATACACCAAGGCCGCCCTGCAGAACAGCATCCTCAAGGGTCGTACCATCGGCGTCGCCGCCTACAACACCAAGCAAGCCCTGGAATGGGGTGTCACCGGTGCCGGCCTGCGTTCCACCGGTTGCGATTTCGACCTGCGTAAAGCGCGCCCCTACTCCGGCTACGAGAACTTCGAGTTCGAAGTCCCGCTGGCGGCCAATGGCGATGCCTACGACCGCTGCATGGTCCGCGTCGAAGAGATGCGCCAGAGCATCAAGATCATCGACCAGTGCCTGCGCAACATGCCGGAAGGCCCGTACAAGGCGGACCACCCGCTGACCACGCCGCCGCCGAAAGAGCGCACGCTGCAGCACATCGAGACCCTGATCACGCACTTCCTGCAGGTTTCGTGGGGCCCGGTCATGCCGGCCAACGAGTCCTTCCAGATGATCGAAGCGACCAAGGGCATCAACAGTTATTACCTGACGAGCGATGGCGGCACCATGAGCTACCGCACCCGGATCCGCACCCCGAGCTTCGCCCACCTGCAGCAGATCCCTTCGGTGATCCGCGGCAGCATGGTCGCGGACTTGATCGCGTACCTGGGTAGTATCGACTTCGTTATGGCCGACGTGGACCGCTAAGCATGAACAGCCCGCTTATCCAGACAGACCGTTTCGCCCTCAGCGAAACCGAGCGCTCGGCCATCGAGCACGAGCTGCATCACTACGAAGACCCGCGCGCGGCGTCTATCGAAGCCCTGAAGATCGTCCAGAAGGAACGTGGCTGGGTGCCCGATGGCGCCCTCTACGCCATCGGCGAAATCCTCGGCATCCCGGCCAGCGACGTAGAAGGCGTGGCGACGTTCTATAGCCAGATCTTCCGCCAGCCGGTCGGCCGTCACATCATCCGTGTCTGCGACAGCATGGTCTGCTACATCGGCGGCCACGAGTCCGTGGTCAGCCAGATCCAGAGCCAGCTGGGCATCGGCCTCGGCCAGACCACCGCCGACGGCCGCTTCACCCTGCTGCCGGTATGCTGCCTGGGCAACTGCGACAAGGCCCCGGCGCTGATGATCGACGACGACACTTTCGGCGACGTGCAGCCTGCTGGCGTGGCCAAACTGTTGGAGGGCTACGTATGACCCTGACATCCTTCGGCCCTGCCAACCGCATCCAGCGCAGCCCCGAAACCCATCCGCTGACCTGGCGCCTGCGCGACGACGGCGAGCCGGTATGGCTCGACGAGTACCAGGCCAAGAACGGCTACGCCGCTGCGCGCAAGGCTTTCGCCGACCTGTCCCAGGACGACATCGTCCAGACCGTCAAGGACGCCGGCCTCAAGGGCCGCGGCGGCGCGGGCTTCCCCACTGGCGTGAAGTGGGGCCTGATGCCCAAAGACGAATCCATGAACATCCGCTACCTGCTGTGCAACGCGGACGAAATGGAACCCAACACCTGGAAAGACCGCATGCTGATGGAGCAACTGCCCCATCTGCTGATCGAAGGCATGCTGATCAGCGCCCGCGCGCTGAAAACCTACCGCGGCTACATCTTCCTGCGGGGCGAGTACACCACCGCCGCCAAGCACCTCAACCGTGCTGTGGAAGAGGCCAAGGCCGCGGGCCTGCTGGGCAAGAACATCCTGGGCAGCGGCTTCGACTTCGAGCTGTTCGTCCACACCGGCGCCGGGCGTTACATCTGCGGTGAAGAAACCGCGCTGATCAACTCCCTCGAAGGCCGTCGCGCCAACCCGCGCTCCAAGCCGCCCTTCCCTGCCGCCGTCGGCGTGTGGGGCAAGCCGACCTGCGTGAACAACGTCGAGACCCTGTGCAACGTGCCAGCGATCATCGGCGACGGCGTGGAATGGTACAAATCCCTCGCTCGCGAAGGCAGTGAAGACCATGGCACCAAGCTGATGGGCTTCTCCGGCAAAGTGAAGAACCCTGGCCTGTGGGAACTGCCGTTCGGCGTGACCGCGCGCGAGCTGTTCGAAGACTACGCTGGCGGCATGCGCGACGGCTTCAAGCTCAAGTGCTGGCAGCCAGGCGGCGCCGGTACCGGCTTCCTGTTGCCCGAACACCTGGATGCACAGATGTACGCCGGCGGCATCGCCAAGGTAGGCACCCGCATGGGTACCGGCCTGGCCATGGCGGTCGACGACAGCATCAACATGGTGTCGCTGCTGCGCAACATGGAAGAGTTTTTTGCCCGCGAATCCTGCGGCTTCTGCACCCCTTGCCGCGATGGCCTGCCGTGGAGCGTCAAGCTGCTGCGCGCCCTCGAGAAAGGCGAAGGGCAAGCCGGCGATATCGAGACCCTGCTGGGTCTGGTCGGTTTCCTCGGCCCAGGCAAGACCTTCTGTGCCCACGCACCGGGCGCCGTGGAGCCATTGGGCAGTGCCATCAAGTATTTCCGCCCAGAGTTCGAGGCCGGCATCGCAGCCACCAGTGCTGCCGTCGTCCCGCCCCTGGCCCGGCCGATCGTAGTCGGCGCGTAAACGTATCAAACGAGGGGGTCCGTGCCGCCCTCGTATCGCCTGAAGACGCCGCGACGCGCCAGGCGAGCACCAAGATTCCATTAGCCACGCCCGCTGACACCGGGCCAACGAAGAACTTTGAACCATGGCCACTATCCACGTAGACGGCAAAGCGCTCGAAGTCGATGGGGCGGACAACCTGTTACAGGCATGTCTGTCACTAGGCCTCGACATCCCTTATTTCTGCTGGCACCCCGCTCTCGGTAGCGTCGGTGCCTGTCGCCAGTGCGCGGTCAAGCAATACACCGACGAGAACGACACCCGTGGTCGCATCGTCATGTCCTGCATGACGCCCGCCACCGACAACACCTGGATCTCCATCGACGATGAAGAATCCAAGGCCTTCCGCGCCAGTGTCGTCGAATGGCTGATGACCAACCACCCGCACGACTGTCCGGTCTGCGAGGAAGGCGGTCACTGCCACCTGCAAGACATGACCGTGATGACCGGCCACAACGAGCGCCGTTATCGCTTCACCAAGCGTACCCACCAGAACCAGGAACTCGGCCCGTTCATCGCTCACGAGATGAACCGCTGCATCGCCTGCTACCGTTGCGTGCGTTTCTACAAGGACTATGCCGGCGGCACCGACCTCGGCGTGTTCGGTGCCCACGACAACGTGTACTTCGGTCGCGTTGAAGACGGCACCCTGGAAAGCGAGTTCTCCGGCAACCTCACCGAGGTCTGCCCGACCGGTGTGTTCACCGACAAGACTCACTCCGAGCGCTACAACCGCAAATGGGACATGCAGTTCTCGCCGAGCATCTGCCATGGCTGCTCCAGCGGTTGCAACATCTCCCCGGGCGAGCGCTACGGCGAACTGCGCCGCATCGAGAACCGCTACAACGGTTCGGTGAACCAGTACTTCCTGTGCGACCGTGGCCGTTTCGGCTATGGCTACGTCAACCGCACAGACCGTCCACGCCAGCCGCTGCTGAACGACGGCACCAAGCTGAGCCTGGACCAGGCGCTGGACAAGGCCGCCGACCTGCTGCGCGGCCGCAATATCGTCGGTATCGGTTCGCCTCGTGCCAGCCTGGAAAGCAACTACGCCCTGCGTGAACTGGTAGGCGCCGAGCACTTCTACAGTGGTATCGAAGCCGCCGAGCTGGAGCGTATCCGCCTGGTCCTGCAAGTGCTGAAAAACAGCCCGCTGCCCGTGCCGACCATGCGCGACATCGAAGACCACGATGCAGTGTTCGTCCTCGGCGAAGACCTGACCCAGACCGCCGCCCGCATGGCCCTGGCCCTGCGCCAGTCGGTCAAGGGCAAGGCCGAAGAAATGGCCGACGCCATGCGCGTCCAGCCATGGCTCGACGCCGCGGTGAAAAACATCGGCCAGCACGCGCTGAACCCGCTGTTCATCGCCAGCCTGGCTGAAACCAAGCTCGACGACGTTGCCGAGGAGTGTGTACACGCCGCTCCCGACGACCTGGCGCGCATCGGTTTCGCCGTGGCCCACGCCCTGGACGCCAGTGCCCCGACCGTCGAAGGCCTGGACGCCGAAGCCCAGGAACTGGCCAAGCGTATCGCCGACGCCCTCCTCGCCGCCAAGCGCCCACTGATCATCGCCGGCACCTCCCTGGGTTCCAAGGCGCTGATCGAAGCCGCGGCGAACATCGCCAAGGCCCTGAAGCTGCGCGAGAAGAACGGCTCCATCAGCCTGATCGTGCCTGAGGCCAACAGCCTCGGCCTGGCCATGCTCGGTGGCGAATCGGTGGACGCCGCGCTGCAAGCGGTGATCGACGGTAAGGCCGACGCCCTGGTCGTGCTGGAAAACGATCTGTACACCCGCACCGACGCCGCCAAGGTCGATGCCGCGCTGAACGCCGCGAAAGTGGTGATCGTCGCCGACCACCAGAAGACCGCCACCAGCGATCGCGCGCACCTGGTCCTGCCAGCGGCCAGCTTCGCCGAAGGCGACGGCACCCTGGTCAGCCAGGAGGGCCGTGCCCAGCGCTTCTTCCAGGTGTTCGATCCGACCTATATGGATGCCAGCATCCTGGTTCACGAAGGCTGGCGCTGGCTGCATGCCCTGCGCTCTACCCTGCTGAACAAGCCGGTGGACTGGACCCAACTGGACCACGTGACCGCCGCCTGCGCCCAGAGCAACCCGCAACTCGCGCGCATCGTCGATGCCGCGCCATCGGCGTCGTTCCGCATCAAGGGCCTGAAGCTGGCCCGCGAACCGCTGCGTTACAGCGGCCGTACCGCCATGCGCGCCGACATCAGCGTGCACGAGCCACGTACCCCGCAGGACCAGGACACCGCGTTCTCCTTCTCCATGGAAGGTTACTCGGGCTCCGTGGAGCCACGCTCCCAGGTGCCGTTCGCCTGGTCGCCGGGCTGGAACTCGCCGCAAGCCTGGAACAAGTTCCAGGACGAAGTCGGTGGCCACCTGCGTGCCGGTGATCCGGGCACCCGCCTGATCGAAAGCCAGGGCGACAGCCTCGGCTGGTTCGCCAGCGTGCCGCGCGCCTTCTCCCCTGCCCAGGGCACCTGGCAGGCGGTGCCGTTCTACCACCTGTTCGGCAGCGAAGAGAACTCTTCGAAAGCCGCTCCGGTCCAGGAACGCATCCCGGCCGCCTACGTTTCCCTGGCCAAGTCCGAAGCCGATCGCCTGGGTGTCAACGATGGCGCGCTGCTCGCCGTGAACGTGGCGGGCCAGACCCTGCGTCTGCCGCTGCGCATCAACGACGAGCTGGGCGCTGGCCTGGTGGCCCTGCCGGCCGGCCTGGCGGGTATTCCTCCGGCGTTCTTTGGCAAATCCGTTGACGGTCTGCAGGAGGCAGCGCAATGACCTGGTTCACCCCTGAAGTGATCGACGTGATCCTGGCGGTCGTCAAAGCCCTGGTCATCATGCTGGCCGTGGTGGTCGCCGGTGCCCTGCTCAGCTTTGTCGAGCGTCGCCTGCTGGGCTGGTGGCAGGACCGTTACGGTCCGAACCGCGTTGGCCCGTTCGGCATGTTCCAGATCGCCGCCGACATGCTGAAGATGTTCTTCAAGGAAGACTGGACCCCGCCGTTTGCCGACAAGGTGATCTTCACCCTGGCGCCGGTCGTGGCCATGAGCGCCTTGCTGATCGCGTTCGCGATCATCCCGATCACCCCGACCTGGGGTGTGGCGGACCTGAACATCGGCCTGCTGTTCTTCTTTGCCATGGCCGGCCTGTCGGTCTACGCGGTGCTGTTCGCCGGCTGGTCGAGCAACAACAAGTTCGCCCTGCTCGGCAGCCTGCGGGCCTCGGCCCAGACCGTGTCCTATGAAGTGTTCATGGGCCTGGCGCTGATGGGCATCGTGGCCCAGGTCGGTTCGTTCAACATGCGCGACATCGTCGACTACCAGGCGCAGAACCTGTGGTTCATCATTCCGCAGTTCTTCGGCTTCTGTACCTTCTTCATCGCTGGCGTGGCCGTGACTCACCGTCACCCGTTCGACCAGCCGGAAGCGGAACAGGAACTGGCCGACGGTTACCACATTGAATACGCCGGCATGAAATGGGGCATGTTCTTCGTTGGCGAGTACATCGGCATCATCCTGATCTCGGCACTGCTGGTCACCCTGTTCTTCGGTGGCTGGCACGGTCCGTTCGGCATCCTGCCGCAACTGTCCTTCGTCTGGTTCGCCCTGAAGACCGCGTTCTTCATCATGCTGTTCATCCTGCTGCGGGCTTCCATCCCGCGTCCGCGTTATGACCAGGTGATGGACTTCAGCTGGAAATTCTGCCTGCCGCTGACCCTGATCAATTTGCTGGTGACTGCTGCGCTTGTGTTGTTGAACACGCCAGCGGGCGCGGTTCAGTGAGGATTTGACCCATGTTCAAATATATTGGCGACATCGTTAAGGGTACTGGTACCCAACTGCGCAGCCTGGTGATGGTCTTCGGCCATGGCTTTCGCAAGCGCGACACCCTGCAATACCCGGAAGAGCCGGTCTACCTGCCGCCCCGCTACCGTGGCCGCATCGTACTGACCCGCGACCCCGATGGCGAAGAGCGTTGCGTAGCCTGCAACCTGTGCGCCGTGGCGTGCCCGGTGGGTTGCATCTCGCTGCAGAAAGCTGAAACCGAAGACGGTCGCTGGTACCCGGACTTCTTCCGCATCAACTTCTCGCGTTGCATCTTCTGCGGCCTCTGCGAGGAAGCCTGCCCGACCACCGCGATCCAGCTGACCCCGGATTTCGAGATGGCCGAGTTCAAACGTCAGGACCTGGTTTACGAGAAAGAAGATCTGCTGATCTCCGGTCCCGGAAAGAACCCTGATTACAACTTCTATCGTGTTGCAGGTATGGCCATTGCCGGTAAGCCAAAGGGCTCCGCGCAAAACGAAGCCGAGCCGATCAACGTGAAGAGCTTGCTGCCTTAAGGAAGAAAGATGGAATTCGCTTTCTATTTCGCGTCAGGTGTCGCCGTTGTCTCCACGCTACGTGTGGTGACCAACACCAACCCTGTGCACGCCCTGCTCTACCTGATCATTTCGCTGATCGCCGTGGCGATGACGTTCTTCAGCCTCGGCGCACCGTTCGCCGGCGTGCTGGAAGTGATCGCCTATGCCGGCGCCATCATGGTGCTGTTCGTGTTCGTGGTGATGATGCTGAACCTGGGCCCCGCCTCGGTTCAGCAGGAACGCATCTGGCTCAAGCCGGGGATCTGGCTCGGGCCGGTGGTGCTCGCCGCCCTGCTGCTGGTGGAACTGCTGTACGTGCTGTTCAGCCACCAGAGCGGTACCGGTATCGGCCACACCACCGTAGACGCCAAGGCCGTGGGCATCAGCCTGTTCGGTCCTTATCTGCTGGTGGTCGAACTCGCCTCGATGCTGCTGCTCGCCGCAGCCGTCACGGCGTTCCACCTGGGCCGCAACGAGGCGAAGGAGTAAGACCATGCCTACTATCGGAACTATCCCTCTGGAGCATGGCATGGCCGTTGCCGGCATCCTGTTCTGCCTCGGCCTGGTCGGCCTGATGGTGCGACGCAACATTCTCTTCGTGCTGATGAGCCTGGAGGTGATGATGAACGCCTCCGCCCTGGCCTTCATCGTCGCCGGTAGCCGCTGGGCGCAGCCGGATGGACAGGTCATGTTCATCCTGGTGATCAGCCTGGCAGCCGCCGAGGCCAGTATTGGCCTGGCGATCCTGTTGCAGCTGTATCGCCGCTTCCACACTCTCGATATCGACGCTGCCAGCGAGATGCGCGGATGAACCTTCTCTATCTGACTTTCCTGTTCCCCCTGATCGGTTTTCTGCTGCTGTCGTTCTCCCGTGGACGCCTCTCGGAAAACCTCGCCGCCCTGATCGGTGTCGGCTCCGTTGGCCTGTCGGCGATTGTCGCGGCTTATGTGATCTGGCAATTCAACGTCGCCCCGCCGGAAGGTGGCCACTACACCCAGGTGCTGTGGCAGTGGATGACCGTTGGCGACTTCAAGCCAACCTTCGCCCTGTACCTGGACGGCCTGTCCGTGACCATGCTCGGCGTGGTGGTGGGCGTGGGTTTCCTGATCCACCTGTTCGCGTCCTGGTACATGCGCGGTGAAGACGGTTACTCGCGCTTCTTCGCCTACACCAACCTGTTCATCGCCAGCATGCTGTTCCTGGTGCTCGGCGACGACCTGTTGTTCCTGTACTTCGGCTGGGAAGGCGTGGGCCTGTGTTCGTACCTGCTGATCGGTTTCTACTACAGCAACCGCAACAACGGTAACGCGGCACTCAAGGCCTTCATCGTCACCCGCATCGGCGACGTGTTCATGGCCATCGGCCTGTTCATCCTGTTCCAGCAGCTGGGTACGCTGAACATCCAGCAACTGCTGGTCGCGGCGCCTGCGAAGTTCCAGGCCGGCGACTTCTGGATCGTCCTGGCGACCCTGATGCTGCTGGGTGGCGCGGTCGGTAAATCCGCCCAGCTGCCGCTGCAGACCTGGCTGGCGGATGCGATGGCCGGTCCTACCCCGGTTTCGGCACTGATCCACGCCGCAACCATGGTGACCGCCGGTGTCTACCTGATCGCCCGTACCCACGGCCTGTTCGCCCTGGCGCCGGACATCCTGCACCTGGTGGGCGTCGTCGGTGGCGTGACCCTGGTGCTGGCCGGCTTCGCCGCGCTGGTACAGACCGACATCAAGCGGATCCTCGCCTACTCGACCATGAGCCAGATCGGCTACATGTTCCTGGCCCTGGGCGTTGGCGCCTGGGACGGCGCGATCTTCCACCTGATGACCCACGCCTTCTTCAAGGCCCTGCTGTTCCTTGCCTCCGGTGCGGTGATCGTTGCCTGCCACCACGAGCAGAACATCTTCAAGATGGGCGGCCTGTGGAAGAAACTGCCGCTGGCCTACGCCAGCTTCATCGTCGGCGGCGCGGCCCTGGCGGCTCTGCCACTGGTCACCGCCGGTTTCTACTCCAAGGACGAGATCCTCTGGGAAGCCTTCGCCAGCGGTAACCATGGCCTGCTGTATGCCGGTCTGGTGGGGGCCTTCATGACCTCGCTGTACACCTTCCGCCTGATCTTCATCACCTTCCACGGTGAAGCCAAGACCGAAGCCCACGCCGGCCACGGCATCAGCCACTGGCTGCCGCTGTCGGTGCTGATCGTTCTGTCGACCGCCGTCGGCGCCATGATCACCCCACCGCTGCACGGTGTGCTGCCACTCAGCGTCGGCCATGCCGGCGGCGAAGCCAAGCACAGCCTGGAACTCGCGTCCGGCGCCATCGCCATCGCCGGTATCCTGCTGGCCGCGCTGCTGTTCCTCGGCAAGCGTCGCTTCGTTACCGCCATCGCCAACAGCGGCATCGGCCGCCTCCTCTCGGCCTGGTGGTTCGCTGCCTGGGGCTTCGACTGGATCTACGACAAACTGTTCGTCAAGCCATATCTGGCGATCAGCCATGTACTGCGCAAAGACCCGCTCGACCAGACCATCGGTCTGATCCCGCGCCTGGCCAAAGGGGGCCACAACTCCCTGAGCCGTACGGAAACCGGTCAACTGCGTTGGTACGCCGCCTCGATGGCTGCTGGTGCCGTGCTGGTTATCGGCGCCGTCGTGCTGGTAGCGGTCTGATATGAACCTTGCGAACTTGCGAAAGGAATTGAGCCCGTCATGATTCTGCCTTGGCTAATCCTGATCCCCTTCATCGGCGGCCTGCTGTGCTGGATGGGTGAGCGCTTCGGCGCCACCCTCCCCCGCTGGATTGCGCTGATCACCATGTCCCTGTTGCTCAGCCTCGGCCTCTGGCTGTGGGCCCACGGCGACTATTCACTCGCTCCGGCGCCTGGCGCCGATCCGACCTGGACCCTGGAGTTCAAGCACGTCTGGATCGAGCGCTTCGGCATCAACGTGCACCTGGCCCTCGACGGCCTGTCGCTGTTGATGATCCTGCTGACCGGCCTCCTGGGCGTGCTTTCCGTCCTCTGTTCCTGGAAAGAGATCCAGCGTCACGTGGGCTTCTTCCACCTGAACCTGATGTGGATCCTGGGCGGTGTCGTCGGCGTGTTCCTCGCCCTCGACCTGTTCATGTTCTTCTTCTTCTGGGAAATGATGCTGGTGCCGATGTACTTCCTCATCGCGCTCTGGGGTCACAGTTCTTCGGACGGCAAGAAAACCCGGATCTACGCCGCGACCAAGTTCTTCATCTTCACTCAGGCTTCCGGCCTGATCATGCTGGTGGCGATCCTCGGTCTGGTGCTGGTCAACTTCAACGACACCGGCGTGATTACCTTCAACTACGCCGACCTGTTGAAGACCAAGATGTCGACCACCACCGAGTACGTGCTGATGCTCGGCTTCTTCATCGCCTTCGCAGTGAAGCTGCCAGTGGTGCCGTTCCACTCCTGGCTGCCCGATGCCCACGCCCAGGCACCGACAGCGGGTTCCGTGGACCTGGCGGGGATCCTGCTGAAGACTGCGGCCTACGGCCTGCTGCGCTTCGCCCTGCCGCTGTTCCCGAATGCCTCGGCCGAGTTCGCGCCGATCGCCATGACCCTGGGTCTGATCGGCATCTTCTACGGTGCCTTCCTGGCTTTCGCCCAGACCGACATCAAGCGCCTGGTGGCATTCTCCAGCGTTTCGCACATGGGCTTCGTGCTGATCGGTATCTACTCCGGCAGCCAGCTGGCCCTGCAGGGCGCGGTGATCCAGATGCTGGCTCACGGTCTGTCGGCGGCAGCACTCTTTATCCTGTGCGGCCAGTTGTACGAACGCACCCACACCCGCGACATGCGTGAAATGGGTGGCCTGTGGTCGAAGATCGCCTACCTGCCAGCCATCAGCCTGTTCTTCGCAGCAGCCTCGCTGGGCTTGCCGGCGACCGGTAACTTCGTCGGCGAATTCCTGATCCTGATCGGTACCTTCGCCAGCGCGCCATGGGTCACCGTGCTCGCGACTTCCGGCCTGGTGTTCGGTTCGGTCTATTCGCTGATCATGATTCACCGCGCCTACTTCGGCCCGGCCAAGTCGGACGCGGTCCTGCACGGCATGGACGCTCGCGAACTGATCATGGTGGTCGGCCTGGCGGCGCTGCTGATCTACATCGGCATCTACCCGCAACCGTTCCTCGATACCTCTGCCGCCACGATGAGTGGCGTGCAGCAATGGCTCGGCACCGCCTTCACTCAACTCGCTTCGGCCCGGTAAGAGCGCTATGGACTTTACGATTCAACACTTTATCGCGCTTGCGCCGCTGTTGATCACCAGCCTCACCATCATTGTGGTGATGCTGGCTATCGCCTGGCGTCGCAACCATTCGCAAACCTTCCTGCTGTCGGTCGCCGGTCTGAACCTGGCGTTGCTGTCGATCCTGCCGGCCCTGAAAGTCACCCCTCTGGCGGTGACTCCATTGCTGCAGATCGACCAGTTCGCCTGCCTGTACATGGCGCTGATCCTGGTGGCCACCCTGGCCTGCGTCACCCTCGCCCACGCCTACCTGGGCGACGGCGGCACCGGTTACCCGGGCAACCGCGAAGAGCTGTACCTGCTGATCCTGATGGCCGCCGCCGGCGGCCTGGTCCTGGTCAGCGCGCAACACCTGGCCGGCTTGTTCATCGGCCTGGAACTGCTCTCGGTACCGGTCTACGGCCTGGTGGCTTATGCCTTCTTCAACAAGCGTTCGCTGGAAGCCGGCATCAAGTACATGGTGCTGTCGGCCGCCGGTTCCGCGTTCCTGCTGTTCGGCATGGCCCTGCTCTACGCCGAAGCCGGCAGCCTGAGCTTCAACGGCATCGGTCAGGCCCTGGCCGCGACCGGCCTGCCTAGCCCGATGGCCCAACTGGGCCTGGGCATGATGCTGATCGGCCTGGCGTTCAAGCTGTCGCTGGTACCCTTCCACCTGTGGACCCCGGACGTCTACGAAGGGGCTCCAGCGCCTGTGGCGGCCTTCCTGGCCACCGCGAGCAAGGTGGCGGTATTCGCGGTGATGGTGCGTCTGTTCCAGATCTCGCCGGTAGCCAGCAGCGGTGTCCTGAACACCGTGCTGACCCTGATCGCGATTGCCTCGATCCTGTTCGGCAACCTGCTGGCGCTGACCCAGAGCAACCTCAAGCGTCTGCTGGGTTACTCGTCCATCGCCCACTTCGGTTACCTGCTGATCGCCCTGGTGGCGAGCAAGGGCCTGGCGATGGAGGCCATCGGCGTCTACCTGGTCACCTACGTGATCACCAGCCTCGGCGCCTTCGGCGTGATCACCCTGATGTCCTCGCCTTACAAGGGTCGCGATGCGGATGCCCTGTACGAGTACCGCGGCCTGTTCTGGCGTCGTCCGTACCTGACCGCCGTACTGACCGTGATGATGCTGTCCCTGGCCGGTATCCCGCTGACCGCGGGCTTCATCGGCAAGTTCTACATCATTGCCACCGGTGTCGAAGCGCACCAATGGTGGCTGGTCGGTTCCCTGGTCCTGGGCAGCGCCATCGGTGTGTTCTACTACCTGCGCGTCATGGTCACCCTGTACCTGATCGAGCCGAACCTGCGCCGCGTCGACGCCCAGCTGCACTGGGAACAGAAAGCCGGCGGCGTGATGCTGCTGGCCATCGCGGTCCTGGCGTTCTTCCTCGGCGTCTACCCACAACCGCTGCTGATCCTGGTCCAGCAATCCGGTCTGGCGGGCTGATCGCTCAAGAACGATCCGCAGCAAAACAAGACGGCGCCTTCGGGCGCCGTTTTGTTTTCCAAAGAAAAACCACCCTGCCCTTCCTCCTGCCATCTGAAAGGAATTGCCTTTCAGGCTTTAAAGACGCGTCCTACGTCTCATCCTGATTGCCAAGTCTAAGGTCATTAAAAGGCGACGAGCGCCATGCGCAACGCCTTGACCTCTCGACCCATTCAACCAAAAATATACGCAGATTACGTACAGATCATGGACGCACTTTTTATTGAGCTGCCCCCGTTCCAACGCCATCGACAGGACTACCTGGACGACGAGCTTTTTCGTAGCTTGCAGCTTGAGTTGCTGAAAGCCCCCGAAGCCGGAGATCTCATCGAGGGAACCGGTGGCTTGCGCAAGATCCGCTTTGTCGATGAGCGACGGCACAAGGGCAAACGCGGCGGGATCCGGGTGATTTATTACTGGTGGTCCGGAGGCGCCCAATTCTGGCTCTTCACCCTTTACGCAAAGAACGAGCAGAACGACCTGACACCCCATCAGAAAAAACTGCTCAAGCAACTGCTGAACAGAGAAGTCGAGGCGAGAACCCATCATGAAACGTGACATCTTTTCCGAACTGGTCGAAGGTTTCGACGCCCTGGCCAAAGAGCGCCAAGGCAAGCTCACGCTGCGCACCCACAAGGTCAAGCTGAACGCACTGCTACCGATCACCGCCGAAGAAGTGCTGGCCGTGCGCGAACAGCTGAACCTGTCCAGATCGGTATTTGCCATGTACCTGCGCACCAATACTCGGACCCTGGAGAACTGGGAGCAAGGACGGGCAAAACCCAACGCTCAGGCCACTACCCTGATCCGCCTGGTACAGCGTTTTCCCGATACGGTGGAGCGGCTGGCAGCATTGGCCTGAAGGTCTGCACTGGTTCGAAGGACATCATCGCGGGCAAGCCTCGCTCCGACGGATCACCCTCTTCTGTAGGAGCGAGGCTTGCCCGCGACAACAATGGTCCGGGCACTACAGCTCCCAAAAACAGAACGGCACCCGAAGGTGCCGTTGCGCATTACCGATCCACAACCTTACTTGCGCGCCGCCTCCCACGACTTGAGCAGTTCGTTGTAGCTCACGGTCTCGCCCTGGGGTTTCTCGTTGGCCAGTTTCGGTTTCGGCGCGCCCGGTTGGTCGAACCAGTATTGCGCGTCGCGCTCGGGGTTCATTTTCGGGGCGCAGGTGGCCTGGGCTTTCGAGCGCTCGAGCCGGGTCATGATTGCGTCCTGATCCTTGGCCAGGCCATCGAGTGCCTGTTGCGGGGTTTTCTCGCCGCTGGCCGCTTCGGCGATATGGCTCCACCACAGCTGTGCCAGGCGTGGATAGTCCGGCACGTTGGTGCCGGTCGGCGTCCACTGCACGCGGGCCGGACTGCGATAGAACTCCACCAGGCCACCGAGTTTCGGCGCCAGGTCGGTCATCGCCTGGGAGTTGATGTCCGACTCGCGGATCGGTGTCAGGCCGACGATGGTTTTCTTCAGCGACACGGTTTTCGAGGTCACGAACTGGGCATAGAGCCAGGCCGCGAGTTTCTGTTTCTCCGGGGTGGACTTGAGGAAGGTCCAGGAGCCGGCGTCCTGATACCCCAGCTTCATGCCCTCCTCCCAGTACGGCCCCTTGGGCGACGGCGCCATGCGCCATTTCGGCGTTCCGTCGGCGTTCATTACCGGCAGGCCCGGCTTGGTCATGTCGGCGGTGAAGGCGGTGTACCAGAAGATCTGCTGGGCGATATTGCCCTGGGACGGCACCGGCCCGGATTCGGAGAAAGTCATGCCCGCCGCTTCCGGTGGCGCGTACTTTTTCATCCAGTCGACGTACTTGGTGGTGGCGAACACCGCCGCCGGGCCGTTGGTGTCGCCGCCGCGGGTCACGCTGGAGCCCACCGGATGGCAATCCTCGACGCGGATCCCCCACTCGTCCACCGGCAAACCGTTGGGCAAGCCCTTGTCGCCGCCGCCGGCCATGGAGAACCAGGCATCGGTGAAGCGCCAACCCAGGGACGGGTCCTTCTTGCCGTAGTCCATATGCCCGTAGACCCGCTTGCCGTCGATCTCCTTGACGTCCTCGCTGAAGAACTTGGCGATGTCCTCATAGGCCGACCAGTTCACCGGCACACCCAGCTCGTAGCCGTATTTCTCCTTGAACTTGGCTTTCAGGTCGGCCCGCTCGAACCAGTCGGCGCGGAACCAGTACAGGTTGGCGAACTGCTGGTCGGGCAACTGGTAGATCTTGCCGTCCGGCGCGGTGGTGAAGGAGATGCCGATGAAGTCCTTGATGTCCAGGGTCGGCGAGGTGTAGTCCTTGCCCTCGTTGGCCATCAGGTCGGTGATGGATTCGGTCTTGCCATAACGGAAGTGCGTGCCGATCAGGTCGGAGTCGTTGACCCAGCCGTCATAGATATTCTTGTCCGACTGCATCTGGGTCTGCAGCTTCTCCACCACGTCGCCTTCCTGCAGCAGGTCGTGGGTCAGCTTGATCCCGGTGATTTCACTGAAGGCCTTGGCCAGCACCTTGGACTCGTATTCATGGGTGGCGATGGTCTCAGAGACCACGTTGATCTTCATCCCGCGAAACGGCTCGGACGCCTTGATAAACCACTTCAGCTCTTCCAGCTGTTGTTCCGCGGTCAGGGTGGATGGCTTGAACTCGCTGCCGATCCATTTTTTCGCGGCGTCCTCATAGGCGTCGGCCCAGGCCGTCGCGCTCAAGCCGCTCAGAGCCAGCATGGCCGCCAATGAAACGCTATGTCGCAGCTTATTGTTTTTGTCGAACATAGAGACCTCCCGGTTAAGTTCAAAGAGGACCGATACCAATACCTCCCTGTAGGAGCGAGCTTGCTCGCGAAGGTCGCTAACGATGACGCGTAGAACCAGCCTGTACGCGGCGCGCTGGAATTCTTCGCGAGCAAGCTCGCTCCTACAGGAATGGGTATCAGCATTAGCCCCAACGCATCACAGCCAACAGCCACACCAGGGACAGCACGAACGCCACCCAGATGCTCCAGTCGGTGACGCCGATTACCAGCAGATGCAGGTAGGCGCTGCCGAGAAGACCGATAAACAGGCGATCGCCACGGGTGGTGGCAATCGGCAGGAAGCCGCGCCGAGGGATGCTCGGCGAACGTAATTCCCACGTGGTCATGCCCAGCAGGATCAAGGCAATGACACCGAAGAATGCCGCCGTCGGGGCGGTCCAGTTCATCCATTCCATCAACGGATCCTCATACCCGGCCCAGGGCGAAGCCCTTGGCCACATGGTTGCGAACAAACCAGATCACCAGCATGCCCGGCAGGATGGTCAGCACCCCGGCCGCCGCCAGCACACCCCAGTCGATACCGGAGGCGGACACGGTGCGGGTCATCACCGCGGCGATCGGCTTGGCGTTCACCGAGGTCAGGGTCCGCGCCAGCAGCAGCTCGACCCAGGAAAACATGAAGCAGAAGAACGCCGTCACGCCGATCCCCGAGCCGATCAGCGGGACGAAGATCTTCACGAAGAACTTGGGAAAGCTGTAGCCGTCGATGTAGGCGGTCTCGTCGATTTCCTTCGGCACCCCGGACATGAAGCCTTCGAGAATCCACACCGCCAGCGGCACGTTGAACAGGCAGTGGGCCAGGGCCACGGCAATGTGCGTATCGAACAGGCCTATGGACGAATACAGCTGGAAGAACGGCAGCAGGAACACCGCCGGCGGCGCCATGCGGTTGGTCAGCAGCCAGAAGAACAGGTGCTTGTCGCCGAGGAAGCGGTAGCGCGAGAACGCATAGGCCGCCGGCAGCGCCACGCTCAGGGAAATCACCGTGTTCAGGCTGACGTAATACAGCGAGTTGAGATAGCCGGTGTACCAGCTGGGGTCGGTGAAGATCACCTTGTAGTTGTGCCAGGTGAAGTCCTGGGGCCACAGGGTCAGGCTGCCGAGGATCTCGTTGTTGCTCTTGAACGACATGTTCAGCAACCAGTAGATCGGCACCAGCAGGAACAGGATGTAGATCAGCAGCGGTATCAGCTTGCGCTTGGTCATGGCGGCCGTCCTCAGCGATTGGCGTCGGAGTGGGTCATGGCGGTGTAGAACAGCCAGGACACCAGCAGGATGATCAGGAAATACACCAGGGAAAACGCCGCGGCCGGGCCCAGGTCGAACTGACCGATCGCCATCTGGGTCAGGGTCTGGCTGAGGAAGGTGGTGGCGTTGCCCGGCCCGCCGCCGGTGAGCACGAACGGCTCGGTGTAGATCATGAAGCTGTCCATGAAGCGCAGCATCACCGCGATCAGCAGCACGCTTTTCATCTTCGGCAACTGGATATGCCGGAACACTGCCCAGTTCGACGCCCGGTCAATGCGCGCCGCCTGGTAGTACACGTCCGGGATCGCCCGCAGCCCCGAGTAGCACAGCAGCGCCACCAGCGAGGTCCAGTGCCACACGTCCATCACCAGCACCGTGACCCAGGCATCCATGGTGTTGGCCGCATAGTTGTAATTGATGCCCAGGGCATTCAGCGCCGAGCCCATCAGGCCGATGTCGGCGCGGCCGAAGATCTGCCAGATGGTGCCCACCACGTTCCACGGGATCAGCAACGGAATGGCGAGGATGATCAGCACCACCGACGACCAGCGCCCCTTGCTCGGCATGGTCAGGGCGATGGCTATTCCCAAGGGAATCTCGATCAGCAGCACACAGGCCGAATAGATGAACTGGCGCAGCAACGAGTCGTGCAGGCGCGGGTCGAGCAGCACCTGGCGGTACCAGTCGGCGCCGACGAAATAGCGGCTGGACTGGTCGAAGATGTCCTGCACCGAGTAGTTGACCACGGTCATCATCGGGATCACCGCACTGAAGGCCACCAGCAGGAACACCGGCAATACCAGCCACCAGGCCTTGTTGTTCTGCACTTTGTTCATGGCTGAACCTCGTTCGTGGCGTGGGCCTCCAGCAGGTATTCGTCGGCGTAGACCATCAGCCACTGCGCGGGGAAGCTGATGCAGGCCCTGCCCTGCGGCACTGGCTTGTCTTCGGCCAGGCGCACTTTTAACACCGCGCCGTCGAGGTTCAGGGTCATGATCTTGTAGGTGCCCAGGTCCTCGATGTGGACCACGTCGGCCTGCAGCGCCTCCTCGTAAGGCTCGTCCCAGACATGGATGAATTCCGGGCGGATGCCGACTTTCAGGCTCTGGTAATCGCTCTCGGCGATCCGCTGCTGCAAGGCCTCGGGCAGTGCCAGATGGGTGCCGGCGAACCTGACACCGCCGGCCTCTGCCCGGACCTCGATCAGGTTCATCCCCGGGCTGCCGATGAAGTAGCCGACGAAGGTGTGGCTCGGTCGCTCGAACAGCTCCCGCGGGGTGCCGAACTGGACGATCTGCCCGCCGTACATCACCGCGATCTTGTCGGCGAAGGTCGAGGCTTCGAGCTGGTCGTGGGTGACGTAGACCATAGTGATGTTGAACTGCTCGTGGATCTGCTTGAGCTTGCGCCGCAGCTTCCACTTCAGGTGCGGGTCGATCACTGTCAGCGGCTCGTCGAACAGGATCGCCGACACGTCGTCGCGCACCAGGCCGCGGCCCATCGAGACCTTCTGCTTTTCGTCGGCACTGAGGTTGCGCGCCTTCTTGCTCAACAGCGCCTGCAGGTCGAGGACCTCGGCGATCTCCTGCACCTTGCTGTGCACCTTGGCTTCGGCCATGCCCTGGTTGCGCAGCGGGAAGGCCAGGTTGTCGAACACCGTCATGGTGTCGTAGACCACCGGGAACTGGAAAACCTGGGCGATATTGCGCTTCTCGGGAGTCAGCTCGTTGACCACCCGGGTGTCGAACAGCACCTGCCCCTGGGACGGGCTGAGCAGCCCGGAAATGATATTGAGCAAGGTCGACTTGCCGCAGCCGGACGGCCCGAGCAAGGCATAGGCGCCGCCCTGCTCCCAGATGTGGTTCATCTCGCGGATCGCATAGTCCTCGGGACCAGCCGGAGTGCTGGTGTAACTGTGGGCGAGGTTGTGCAAACGGATCTCGGCCATCAGGCAACCCTCGCGACGCGTCGCCCCGGCGCCTGGACCAGACGGCCCTGGGCATCGAAGACGAACAGTTTGTGGGTGGGGATATAAATGCGGATCGGCGCGTCGACGTCATATTCGTGCACGCCGGGCAAGTGCAGCACCAACAGGAATTGTTCGTTGCGCACATGCAGGAAGGTTTCCGAGCCGCTGATTTCCGCGACCTCGACGGTCACCGCAAGCTCCAGGTCGTCGTCGTTGCTCGGCACCAGGGAGATATGGCTGGGCCGCACGCCAAAGCGGAACTCGCCCTCGCCGACCGGGCGCAGATCGACGTTCAGCGGAAAGTGCACGAAATTGGCGAAGCTCACTTCATTGCCGGCGATGCGCCCCGGCATCAGGTTGATCGGCGGTTCGGAGAACAGCTCGGCGGCCAGCACCGTCTGCGGCTGGTGATAGACCTCGGCGGTCTTGCCGCTCTGCACCAGGCGCCCCTCGTGGAGGATGGTGGTGGTGCCACCCAGGGCCAGCGCCTCGTTGGGTTCGGTGGTGGCGTAGATGGCGATGGTATGGCGGGCCTGGAACAGCTCGCGCATCTCCTGGCGCAGCTCTTCGCGCAGCTTGTAGTCGAGGTTGACCAGCGGCTCGTCGAACAGGATCAGCTCGGCATCCTTGACCAGCGCCCGGGCCATCGCCGTGCGCTGCTGCTGGCCGCCGGACAGCTCCAGCGGATGGCGCTGCAGGAACTTCTCGATCCGCAACATCTTCGCCGTCTCCAGCACCTTGCTCTCGATCAATTGTGCAGCGACGCCGGCCTGGCGCAGCGGCGAGGCGATGTTCTCGAACACGGTCATGGTCGGGTAGTTGATGAACTGCTGATAGACCATCGACACGTTGCGCAGCCGCACCGGGCGCCCGGTGACGTCCACGCCATTCATCAGGATGCGTCCGCTGGCGGGCTTGTCGAGCCCGGCGATCAAGCGCATCAGGCTGGTCTTGCCGGACAGCGTACGTCCCAGCAGGACATTGAAGGAACCGGGTTCAAAGCGCAGCGAGATGTCATCGATCCAGGTCTGGCCCTCGACGACACGGCTGACGTGTTCCAGCGTTAATGACATGGCTCGGCCTTTTTTATTATTGGAGTCAAGCGACCGGAGCAGCAGAGCGACTTTCGTGCCAGAACCGCGGCAGCAAACCAAGCCACTGATAAGCCTGATATTTATTCCAAGACAGGTTATCCGCGGGTTCATAGCTGAACAGAAATGAACAACCCGCACTGAACAACTGAACAGTCCGGCGGTTGACAATGAACAAGAGTGAACAACACTGGATGGACGTTTTTGCCGGCAAGATTGCTTCTTGTAGCCGCTGCCGCGGGCTGCAACTACAAAGGCCAGGCCATACGCCAATAACAACAATAAAAGCGTTTTCAGAGACCTACCGCCATGAGCGCACCTGCCTCACCGCTGTCTCACGAGACCATCATCAAGGACTCCTGGAGCCGCTGCCGGGCCTTTGGCCTCAGCCACCAGAGCGCCCCCGCCTTCGATCAACTGCCCGCCGAGCGCATCGCCCAGTTGCTGGAAAGCCAGCATGCCCTGGTGCAGACCACCCACCAGGAAGTCCTGCCTTACTACGAGAACATCCTCAGCAACTCCAATTGCCTGATCATGCTCGCCGACAACCAGGGCCAGGTGCTGACCTCCTGGGGCACCCAGCGTTTTATCGAGCCGAGCCTGGCCCGTGGTTTCAGTGCCGGCGCCAGCTGGCTGGAACACTGCAGCGGGACCAACGCCATCGGCACCGCCCTGGCCTGCGAGCAGGCGGTGCATATCGAGCACGATGAACACTTTCTCAAGGCCAACCGTTTCATGACCGGCTCGGCCGCGCCGATCTTCGATGCCGAGCGCCGGGTGATCGCGGTGCTGGATGTCTCCAGCGACAGCTACCTGCCGCCCTCCCACACCCTGGGCATGGTCAAGATGATGAGCCAGACGGTGGAGAACCGGCTGATCCTCAACCTGTTCGAAGGCCGGCATTTCCAGCTGACCTTCAACACCGGCCTGAACAACCTCGACAGCCAGTGGGCCGGCCTGCTGATCTTCGATGAAAGCGGCCAGGTGCTCTCGGCCAACCGCCGCGCCGACAACCTGCTGGGCATCAGCCTGTCGCGGGTCGGCATCGAGAGCCTGTTCAAGGTGTCCCTGCTTGAGTTGCTCAACCAACCCGAAGGCCTGCCCTTCGCCCTGCAGGCCGCCGGTCGCAACCGCTTCCATTGCCTGCTCAAGCGTCCAAGGCAGGTGCCGATCCAGGCCCGGGTCTTCGCCGAGGCACCTGCTCGCCCGTCTCCCGCCAACGCCGATGCCATCGGCCTGAGCACCCTGCACTTCGGCGACAGCCGCGTGGAGAAAGCCGTGCGCCAGGCCGAACGGCTGCTGGAAAAGGACATTCCGCTGCTGATCCACGGCGAAACCGGGGTCGGCAAGGAAGTCTTCGTCAAGGCGCTGCACCAGGCCAGTTCGCGGAGCAAACAGGCGTTCATTGCCGTCAACTGCGCAGCGATCCCCGCCGAACTGGTGGAGTCCGAGCTGTTCGGCTACGAAAAAGGCGCCTTCACCGGCGCCAACCAGAAAGGCAGCATCGGCCTGATCCGCAAGGCCGACAAAGGCACGCTGTTCCTCGACGAAATCGGCGACATGCCCCTGCCGACCCAGGCCCGCCTGTTGCGGGTGCTGCAGGAGCGCTGCGTGCAGCCGGTGGGCAGCAGCGAACTGTTCCCGGTGGACATCCGCATCATCTCGGCGACCAACCGCTCCCTGCGCGAACAGGTGCAACTCGGGCGCTTCCGCGAGGACCTGTATTACCGCATCGGCGGCCTGACCCTGGAGTTGCCGCCCCTGCGCGAACGCAGCGACAAGCAGGCGCTGTTCAAGCGCATCTGGGAACAGCACCGCGAGCCCGGCCAATGGGCCGGGCTCAGCCGCGAAGTCCAGGACCTCTTCGAGCGCCACCCCTGGCCGGGCAACCTGCGCCAGGTCAGCAGCGTGATGCAGGTGGCGCTGGCCATGGCCGAAGACCAGCCGATCCGCGCCGAGCACCTGCCGGACGACTTTTTTGTCGACCTGGACATGGAGCCAGCCGCCAGCCACGAACCGCCCGGCGACATCGCCCTGGAAGACAGCGCCGACCTGCACCGCCAGCTCAAGGCCGTGGGCGGCAACATTTCCCAGCTGGCGCGACGGCTGGGGGTGAGTCGCAATACCCTCTATAAAAGATTGCGTCAGCAGGAGGATTGATCCCCCACCCCCTCCATCCCCAAATGGCAAGCAAACAAAAACCCGCACAAGGCGGGTTTCTGTTTGTAGCCAGTACCGCGATCAGTCAGCCAGACGCCAAGTAGTCCCGCCCTTGCCGTCTTCCAGCACCACGCCCATGGCGGTGATCTGGTCGCGGATGCGGTCAGACTCGGCCCAGTCCTTGTTGGCACGGGCCGCCAGGCGCGCCTGGATCAGCGATTCGACCTGCGCCGCGTCGACCCGGCCGGCGGCACCGGCCTGCAGGAAGTCGTCGGCTTCCAGTTGCAGCACACCCAGCACATCCGCCAGTTCCCGCAGGCGAGCCGCCAGACCGGCCGCCGCATCAAGATCGCTCTCGCGCAGGCGGTTGATCTCGCGCACCATCTCGAACAGCACCGCACAGGCTTCCGGGGTGCCGAAGTCGTCATTCATCACCTCGGTGAAACGCTCGACGAAGGCTTCGCCACCGACGGCCGGCACGCTCGGCAGGCCCTTGAGGGCATGGTAGAAACGCTCCAGGGCGCCCTTGGCGTCCTTGAGGTTGTCTTCCGAGTAGTTGATCGCGCTGCGGTAGTGGCTCGACACCAGCAGGTAACGCACCACTTCCGGATGGTACTTGTCGAGCACGTCGCGAATGGTGAAGAAGTTGTTCAAGGACTTGGACATCTTCTCGCCATTGATGCGGATCATGCCGCAGTGCATCCAGGCATTGGCGTAGGTCTTGCCGGTGGCCGCCTCGCTCTGGGCGATCTCGTTTTCATGGTGCGGGAACTCGAGGTCGCTGCCGCCGCCGTGAATGTCGAAGGTCTCGCCCAGGCAGCAGGTCGACATCACCGAGCATTCGATGTGCCAGCCCGGACGCCCGGCGCCCCATGGCGATTCCCAGCTCGGCTCGCCCGGTTTGGCGGCTTTCCACAGCACGAAGTCCAGCGGGTCCTGTTTCGACTCGTCGACTTCGATGCGCGCGCCGATGCGCAAGTCTTCGATCTTCTTGCGCGACAGCTTGCCGTAACCCATGAACTTGGCCACGCGGTAGTACACGTCGCCGTTGCCCGGCGCGTAGGCGTAGCCCTTGTCGATCAGGGTCTGGATCATCGCGTGCATGCCGGCGATATGGTCGGTGGCACGCGGCTCCATGTCCGGCTTCTTGATGTTCAGGCGCGCTTCGTCTTCGTGCATCGCCGTGATCATGCGCTCGGTCAGCGCTTCGAACGACTCGCCGTTCTCGTTGGCCCGATTGATGATCTTGTCGTCGATGTCGGTGATGTTGCGCACATAGGTCAGGTCGTAACCGCTGAAACGCAGCCAGCGGGTCACCAGGTCGAAGGCGACCATGCTGCGACCGTGGCCCAGGTGGCAGTAGTCGTACACGGTCATGCCGCACACGTACATGCGCACCTTGTTGCCATCGAGCGGCTTGAAGACTTCTTTGCTCTTGGTGAGCGTGTTGTAGATCGTTAGCACAAGGAGTTCCTTAACTGATCACTGACCCCAGGAGTCGCGCAGGGTCACGGTACGGTTGAATACCGGTGCGCCCGGTTTCGAGTCCTTGATATCCGCGCAGAAGTAACCTTCGCGCTCGAACTGGAAACGGTCTTCCGGCTGTGCGTTGCCCAGCGAGGGTTCGGCACGACAACCAGTGAGGACCTGCAGGGAGTCAGGGTTGATGTTGTCCAGGAAACTTGCGCTGTCTTCGGCCTTCTCCGGGTTCGGCGAACGGAACAGACGGTCGTACAGGCGCACTTCGCACTCGACGCTGGCGGCGGCCGGCACCCAGTGGATCACGCCCTTGACCTTGCGGCCTTCCGGGTTCTTGCCCAGGGTGTCCGGATCGTACGAGCAACGCAGCTCGACGATGTTGCCGTCGGCATCCTTGATCGCCTCGTCGGCGCGGATCACGTAGCTGCCGCGCAGGCGCACTTCGCCGGCCGGCTCCAGGCGCTTGTAGCCCTTTGGCGGCTCTTCCATGAAGTCGTCGCGGTCGATGTAGATTTCACGGGCGAACGGCAGTACCCGCACCCCCATGTCTTCTTTCGGGTGGCGCGGCAGTTCGAGGTTCTCGACCTGGCCTTCCGGGTAGTTGGTGATCACCACCTTCAGCGGACGCAGCACGCACATGGCGCGCGGGGCGCTGTGGTCGAGGTCGTCACGGATGCTGAATTCGAGCATGCCGAAGTCCACCACGCCGTCGGAACGGTTGGTGCCGACCATCTCGCAGAAGTTGCGGATGGATTTCGGCGTGTAGCCACGACGCCGGAAGCCCGACAGGGTCGACATGCGCGGGTCGTCCCAGCCGTTGACGTGCTTCTCGTCCACCAGTTGCTTGAGCTTGCGCTTGCTGGTGATGGTGTAGTTCAGGTTCAGGCGGCTGAACTCGTACTGGCGCGGCTGCGCCGGCACCGGCAGGTTCTCGAGGAACCACTCGTACAGCGGACGGTGGCTTTCGAACTCCAGGGTGCAGATCGAGTGGGTAATGCCTTCGATGGCATCCGACTGGCCGTGGGTGAAGTCGTAGTTCGGGTAGATGCACCACTTGTCGCCGGTCTGGTGGTGATGCGCATGGCGGATGCGGTACATGATCGGGTCGCGCAGGTTCATGTTCGGCGAGGCCATGTCGATCTTGGCCCGCAGCACGCGTGCGCCATCCGGGAATTCACCCGCCTTCATGCGGGCGAACAGGTCCAGGTTCTCTTCCACCGAACGGTCACGGAACGGGCTGTTCTTGCCCGGCTCGGTCAGGCTGCCACGGTATTCCTTGGCTTGCTCGGGGGTCAGGTCGTCGACATAGGCCTTGCCCGCCTTGATCAGCTCCACCGCCCATTCGTGCAACTGGTCGAAGTATTGCGAGGCGTAGCGCACTTCACCGGCCCACTCGAAGCCCAGCCACTTGACGTCGCTTTCGATGGCATCGATGTATTCCTGGTCTTCCTTGGCCGGGTTGGTGTCGTCGAAGCGCAGGTGGGTGACGCCACCGAATTCCTGGGCCAGCCCGAAGTTCACGCAGATCGACTTGGCGTGACCGATGTGCAGGTAGCCGTTGGGCTCCGGCGGGAAGCGGGTCACGATCTGTGTGTGCTTACCCGAGTCCAGGTCCGCCTGGATGATCGGGCGCAGGAAGTTGACCGGCACGGCCGGTCCGGTCTTGGAATTCGAGGTAGGGTCGACAGTGGGCTTGCTCATAGGATCCTTGAACGTACAAGTGCGCGGCCGGTGCGGCCTGATAAATCAAAACGGATATCATAGCCGATGCGGTCAAGCCCCTGACAGAGCGGGCTTTAAATCTGCCGTGATTAATCCGTCGCAAATGAAAAAACAGCCTCGAATTTCACGCTCGGCACGCTAAACTGCGCACCTTGGCGGATTTTTGCCAGCGCGGTTCCGGCCCGCGGGCCCCACGCCCGCCTCCCGGAACCCGGGAATTCCTTGAAAACGCTCCTCCTTATAAAGAGTACCGATCATGACTCAAGTCAAACTGACCACCAACCACGGCGACATCGTGCTGGAACTGAACGCCGAGAAAGCCCCGGTCACCGTGGCCAACTTCGTCGAATACGTTAAAGCCGGTCATTACGAAAACACCGTATTCCACCGCGTCATCGGTAACTTCATGATCCAGGGCGGCGGTTTCGAGCCAGGCATGAAAGAAAAGAAAGACAAGCGTCCAAGCATCCAGAACGAAGCCGACAACGGTCTTTCCAACGACAAGTACACCGTCGCCATGGCCCGCACCATGGAGCCGCATTCGGCTTCCGCGCAGTTCTTCATCAACGTCGCCGACAACAGCTTCCTCAACCACAGCGGCAAGACCGTCCAGGGCTGGGGCTACGCGGTATTCGGCAAAGTGGTCGCCGGCACCGAAGTGGTCGACAAGATCAAAGGCGTGGCCACCACCATGAAGGCCGGCCACCAGGACGTACCGGCAGAAGACGTGATCATCGAGAAAGCCGAGATCGTTGAGTGATACTGCTGATTTCAGATTTGCATCTGGAAGAGGAACGCCCGGACATTACCCGGGCGTTTCTGGATTTACTGGGCGGGCGTGCCCGCTCGGCGCAAGCGCTGTACATCCTGGGAGATTTCTTCGAGGTCTGGATCGGCGACGACGCCATGACCCCCTACCAGCTTTCCATTTGCCAGGCACTGCGCGAGCTCAGCGACAGCGGCACGCAGGTTTTCCTGATGCATGGCAACCGCGACTTCATGCTCGGCAAGGCCTTCTGCAAGGCCGCGGGCGCGACCCTGCTCAAGGACCCGAGCGTGGTCGACTTCTACGGCGAGCCGGTGCTGCTGATGCACGGCGACAGCCTGTGCACCCGCGACGAAGCCTATATGCGCATGCGCCGCTACCTGCGCAACCCGGTTTCGCTGTGGATCCTCAGGCACCTGCCGCTGCGCACCCGGCACAAGCTGGCGCGCAAGCTGCGCAACGAAAGCCGTGCACAAACCCGCATGAAGGCCAACGACATCGTCGACGTGACCCCGGACGAAGTGCCGCGGATCATGCAGGAATTCAAGGTGCGGACCCTGGTCCACGGCCACACCCACCGCCCGGCCATCCACAAGTTGCAGATCGGCGACCAGGCCGCCAAGCGCATCGTGCTGGGCGACTGGGACCGCCAGGGCTGGGCCTTGCAGGTGGATGAACAGGGCTTCCAGCTGGCAGCTTTCGACTTCGTCCCGTCGCCGTTGGCGTTGCCCCGCTCGAGCCTGTAGCCGCTGCCGCAGGCTGCGATAAGGCCCGGAGGGTCTTCCGGGGCCTTCCAGGCGAACGCTGCACGTTCTATCGCGAGCAAGCTCGCTCCTACAGAGGGACGTACCTTTTTGTAGGAGCGAGCTTGCTCGCGATAACGCCTCTGCCCCACCGCGATATCAATGCCCCGCCGACGCCGGCCCGGCCTTGGCCGTGAACGGCGGCTTGGCCAGCCACACCAGCAAAATCAGGCCCATGAAGCTCCAGCCCAGCAGCGTGAAGTAGTCCACGGTGGACATCATGTACGCCTGGCCGGTCAGCACCTGGTCCAGCTGCGCGTAGGCCTGGTTGCTGGCACCGCCCAGGGCGCCCAGGGCATCGCGGGTGGCCGGCTCGAAGGTGCTGATGTGTTCACTCATGTAGGCATGGTGCTCGTTCGCCCGACGGATCCAGATCCAGGTGGTCAGCGAAGCGGCGAAGCTGCCACCGAGGGTCCGCAGGAAGGTGGCCAGGCCGGCACCATCGGCGATCTGGTGCGGTGGCAGGTCCGACATCAGGATGCTCAGGGTCGGCATGAAGAACAGCGCCACGCCGATGCCCATGAACAGCTGCACCAGGGCGATGTGCTGGAAGTCCACTTCGTTGGTGAACCCGGCGCGCATGAAGCAGCTCAGGCCGATCGCCAGGAACGCCAGCCCGGCCAGCAAGCGCAGGTCGAACTTGTGCGCGTACTTGCCGACGAAAGGCGACATCAGCACCGGCAGGATACCGATCGGCGCCACCGCCAGGCCGGCCCAGGTCGCGGTATAGCCCATCTGGGTCTGCAACCACTGCGGCAGGATCAGGTTGATGCCGAAGAAGCCGGCATAACCGCCCACCAGCACGATGGTGCCGATGCGGAAGTTGCGGTGGGCGAACAGCCGCAGGTTGACCACCGGATGGCGGTCGGTCATTTCCCAGATCACGAACACCGCCAGGGCAATCACCGAAATCAGCGTACCGATAATGATGAAATTGGATTCGAACCAGTCCAGGTCGTTGCCCTTGTCGAGCACGATCTGCAAGGCGCCGACACCGACGATCAGGCTCAGCAGGCCGATGTAGTCCATCGGCTGGCGACTGGTCACCACCGGCCGTGCCTTCAGCTGTTGCTTGACCACCCAGGCGGCGAACAGGCCGATCGGTACGTTGATGAAGAAGATCCACGGCCAGCTGTAACTGTCGGTGATCCAGCCGCCGAGAATCGGCCCGGCAATCGGCGCCACCACCGTGACCATCGCCAGCAGCGCCAGGGCCATGCCCCTTTTCGCTGGCGGGTAGACCGCGATCAACAGGGTCTGGGTCATCGGGTACAACGGCCCGGCCACCACCCCTTGCAGCACCCGAAAGCCCACCAGCTCGGGCATGGAAGTGGAAATCCCGCAGAGGAACGAGGCCAGCACGAACAGCAGGGTGGCCCAGATAAACAGCTTCACTTCGCCGAAGCGCCGGCTCAGCCAGCCGGTCAGCGGCAAGGCGATGGCGTTGCTCACGGCAAACGAGGTGATCACCCAGGTGCCCTGCTCCGAACTCACCCCGAGGTTGCCGGAGATGGTCGGCAAGGCCACGTTGGCGATGGTGGTGTCGAGCACCTGCATGAAGGTCGCCAGCGACAGGCCGATGGTGCTGAGCAACAGGCTGGGCGGCGTGAAAGAGGCGTTATTGCTCATCGCGAATCCTATGAAGCGAGGCTGGCGCCGCGACCGCTAACGGCCGCAGCAGAGGGATCGGCGAATCAGCGCTGCGCGGTCTTGCCGATGGCGGCGCTGTTGTCGTGGATCAGGCGGGCGATCAGCGCATCAGCCTCGCTCAACTGGCGGTCGTAGACGTTGGTACTGAACGACGCCTTTTGTGGCGGCTGCTGGGCCAGCACCGGGCCGCTCTGGTCGTGCAGGTCGACGTTGACCACCGTCGACAGGCCGACCCGCAGTGGGTGCCTGGCCAGTTCTTCGGCATTCACGTGGATGCGCACCGGTACCCGCTGCACGATCTTGATCCAGTTGCCGGTGGCGTTCTGCGCCGGCAACAGGGCGAAGGCGCTGCCGGTACCGGCGCCCAGGCTGTCGATGGTGCCGCTGTACTTGACCTCGCTGCCGTAGATATCGGCCTCGATGTCCACCGGCTGGCCGATGCGCATGTCACGCAGCTGGGTTTCCTTGAAGTTGGCGTCGATCCACAGTTGGTCGAGCGGGATCACCGCCATCAACGCGGTGCCCGGCTGTACCCGCTGGCCCAGTTGCACGGTGCGCTTGGCGACATAACCGGTCACCGGCGCGATCAGCGTACTGCGGGCGTTGGTCAGGTAGGCCTGGCGCAGCTGCGCGGCGGCCGACTGCACGTCCGGATGGTTGGAGACCACGGTGTCGTCCACCAGCGCGTTGGTGGTGTTGAGCTGCTGCTGGGCATTGGCCAGGGCGTTCTGCGCCGAGGTCAGGTCATCGCGGGCGTGGGACAGTTCTTCCTGGGAAATCGCCCCGCTGGTGGCGAGGGTCCGGCGACGGTTGAAGTTGTCCTGGGCTTTCTGCACTTCGGCCTTCTGCGCCGCCACCTGGGCGCGCATGCCGTCGACGTTGCTGTACAAACCGCGCACCTGGCGCACGGTGCGGGCCAGGTTGGCCTCGGCGCTTTGCAGGCCGACCTCGGCATCGTTGGGGTCGAAGTTGATCAGCACCTGGCCTTCATGAACCAGGTCGCCATCGTCGGCGCCGATGCTGACCACCGTGCCGGTGACCAGCGGGGTGATTTCCACCACGTTGCCGTTCACATAGGCGTCGTCGGTGCTTTCATTCCAGCGTCCGTAGAGTTCATACCAGGCAAAGACCCCCAGCCCGCCCAGGGCGATCAGCGCCACCAGGCCCAGCAGCATGACCTTGCGTTTGCGCGGGTTGGCGCTGTCCGGCGTATTTTCAGGAGCGTTGTTGGTTTCGACAGTGGCCATGATGAGTACCTTGAATTATTGATTGCGCGAGGCTGGGGTCGGGGTGGCCGCGGCCAGATTGTCGGTCTGGAAACCACCGCCCAGGGCTTGCATCAGCTGGATCGACAGGTCGATCTGCTGGGCATTCAGGGTCGCCAGCTGACGCTGGGCCTGCAGCAATTGCTGCTCGATGCTGAGCACGTCCAGGTAATTGCCGATCCCCGAGCCGTAGCGCTGGACCACGGTGTCGTAGGAGTCCTGGGCGATGTCGGTGGCGTGTTGCTGGGCGGCGATCTGCCGACCGATGTCACGCAGCTGGGAGATGGTGTCACTGACATCCCCCAGGGCAGTCACTAGGCTCTTGTTGTATTGCGCCACGGCCAGGTCGTAGTCGGCGTCCCGGGCATCCAGGTCGGCGCGCAGGCGGCCACCGTCGAAGATCGGCAGCGACACGGTCGGGGCGATGTTGAAGAAGCGGCTGGCCGATCCGAACATCGCATCCCCCAGCAACGCTTGAGTGCCGGCGGCAGCGCTCAGGTTGAGGTTGGGGTAGAAGTTGGTCTTGCCGGCGTCGATGCTCTTGCTCGCCGCCTCGACCCGCCAGCGCGCGGCCACCAGGTCCGGACGGCGGCCCAGCAGTTCCGCCGGCAGCACCGATGGCAACGCCACCGCGCTGGCCTGGAGGACTTTCGGCCGGGCGATGTCGTTGCCCCGGTCGGGGCCTTTGCCGAGCAATACCGCGAGGGCGATCTTGGCGCTCTGCAGGTTTTTCTCGGCGTCGATCAGGCTGGCTTCGGAGCTGGCCTCCAGGCTTTCGGTCTGCTGGTACTGATACTGGCTGTCGATGCCCGAGCTCAGGCGCTTCTGGCTCAGCTCGAGCATCTGCCGGGTGCGCTTGAGGTCTTCATCGGCCAGGTCATGGACGATATGCGCCTGGCCCAGGTCGCTGTAGGCACGGGCCACATCGGCGGCCAGGGTCAGTTGCGCGGCCTGGCGATCGATCTCGGCGGCGCGCGCCTGGCCCAGGGCGGCTTCCCAGGTATCGCGCTGGCCGCCCCAGAGGTCGAAGGTGTAATTGAAGGTGCCCGTCAGGCTGCGCAGGGTGCTGTAGTTGTCGCCCTGCCCCCTCGGGTCCTGCGAGCGAGACAGGCGCGAGCGGCTGACACTGCCGCTGGCATCCAGGGTCGGCATGCGTGCCGCATCCGCGGCATAGGCCGCCGCGCTGGCCTGGTGCGCGCGGGCGCTGGCGATCTGCATGTCGGGGCTGTCGTGCAGGGCTTCGCGGATCAGGCCATCGAGCTGTGGATCGCCCAGGCTCTTCCACCAGTCGCTCTTCGGCCAGGCCGCCGGCGACAGGGTCACGCCACTCAGGGATTGTCCGGCCTTGAGGGATTTGGCATCGAGGCTCACCCCTTCGGTTGTCAGGCCGCTGTAGTTGGCACATCCGGCCAGGCTCATGGCCAGCAGTACCAGGCTGAAACGGGCACGCAAGGTTTTACTGCTCATTTACTTATCACCTACCCGCAACACGGTGATCGGGTCACCGGCCGCCAGCAAAATTTTCTTGAGGATCTGTTCCAGGGTTTTCAACTCTTCGGGGGTGATGGCGCCGGCCAGTTCGTTCATGGCGTTGGCGCCGATGTGCGGCAGGCAGTCGGCGAGCTTCTGGCCCTCCTCGGTGAGCACCAGGCGCACCTGGCGGCGGTCGTGCTCCGAGCGTTGGCGGGCGAGGAAGTCCTTCTGCTCCAGGCGATCGAGCATGCGGGTCATGGAACCGCTGTCGAGGGACAGGTGGCGGCACAGCTCGGCCGGGGTGTCGACGCCGAACTGGGCCATGATGATCAGCACCTTGAACTGCGCGGCGGTGATGCCGTGGGGTTCCATGTGGGTGTCGATAATCCGGTCCTTGAGCAGGGCCGCACGGCCCAGCAAGAGCCCAAGGTGGCAATTGTGGAAATCGTCTGGGGTGAAGTGCTTCATCTGACCACCTGTTAGCTGCCTAGGCAGCGAAAGTATGTCGAGATGTTACTGCCTAGGCAGCCAATATCCAAACAATAATTAGCATGCTCACTATCAAGCTAATTAATGGGAAAGCCTTGACGTCGAAAATCGGGGGGAGGAATACCGGTTGGAGGGGTGGCGAAAGCCCGTCCCCTCGCCAAAGGGGACTGGCTTGCCGACCGCTATCAGAAGTCGCGCTTGTAGAAGATGTCCAGCGAGCTGGCGACGCCGCTGGCCGCTTCCAGGTAGACCTTTTTGCTCAGTTTGTAGCGCAGGGCGATGGTGTTGGCCGGTTCGAAGACCCCCACCCCGTACCGCAGGCTGAGGCGCTCGGAGATATTGCCGCTGGCCACCACGCTGGTGGTGTTGCCACTGCCCTGGGTGTCGAGCTGGAAGTCTTCGATCCCCAGGTTCTTGGCCAGCCCGCCGGTGATGTTCGAGCTGCCCATCAGGCCAAGGCCCAGGGCGGCTTGCGCCAGCATGTTGTTGTCCTCGCCGGTGGTGCTCAAGGGACGCCCGAGCACCAGGTAGGACAAGGCCTGCTCCTGGCTCATCGCCGGCTCCGAGAAGATCTGCGTGGTCGGCTGTTCGGCGCTGCCACTGAGGCGGATCCCGGCGATCACGTCATCGGTCTGGCGGATCGCCTCGATGTCCAGGTACGGCTGGTCGATCGGCCCGGCGAACAGCAGGCGCGCCCGGCGCACGGTCAGGCGCTGGCCGTAGGCGCGGTAGCGGCCGTCGTTGAGCCACAGTTCGCCACGGGTGTCCATGTTGTCACCGATGTGCACGTGGCCTTGCAGGTTGGCGGTCAGGCCGAAACCGGTGAAGCTGAGCTTGTCCTCGCCGACCACCACGTCGATGTCCATCGCCATGGCCATCGGCGCTTTGCCCTCCTCGGTCTGGTGGCCGATGATCACCGTGTCGTCCGACACCTTGACCGTCGATGGCGGCAATTCGCGAACGGTGATTTCGCCCTTGGGCACGTGGACCTTGCCGGCGATCGCCAGCTTGTCGTCCTTCATCGAGATCTTCAGGTCCGGCGCCACGTCCAGCACCGCATAGGGCTCGACGGTGACCGGCAGCTGCGAGCCTTTCAGGCTCAGGTCCACCACCAGCGCCTGGCCCCAGGCGATATTGCCGTTCAGGCTGCCCTGCCCGGCCTTGCCGCTCTTCCAGCCACCGCTCAACTGCACATTTTCACCGGCGATCAGCGCCTGCAATTGCAGGTCCTGGAGGCTGATGGGCAATTCGGGACCGGAGACTTCGCCACCGCTGAGCGCCAGGCTGCCGTTGACCTGCGGCGCCAGCAGTCCACCGGAGATGCGCCCGCTGCCATTGAGGGTGCCGGCAAGCTTCTCGACCATCGGCACGAACGGCCGCGCCACCGCCAGGTCCAGGCCGCTGAGGCGGAACTCGCCGGACAGCGGCTTGTTTTTCGGCAACGGATTGATCTGCGCCTGCAGCATCAGCTCACCGAGCTTGCCGCCACTGAACGCCAGCTGCGTGTCGATACGCTTGGGGTTGAGGGTGGTGTCGAGTTTCAGCGTCTGGTACGGGAAGTCCAGCCACTGCTGCTTTTCCTTGACCCGCAAGGTGCCGCCGCTGGCGTCCAGCAGGATCCGCCCCTGCGGGCCGCCGGCCGGTACGTCCAGCTGGATATCGGCATTGAGCCGGCCCTTCCAGGCGAAGTCCTTGGGCAGCCACTGCGCAAGGCTGTCGATCGGGAACTGCTTGAGGTGGTAGCGCAACTTGGGCTCGGGCATCAGCCGCTGATCTTCGCCACACAGGCTGGCATCGCCGCTGGCCCAGCAATGGGCGCCGAAATTGAGCTTGCCGTCGGCCAGGTATTCGAGCTTCGCCGGGGCTTGCAGCCTCCAGTCCTGGCCACCGGTCAGGATATCGCCGCTGGCCAGGCGTCCGCGCCAGTTGCCCTGGTCCAGCTTGCCGTCCAGGCCCAGCGCCAGCTTGAGCTGCGGGCCTTGCAGGTCCAGTTGCAACTTCTGGCTCTTGATATCGCCCTGGCCGCTGGCCGTCAGCGTCCCCAGCGAGGTTTCGCCGACCTGGATGCCGGCCCCCTTGAGGTCGATCCGCGCCCGTTGCGCGCTGTCCAGGTTGGCATCGAGCTTGAGGCTCTGCAGGCGATTGTCGGCGAATACCAACTGCTGGCCTTGCAGGTCGAGCTTGCCCTGCGGCGCCTTCAGGGTGCCGGCCACATCGAGGCGGCCGTTGAGCTGGCCACGCAGCTCGGGCCACAGCTGGCCAAGGCGTGGCAGCTTGATATCGAGCTGCCCGGCCAGGCGTTGTTGCAGGCGGCCGGAACCGTTGATGCGGTTGTCGCCCAGGCGGATGTCCAGGGCGCTCAGGTTCCACTGCTCTCCAGCGCCATCGGCCTTGGCCTGCAGCACCACGGGCTGGCCGCGCAACTTGCCCTTGAGGTCGAGGTCGGCGTTGAGCTTGAGTTGCTCGTTCTTCATTTCGCCCTGGCTGCGCAGCGGTCCAGCTAACGTACCCGGCAGCTCGGCGACCCAGTACGCCGGGTTGATCGCCGACAGATCCAGCGCGATATCCCAGGCGATGCCGTCGGCGAATTGCAGGTTCAGGTGGCCTTCGGCCTTGCCCTGGCCGGCCGCCAGCTTGAACTGGGGCAGGAAGATTTTCGTCAGGTCGCCGCTGAACGGGCTGCTGAGGCTGAACGCCCCCGCCGGGCCATCGAGGTCGCCCTTGAAGTTGCCCAGGTAGTTGCCATCGCGGTAGGCGACTTCAGCATTGAAACGACGCACCGCCACCGCGGGTTCTTCGATCAGCGGGTACAGGCGATGCCAGGGGAAATCCAGCCAGTCGAGCTTGGCTTCGGCGTTCAGGCCCTGGCTCCAGTCCAGCTGGCCGGTCAGCTTGAGGTTTTGCTTGTCGTTGGCGGTCAGGTCCAGCGCGGCGATCTGCGCGCCCTTGGCGTCGACCTTGCCTTGCAGCGCCAGTGCCACCGGCCCCTGCTCGGCCGGCAAGGTGGCCTTGCCCAGCAGTTGGTAACCCGCCTTGAGATCGCCTTTGCCGGTCAGTTCCAGCTGATTGAGCATCAGGGTATCGGGCAGATCGGCGCTGGCCTTGAAGCCATCGGCGGTGATCCGCACCTCGGCCGGCAGGTTCTCCGCCAGCGGTTGCAGCTCACCGCTCAACCGTCCTTGCAGATAACCGCTGCTGTCGGCCGCAAGCTTGAGGGTCTTCAACAGGTCGCCGTCGACCTTCAGCGCCAGCGCCCAGGGTTCGCTGCCGGGCGCCGGCAGGGTCAGGGTACCGGTGGCGCTCAATGGCCAGTCGCCGCTGGGCGACAACAAGCCCGAAAGTTTGAGGCTGAGGTCGTCGCGTTGCAGGCTCACCGAGTCGATCTGCAAGCCCTTGGCCGTCCACTGCGCCGCCAGTTGCAGGCCCTTGAGCTCCTCGGCGCCATTGAACTGCAGGCTGCCGACCCGCACCTGACCCAGCTCGATAGCCAGGGGCAGTTGCAGATCCGGCAGGCTGATCGGGCCGCTGCTTTCTTCTTCCGCACCCGGCGGGAATTGCAGGCTGACCTGCTCCACGTCCAGTTGCTCGATGCACAGGGTCATGCGCATCAGGCACGCCGGCGACCAGGCGAATTTCGGCGCCTGGAGTTCGACCCGGCTGCTGTCTTGCTGCCACAACAGGTGATCGGCGCTCCACTGCCCGCCCAGGCGGCCGGCGAAGTTCTCCACCGTCAAGCCCGGCACCAGGCCCAGGGCCCAGCGACTGCCGGCCTGGGTGCCGAGTATCGAAGCCAGCGCCAGTATTAGCACCGCCACCAGTACAAGCAGCGCCAGCGCCGCGATCTTCAAACCACGCTTCACAGCTCTGGCCCCATGGAAAAGTGCAAGCGAATGCCGCCGTCGTCGTCCAGCGCACGGGCCAGGTCGAGACGGATCGGCCCCACCGGGGAGATCCAGCGCACACCGACACCGCCCCCGGTCTTGAGGTTCGGCAGTTCAAGTTTGTCGAAGGAGTTGCCCTGGTCGACAAAGGTCGCCAGGCGCCATTTTTCCGCGATGGAGTACTGGTACTCGACGCTGCCGGCCACCATGTAGCGCCCGCCGATCCGGTCGCCGTCGGAGTTCTCCGGCGACAGGCTCTGGTAATCGTAACCACGCACGCTCTGATCGCCACCGGCGAAAAAGCGCAGCGATGGCGGGACCTTCTTGTAACCATTGGTGGCGCTGCCACCGAACTGCACCCGGCCAAGAAACCGGTGGTTGTCCCACACCGTGGTCAGGCCCTTGAGCAGCACGGTGCCATACAGCAGGTTGGTGTCCGAGCCCAGCCCTTCCTTGGCCACCTTGCTGTCGAATTGCAGGCGATAGCCATTGTGCGGGTCGATGCGGTTATCGCTGCGCAGGTAGGAATAACTGATGCCGGGCATCAACAGGGTACTCAGGCCCGAGTCGTCGCCAAGGCGGTATTCCTCGCGCTGCCACTTCAGCGAGATGACCCGCTGCCAGCCGCTGGGTAACTTGCTGTGCCACTCGGGACCGAGGGTGAGCAGTTTACTCAGGGTGTCGGTATTGGAGATTTCTTCGTTCTGGTAGCCGCCGGCAAAACGCAGCTTGTCGGTCAGCGGCGGGTCCAGCGGTATGTCGTAGAACAGGCCGACGTTCTGCCGCGGCGCGGAGATTTCCGCCTCCCAGCCATAGCTGTGGCCTTGGGCATTGACCCAGTGCCGGGTCCAGTTGGCCTTGGCCCGCGGCCCGACGTCGGTGGAAAACCCCAGGCCCAGACCCATGGTGCGCGGCTTGCGGGTTTCCAGCTGGACCGCCACCGGAATCACCTCGGCGGCGGCCGCGGTCGGCGCCGCGTCGACCCGCACGCCTTCGAAGTAGCCGCTCGATTGCAGCGCCTGGTTGAGTTCGGCGATCAGTTCGGAATCGTAGGGCGTGCCGGCCTTGAACGGCACCATGCGTTGCAGCAGGTCTTCGTCGAACGGCGTATCGCCGGCAAAACTGACCTTGCCCAGGGCGTAGCGCGGACCGCTTTCGTACACCAGTTCGATGTCCGCCACCCCAGCCTGGGGGTCCACGGCCAGCTTCTGCCGGGTGAAACGCCCGCTGAAAAAGCCGTAGCGCGACGCCTGGTTCTGGATCAGCCGCTTGGCGTCTTCGTAATGACCGTGATTGAGGACCGCGCCGCTTTTCAGCTGATCACTTTTGGGCACACGAAAGCCCTTGAGGGAGGCCGCTGGACCGTCGACCCGGATGGTGACGTTGCGCAGGTGCACCGGCTCGCCAGGATCGATATTCAGCACCAAACGCGGCTTTTCGCCGCCTTTGACTTCGCTGCTGATCTGCGGCTGGTAGTAGCCCAGGGCCTGGGCGGCCTTGCGGGCCTGCTCCTCGGCGCCACGACTGAAGCGCAGCAGCGCCTCCTCGTCGCGATCGCCCACCCCGCCAATGTAGCCTTCCACATTGGCCTTGAGTTCATCGTTGGAGGGTTTGACCCTGACGTCCAATTCGCTTTGCGCCAGTGCCGCACAGCTTGTGAACAGCAGCAACAAGCCGCTGGTGAATCTTCCTGAAAACTTCATAGGCGCGAATGCTATCACGAGCTGGGAGCCCGATAGAGCGCACAAATGTGAGGAAAGTTCTGTTCAGCCGGTCGCGCTTTGCAGAACCTGCGGGTTGGCGTGAAAGAAAACGTGCTCACGGATCGGACCGACAGCGATCTCGCCAATCTCTTCGTAACCCTGGCGCTCATAGAACGCCAGGTAACGCGGATTGCCGGTGTCCAGCACCACGCCCTGGGAATGCTCGTCCACCGCGCACCAGTTGTGCACCGCCTGCAGCAACTGCTCACCGAAATGCCTGCCCTGGAACTGCGGGTGCACGCCCAGCAATGGCAGGACGTGCACCGAGTCGGTGGGCAGGCAACCCAGCACTGCCGCGTGATAGTCCAGGTAACGCCGGGTGCAACGGAAACCGGTACTGAGCACCATGCGCAAGCGCCAGGCCCAGCTCTCGGTAATGCCCAGGCGACGCTGGGGTGGCGCGATCAGGGCGATGCCGATCAGCCGGTCGTTGACCAGCAGGCCAATGGCCGGCAGGTCCTGAATAAAGTGCTGCTTGACCAGCTCCCGCACCGTGGCCCGCACCCGCTGCTCGTAACCCGGGCGTTCGGACTCGAACAGATAGGCGAAGGTCGGCTCGTGGCGATAAGTCTGGTACAGCAGGGAACGGGCTTCGCGCGCGTAGCCGCTGTCGAGCATATGAATGTCGGCGATGGCAGTCGAGGTTTCAGGCATGGCGATGGGTCTCCCCCCTGGGGCCGGCTTGAAGTGGCCGCGCTGAATGGCGGCGAACATGTGCCAGTTCTTGATGTGCTTCATAGCTACGAGCCTTCCAGGCCCGCGATCGTTCCACTACGCTGCGCTGCTCATGGACCTTAGCAGCGCAGCCGCCACGCCGCCACGCTGGCCGCCGCGCGACTTGTCGGCTAGCATCGCAGTTTTGCCAGGACTGCCGACCATGAAGATCGTCTCGTTCAACATCAACGGGCTGCGCGCCCGCCCCCATCAGCTGGCGGCGCTGATCGAAAAGCATCAACCGGACATCATCGGCCTGCAGGAAACCAAGGTATCAGACGACCAGTTCCCCCTGGCCGAAGTCCAGGCGCTGGGCTATCACGTGAATTTCCACGGGCAGAAAGGCCACTACGGCGTCGCCCTGCTTTCGCGCCAGGCGCCACTGGACCTGTACAAAGGCTTCGACGGTGACGATGAAGACGCCCAGCGGCGTTTTATCTGGGGCACCTTCGTCGACGCCAACGGCACCCAGGTAACCATCATGAACGGCTACTTCCCCCAGGGCGAAAGCCGCGACCACCCCACCAAGTTCCCGGCCAAGCAGCGTTTCTACAGCGACCTGCAGCACCTGCTGGAAACCCGTTTCAGCAACGAGCAGCCGCTGGTGGTCATGGGTGATGTGAACATTTCCCCGGAAGACTGCGACATCGGCATCGGCCCGGACAACATGAAACGCTGGCTGAAAACCGGCAAGTGCAGCTTCCTGCCGGAAGAGCGCGAGTGGATGGACCGCCTGAAGAACTGGGGCCTGGTCGACAGTTTCCGTCACCTCAATCCCGAGGTGGTCGATCGCTTCAGCTGGTTCGACTACCGCAGCCGCGGTTTCGAGGACGAGCCCAAGCGCGGCCTGCGCATCGACCTGATCATGGCCTCCCGCGGCCTGCTGCCACGGATCAAGGATGCCGGGGTCGACTACGACCTGCGCGGCATGGAAAAGCCTTCCGACCACGCACCGATCTGGCTCGAACTGAGCTGATCGCCAGGCACAAAAAAGCCCATCCTGCGATGGGCTTTTTTTATGGCTTCAGCGTCTCAACACAACTCGACCCGGGTGCTGGTGCCGGCCTGCATGATGGCCTCGATGGCGGACTCACGGGTCGGCTCCGAGTCATACAGGTGGCTGACCAGGATCACCTCCTTGCCGGCCTTGAGATTGAAGTAGGATTTGCCACCAGGGGCGATCTTCTTTTCGTAACTACCCGGGGACGTGCAGTGCTTGCGCAACAGCGCGATGGCTGCCTCGACACTCTCACGACAAGGGTAACGGTCGCTTTGAAGCATGGTCTGCGCGTCCTTGGACTTCAGCAAGAACCTGAAACCTCCGCTGCCATATTGCTTCAGCTCGAACCAGCCACTCATTTCATACTCCTTTGACACAAGCAAATTGCAGCCAGGGCTGCATCGACGCCTGGTGAAGACGAGAATCGGCTTGCGCCAATTCCCCTCCAGACAAAGTTTTCAACTGTACTGAGCCAGCCGTGCCGGGTCTTTAAGAGCATTCCGAAAAACCACGAGAAGACTCTGATTACCCGCATCAACCGTCATATCTCCGTCACCTCCCTGACTTAATCTCGCCGCACTCGCTCCCGCCATAGAAGGCCATTGCCGCATGTCACGCGTTTGTACCGTCAGTGAACGGGACCTCTGGTGCCGAACCCTCTGCCTGCTGCTGGTCGGCTTCGTTTGCTACGCCCTGCCCTGGTCGGTGTTCGCCGCCCTGCCCCTGGCCGGCGGCGACCAGCCGGTGCTGCGCATCCAGGGTTCCAACACCATCGGCGCCGCGTTGGGCCCGGCCCTGGTCAAGGGCCTGATGCAAGAACAAGGTTTGCTCGACATACGGATCGAGGCCTCAGGCAAAGACAACGAGCGTCGGGTGACCGGCCAGGATGCCCAGGGCCGGCGCGTTTTCGTCGAGATCGCCGCCCATGGCTCCAGTACCGGCTTTGCCGCGTTGAAGAACGCCAGCGCCGACCTCGCCGCCGCGTCACGGCCGATCAAGGACAGCGAACTGGTGGAACTGGAAGCCCTCGGCGACCTGAAAGATCCCGAGGCCGAACAGGTGATCGCCATCGACGGCCTGGCGATCATCCTCCACCCGCAAAACCCGCTGACGCGGCTGGACACCGAACAACTGGCGCGGGTCTTCAGCGGTGAGGTGAAAACCTGGGAAGAACTGGGCGGCATCGGCGGTGCCATTCACCTGTACGCCCGCGATGACCGGTCCGGCACCTACGACACCTTCAAGGAGTTGGTGCTGGCCCAACGCGGCAAGAACCTCAGCGCCACGGCGCAACGCTTCGAGTCCAGCGAGCAGCTCTCCGACGCGGTCAGCCACGATCCCCAGGGCATCGGTTTTATCGGCCTGCCTTATGTGCGCCAGGCCAAGGCCGTGGCGATCGTCGACGGCGGCTCGCAACCGATGTTGCCCCTCGACAGCCTGATCGCCACCGAGGACTACCCGCTGTCACGGCGCCTGTACTTCTACCTGCCACCCGACGAGCAAAACCCCTGGGCCCGCGCCCTGGTACGTTTCGCCCAGAGCCCCAGGGGCCAGGCGATAGTCGCGGCCAACGGTTTTATTGCGCAGACGGTGCTGGCCATGAGCGTCACCCCCGCCCCGCAGATGCCCGAGGGGTACCAGGCCATCGCCCGGCAGGCGCAGCGCCTGACCGTGAACTTTCGCTTCGAGGAAGGCAGCGCCACCCTCGACAACAAGGCGCACCAGGATCTGGCGCGGGTCCTGGATTTTCTCAAGCGCCACGACAAACTAGCCAAGCGCGTGACCCTGGTCGGCTTCGGCGACGCCAAGAACGATCCGGCACGCGCGGCGCTGCTGTCCAAGCTGAGGGCGATGACCGTGCGCCGGGAACTGGTGAGAAACGGTGTGGTGCTGCGCGAGATCCGCGGTTTTGGCGCGCAGATGCCGGTCGCGGCCAATACCGCGGACGAGGGACGGATCAAGAATCGGCGGGTGGAGGTCTGGGTGTATTGAGGGAGGGAAAATCGGCGGCGTAATCGAGGACGTTATCGCGGGCAAGCCTCGCTCCTACGGAAGATTCTGTAGGAGCGGAGCCCACGATCGTTTTTAATGCCCGCTGCGCAGCATTTCCTTGGGCACGTACTTGCCGATTTCGAACTTGCCGATAGCCGCGCGGTGCACTTCGTCCGGGCCGTCGGCCAGGCGCAGGGTGCGTTGCATGGCGTACATGTAGGCCAGCGGGAAATCGTTGGAGACCCCGGCCCCGCCATGAATCTGGATGGCCCGGTCGATCACCTTCAAGGCCACGTTCGGCGCCACCACCTTGATCTGGGCGATTTCGCTTTTCGCCACTTTGTTACCGACGGTGTCCATCATGTACGCCGCCTTCAGGGTCAGCAGGCGCGCCATGTCGATCTCCATCCGCGAATCGGCGATCTTGTCGACGTTACCGCCCAGGCGCGCCAGCGGCTTGCCGAACGCGGTGCGGCTCACCGCACGCTTGCACATCAACTCCAGTGCGCGCTCGGCCATGCCGATCGAGCGCATGCAGTGGTGAATCCGGCCCGGGCCAAGGCGACCCTGGGCGATCTCGAAGCCACGACCCTCGCCCAGCAGCACGTTCTCGTACGGCACCCGCACGTTGTCGAACAGCACTTCGGCATGGCCGTGGGGGGCGTCGTCGTAACCGAACACCGGCAGCGGCCGGACAATCTTCACCCCGGGGGTGTCGACCGGCACCAGGATCATCGAGTGCTGCTGGTGGCGCGGTGCGTCCGGGTTGCTCAGGCCCATGAAGATCAGGATCTTGCAGCGCGGGTCGCAGGCCCCCGAGGTCCACCACTTCTTGCCGTTGATCACCCATTCGTCGCCATCACGCACGGCGCGGGCGGCCATGTTGGTGGCGTCGGACGATGCCACGTCCGGCTCGGTCATGGCGAAGGCGGAGCGGATCTCGCCGCGCAGCAGCGGCTCCAGCCAGCGTTGCTTCTGCTCTTCATTGGCGTAACGCACCAGCACTTCCATGTTGCCGGTGTCCGGTGCCGAGCAGTTGAAGGGTTCCGGCCCCAGCAGGGAACGGCCCATGATTTCCGCCAGCGGCGCGTATTCGAGGTTGGTCAGGCCGGCGCCGAGCTCCGACTCGGGCAAGAACAGGTTCCACAGGCCCTCGGCCTTGGCCTTGAGTTTGAGCTCTTCCATGATCGCCGTCGGCTGCCAGCGATCGCCTTCGGCGACCTGGCGCTCGAACACGGCTTCAGCCGGATAGACATAAGTGTCCATGAACGCGGTCACGCGCTCACGCAGTTCCTGAACCTTGGGTGAATAGGCGAAATCCATGGGCAGCTACCTTCTTGGCAAGGTGGTTGAGGGCATGGAACCGATGCTAGAACAGCTTACGAAAATTTACCTAGCCTATTCTCGGCGTGTATTAACATTCATCACCGATATATGATTGACTGATCAGGCAGGCCATCAACCCATCCCTCCCGACCCTAACAATAAGAGTGCAGCGCAATGAATCTGAGCAAGGTCGACCTCAACCTTTTCATCGTCTTCGACGCGATCTACACCGAAGCCAACCTGACCCGCGCCGGGCAGATCGTCGGCATCACTCAGCCTGCTGTCTCCAACGCCCTGGCCCGCCTGCGCGAGACCTTCAACGACCCGCTGTTCGTGCGGACCGCCCAGGGCATGGTGCCCACGCCCATGGCGCAGAACATCATCGGCCCGGTGCGCAACGCCCTGTCGCTGCTGCGGGTGTCGGTGCAGGAAAGCCGCATCTTCAATCCCTTGCAGGCGGTCAAGACCTACCGCATCAGCATGACCGACCTGACCGAGGCGGTGATCCTGCCGCCGCTGTTCCAGCGCCTGCGGCGCCTGGCCCCCACGGTGATCATCGAGAGCTTCCTGTCCAAGCGCCGGGAAACCACCAAGGAACTGGCCGCCGGCCGCCTGGATTTCGCCGTCGATGCCCCGCTCAACACCGACCCGCAGGTCCGCCACGTCAAGCTGATGGAAGACCGCTACGTCTGCGCCATGCGCAAGAGCCACCCGCTGGCGAACAAGGAAAAACTCAGCCTCGACGACTACCTGTCGCTGACCCATATCCACATTTCCAGTCGCCGCAGCGGCCTGGGTTATGTCGACCTGGCGTTGGGCAAGATGGGCATCCAGCGCAAGATCGCCCTGCGCTCCCAGCATTACCTGATGGCCTCGCAAGTGTTGCAACAGACCGACATGGTCATGACCGTGCCCGAGCGCTTCGCCCGGCGCCATGACCTGCAGGCGTTCAACCTGCCGGTCAACGACGTGCCGCCGCTGGAAACCCACCTCTACTGGCACGAAAGCACCGACCAGGACCCGGCCAACCGCTGGATGCGCGAGCAGATGATCGAGTTGTGCCAGCAGGTGACGGCCCACGAGAAAAAACTCGAAAAGTAATCTGTAGGAGCGAGGCTTGCCCGCGATAAGGAAGAACGTGGTGGTTCAGGGAAACCTCAGCGTCCCCATCGTGGGCAAGCCTCGCTCCTACGGATAGGGTTTCATCTTGCTTGACGTATACGTCAACCTCGAATTAGCTTAACGCCAAGACCTTTTTCGAGTGCCCCCATGAGCAGCCAGACCTACAGCATTTCCGACCTCGCCCGCGAGCTCGACATCACCACCCGGGCCATCCGCTTTTATGAAGAACAAGGCCTGCTCGCCCCCGAACGCCGTGGCCAGGAACGCATCTACTCGCCACGGGACAAGGTCAGCCTGAAGCTGATCCTGCGCGGCAAGCGCATCGGCTTCTCCCTGGCCGAGTGCCGCGAGCTGATCGAACTCTACGACCCCAGCAGCGGCAATCTGAAGCAATTGCACAGCATGCTGGCGAAAATCGCCGAGCGCCGTGAACAGCTGGAACAACAGCTGCTGGACATCGAACAGATGAAGCTGGAGCTGGACACCGCGGAAGAGCGCTGCACCCAGGCGCTGGAGCAGACCATCCAGAATCAGAAAAGCGCCGTGCAGTAACCGCCCCAGGCTGCGGTCGCCCGCAAAGCGGCCGCACCAGTAACACAGACAATCTGCCAGACAGACCGTAGCGCCTGGTTTTGCGTCGACTTCGTCGCCGAGCGCAGCCTGCGGCAGCGGCTACATCAGCGGCCCTACATATAAAAGGTAAAGCCCCATGTCCCTCCCCACCCATGTGCGCCTGGTCGAAGTCGGTCCTCGCGACGGTTTGCAGAACGAAGCCCAGCCCATCAGCGTCGCCGACAAGGTGCAACTGGTGGATGCCCTGAGCGCGGCCGGGCTCGGCTATATAGAAGTCGGCAGTTTCGTCTCGCCCAAATGGGTGCCGCAGATGGCCGGGTCCGCCGAGGTGTTCGCGCAAATCCAGCGCAAGCCGGGAGTGACCTACGGCGCCCTCGCCCCGAACCTGCGCGGCTTCGAAGATGCCGTGGCCGCCGGGGTCAAGGAGGTCGCGGTGTTCGCCGCCGCCTCCGAGTCCTTCTCCCAGCGCAACATCAATTGCTCCATCAGCGAGAGCCTGGAGCGCTTCGTGCCGATCATGGACGCGGCGAAACAGCATGGCGTTACCGTGCGCGGTTACGTGTCCTGCGTGCTGGGCTGCCCTTACGAAGGCGAGGTGGCGCCGGAACAGGTCGCCGTGGTCGCCCGCGAGCTGTACAGCATGGGCTGCTACGAAGTGTCCCTGGGCGACACCATCGGCACCGGCACCGCCGGCGCTACCCGGCGGATGTTCGAGGTGGTGGCCGCCCATGTCCCGCGGGACAAGCTCGCCGGGCACTTCCACGACACCTACGGCCAGGCCCTGGCCAATATCTACGCCAGCCTGCTGGAAGGCATCGCGGTGTTCGACAGCTCCATCGCCGGGCTCGGCGGCTGCCCCTACGCCAAGGGCGCCAGCGGTAACGTCGCCAGCGAGGACGTGCTGTACCTGCTCAATGGGCTGGGCATCAAAACCGGTATCGACATGGAGCGCCTGATCCTCGCCGGCCAGCAGATCTGCTCCGTGCTGGGGCGGCCCACCGGCTCGCGCGTCGCCAAGGCCCGTTACCCAGGTTGAGGGGGTTGCCTGTTTCAGGGTGTTACCGACTGCTCTGGCGCACGCTCGAAACGGGTAACACGGAAACAGTTTGTCGATTTTCTAGCGGTACAGATGAAATGCCGTTTTTATCAAACCATTGATTTTAAAGGATTTTAAAAAGTTGGCATGGCTTCTGCTATATCTCTGGCATAACAAGAATAAAAAGCAGCAAAGCTAATAAAAATAAGACGAAACGACTCTGACATAACAAAAACAACACGGCAGAGACGCAGCTAACAGATTTTTTTGGAGAGGATGTGTTTTCCAGGGTGTCTTCAACAACAAGAGCCACCCGCAACCGGGCAGAGAACAATAAAACTACCCCAAGGTAGCTCCCGAACTGGTTGGTCGCTCAAGCGAGAAAATAGATCAGCGCTCAAAAAAATACGTTTGCTCTTGATCCCGGATGGGGATCGCCAAAAACAGCGGTAAAGGGTAACGGTTGCCAAAAACAACAACAGACCGCCCCTCAATAATAAAAAAAGAGCACGCAACGACAAAATTAAAGGGGAGCTTCGGCTCCCCTTTGTGCTTTCTGCCATTCCTGTTTTCTTCCCTGATTCGGCGGCGACCTTGGGGTCGCTATCGCGAGCAAGCTCGCTCCNCTACAAAGAGCGAGCTTGCTCGCGATGACATCAGGAATGCCCGCGCAACTCCTCGATGCTGATCTCGCGCATCCTGAACTTCTGGATCTTGCCGGTCACGGTCATCGGGAATTCCTCGACGAACTTGAAGTAACGCGGCGTCTTGAAGTGAGCGATACGCTCCTTGCACCAGGCCTGCAGCTCCTCCTCGCTGGCGCTGTGGCCGGGGTGGAACTTGATCCAGGCGACAATCTCTTCACCGTACTTCGAGCATGGAATGCCGATCACCTGCACGTCGGCCACCGCCGGATGGGTGAAGAAAAACTCCTCCAGCTCGCGCGGATAAATGTTTTCGCCGCCGCGGATGATCATGTCCTTGTTGCGCCCGGCAATGCACACGTAACCCTGCTCGTTCATGGTCGCCAGGTCGCCGGTATGCATCCAGCCGGCCTGGTCGATGGCTTCAGCCGTGCCCTGGGGGTTGTTCCAGTAGCCCAGCATCACGCTGTAGCCGCGGGTGCACAGCTCGCCGATGGTGCCGCGCGGCACGATATTGCCCGCCTCGTCGATGATCTTGCTTTCCAGTTGCGGCTGGGTGCGGCCGACCGTGGTCACGCGCAGCTCGAGGTCGTCCGCCGGGCCGGTCTGCAATGACACCGGGCTGGTTTCGGTCATGCCGTAGGCGATCTGCACTTCGCTCATGTGCATCTCGCTGATCACCCGACGCATCACCTCGATCGGACAGGTGGCCCCGGCCATGATCCCGGTGCGCAGGCTCGACAGGTCGAACTCGGCCCGTTGTGGCTGGTCGAGCATGGCGATGAACATGGTCGGCACGCCATACAGCCCGGTGGCCTTTTCCTCGGCCACGGCGCTCAGGGTCAGCAGCGGATCGAAGGCATCGTTGGGGTAGATCATGGTGGTGCCGTGGGTCACGCAGCCCAGATTGCCCATGACCATGCCGAAGCAGTGGTACAGCGGCACCGGAATCACCAGGCGGTCCTCGTGGCCCAGGCCCAGGCTCTCGCCGACCATATAGCCGTTGTTGAGGATGTTGTAGTGGCTGAGGGTCGCGCCCTTGGGGAAACCGGTGGTGCCGGAGGTGTACTGGATATTCACCGCCTGGTCGGGGTCCAGGCTGTCCTGGCGTTCGCGCAGCGCTTCGACACTGACGCCGGCCCCCAGGTCGGCCAGCTGCGACCAGGGCAGAAAACCCGACGGCGGCTGCGCGTCGAGGCTGATCACGCCGCGCAAATCCGGCAGCCGCTCGCTCTGTAGCTGGCCGATGGACTGCTGCGCCAGCTCGGGTGCCAGGCCCTGCAACATGGCGTGGTAGTCGGAGGTCTTGAACGCACCGGCGCACACCAGCCACTGGCAACCGGACTGCTTGAGCACGTATTCCAGCTCGGAACTGCGGTAGGCCGGGTTGATGTTCACCAGGATCGCGCCGATCTTGGCGCTGGCGAACTGGCTGATGCACCACTGGGCACAATTGGGGGCCCAGATGCCCAGCCGGTCGCCGGTCCTGAGCCCCAGGGCCAGCAGCGCCCGGGCATGCAGATCGACGGTTTCGGCCAGTTGCTGCCAGCTGTAGCGCAGCTGCTGATGACGCACCACCAGGGCTTCGCCCCGAGGGTATGACGCCACCGTGCGATCGAACGCCTGACCGATGGTCAGCGCCAGCAAGGCTTTGTCCTGGGTGCCGCGAGTGTAGCTGCGCCCCGGCGCGGGTGCGGGTTGATCCATGATGACCCCCTATTGTCTTTATTGTAGGAGCGAGGCTTGCCCGCGATTGGAGCGCCGCGATGTCGCTATACGACCGCGTGATCCTTCATCGCCGGCAAGCTCGGCTCCTACAGATTCGCGCAAGTTGACGTTTACGTAAAGGGTGATTGACAGCCACCCGTCGCAGGCTTACGTTAACGTAAAGGTGAGAGCCGGATCAGCCGCTCTCCACAGCCCGACTCCCTTACATAAAAACAAGTTTGAAGGTGCCCCCATGAGCTATCCGACCCTGAACTTTGCCCTCGGCGAAACCATCGACATGCTCCGCGACCAGGTGCAGGCCTTCGTCAAGGCCGAGCTGGCGCCACGGGCGGCACAGATCGACATCGACAACCTGTTCCCCGCCGACATGTGGCGCAAGTTCGGCGACATGGGCCTCTTGGGTATCACCGTGCCGGAAGAATACGGCGGTGCCGGCCTGGGTTACCTGGCCCACGTGGTGGCCATGGAAGAAATCAGCCGTGGCTCGGCCTCGGTCGCCCTTTCCTACGGCGCCCACTCCAACCTCTGCGTCAACCAGATCAACCGCAACGGCAACCACGAGCAGAAAAGCCAATACCTGCCCAAGCTGATCAGCGGCGAACACATCGGCGCCCTGGCCATGAGCGAACCCAACGCCGGCTCCGACGTGGTCTCGATGAAGCTGCGCGCCGACAAGCGCGGCGACCACTACGTGCTCAACGGCAGCAAGACCTGGATCACCAACGGCCCCGACGCCAACACCTACGTGATCTACGCCAAGACCGACCTGGAAAAGGGCCCGCACGGCATCACCGCGTTCATCGTCGAGCGCGACTGGAAAGGCTTCAGCCGCAGCAACAAGTTCGACAAGCTGGGCATGCGCGGCTCCAACACCTGCGAGCTGTTTTTCGATGACGTGCAAGTGCCGGAAGAAAACATCCTCGGCGTGCTCAATGGCGGCGTGAAGGTACTGATGAGCGGCCTGGACTACGAGCGCGTGGTGCTCTCCGGCGGCCCGACCGGGATCATGCAGGCCTGCATGGACCTGGTGGTGCCCTACATCCACGACCGCAAGCAGTTCGGCCAGAGCATCGGCGAGTTCCAGCTGATCCAGGGCAAGGTCGCCGACATGTACACCCAGCTCAACGCCAGCCGCGCCTACCTGTATGCCGTGGCCCAGGCCTGCGAACGCGGCGAGACCACGCGCAAGGACGCCGCCGGGGTGATCCTCTACAGCGCCGAACGCGCCACCCAGATGGCCCTGGACGCGATCCAGATCCTCGGCGGTAACGGCTACATCAACGAATTCCCCGCCGGCCGCCTGCTGCGCGACGCCAAGCTGTATGAAATCGGCGCCGGCACCAGCGAGATCCGCCGCATGCTGATCGGTCGCGAACTCTTTAACGAGACGAAGTAAGAGCAGCTGCAAGTTGCGAGCTACAAGCGGCAAGCCATAGCTGCCGTAACGCCGATTTACTCTTGCAGCTTGAAGCTTGTCGCTTCGAGCTGCGCTGGGAGCCCCAATGATTCTGAAGTCTCAGCTCAACCCGAAATCACCAGAGTTCGCGCAGAACGCTGCCAGCATGCTGGCCCAGGTCGATGCCCTGCACACCCTGCTCGCCCAGGTCCAGCAAGGTGGCGGCGCCAAGGCCCAGGAACGGCACACCTCGCGCGGCAAGCTGCTGCCGCGCGAGCGTATCAACCGCCTGCTCGACCCCGGCTCGCCCTTCCTCGAAGTCAGCCAGTTGGCGGCGTATGAGGTGTATGGCGAAGACGTGCCGGCCGCCGGGGTGATTGCCGGCATCGGCCGGGTGGAAGGTGTCGAATGCATGATCGTGGCCAACGACGCCACGGTGAAAGGCGGCTCCTACTACCCGTTGACCGTGAAAAAACACCTGCGCGCCCAGGCCATCGCCCAGCAGAACCGCCTGCCCTGCATCTACCTGGTGGACTCCGGCGGCGCCAACCTGCCGCGCCAGGACGAGGTGTTCCCCGACCGCGAGCACTTCGGGCGGATCTTCTTCAACCAGGCCAACATGAGCGCCCAGGGCATCCCGCAGATCGCCGTGGTCATGGGTTCCTGCACCGCCGGCGGGGCCTACGTGCCGGCCATGGCCGACGAAGCGATCATGGTCCGCGAACAGGCCACCATCTTCCTCGCCGGCCCGCCGCTGGTGAAGGCCGCCACCGGTGAAGTGGTCAGCGCCGAAGACCTCGGCGGCGCCGATGTGCACTGCAAGATCTCCGGTGTCGCCGACCACTACGCCGACAGCGACGAACACGCCCTGGCCCTGGCCCGGCGCAGCATCGCCAACCTCAACTGGCGCAAGCAGGGCGAGTTGCAGCAACGCGCGCCGATCGCCCCGCTGTATGCCAGCGACGAGCTGTACGGGGTGATTCCGGCGGACGCCAAGCAGCCCTTCGATGTGCGCGAAGTCATCGCGCGGCTGGTGGACGGTTCGGTCTTCGATGAGTTCAAGGCACTGTTCGGCACCACCCTGGTGTGCGGCTTCGCTCACTTGCACGGCTATCCGATCGCCATCCTCGCCAACAACGGCATCCTCTTCGCCGAGGCCGCGCAGAAAGGTGCGCACTTCATTGAACTGGCCTGCCAGCGCGGCATCCCGCTGCTGTTCCTGCAGAACATCACCGGCTTCATGGTCGGGCAGAAATACGAAGCCGGCGGCATCGCCAAGCACGGTGCCAAGCTGGTGACCGCGGTGGCCTGCGCCAAGGTGCCGAAGTTCACGGTGATCATCGGCGGCAGCTTCGGCGCCGGTAACTACGGCATGTGCGGCCGTGCCTACGACCCACGCTTCTTGTGGATGTGGCCCAACGCGCGGATCGGCGTGATGGGCGCCGAGCAGGCCGCCGGGGTGCTGGTGCAAGTCAAGCGCGAGCAGGCCGAACGTGGCGGACAGACTTTCAGCGCCGCCCAGGAAGCCGAGATCAAGCAGCCGATCCTCGATCAGTACGAGCACCAGGGCCATCCGTATTACTCCAGCGCCCGGCTGTGGGACGACGGCGTCATCGACCCGGCGCAGACCCGCGACGTGCTGGCGCTGGCCTTGTCCGCGTCCCTCAACGCCCCTATCGAACAGAGCCGCTTCGGCGTGTTCCGCATGTGACCCGGAGCGCAATCGACATGAACGACTTCAACACCCTGGAACTGCTGAAAGACCCGCGTGGTTTCGCCACCCTGTGGCTCAGCCGTGAAGAAAAGAACAACGCCTTCAACGCCGAAATGATTCGCGAGCTGATCCTCGCCCTGGATCAGGTGCAAAGCGATCCGGCCCTGCGTTTCTTGCTGGTGCGCGGCCGCGGCAAGCACTTCAGCGCCGGCGCCGACCTGGCCTGGATGCAGCAGTCGGCCGAACTCGACTACCACACCAACCTCGACGACGCCCGCGAGCTGGCCGAGCTGATGTACAACCTGGCCAAGCTGAAGATCCCGACCCTGGCCGTGGTGCAAGGCGCGGCCTTTGGTGGCGCCCTGGGCCTGATCAGTTGCTGCGACATGGCGATCGGCGCCGACGATGCGCAGTTCTGTCTGTCGGAAGTCCGCATCGGCCTGGCCCCGGCGGTGATCAGCCCGTTCGTGGTGCAGGCCATCGGCGAACGCGCGGCACGCCGCTATGCCCTGACCGCCGAGCGCTTCAGCGGCCAGCGGGCCCGGGAAATCGGCCTACTGTCGGAAAGCTACCCGGCAACCGAGCTGGAGCAACAAGTGGCGTCGTGGATCGACAACCTGTTGCTCAACAGCCCGTGCGCCATGCGCGCCAGCAAAGACCTGCTGCGCGAAGTCGGCAACGGCGCCCTGACCCCGGCCCTGCGTCGCTACTGCGAAAACGCCATTGCCCGCATCCGCGTCAGCCCCGAAGGCCAGGAAGGCCTGCGCGCCTTCCTGCAAAAACGCCCGCCCAGCTGGCAGCCCGCCCCGACCACCAAGGAGCCGCGTTGATGAGCGCCCCTGTCCTGACCACCCTGCTGGTGGCCAACCGCGGCGAGATCGCCTGCCGCGTGATGCGCACCGCCAAGGCCCTGGGCCTGACCACCGTGGCCGTGCACAGCGCCACCGACCGTGACGCCCGCCACAGCCGCGAAGCCGACCTGCGCGTCGACCTGGGCGGCAGCAAGGCCGCCGACAGCTACCTGCAGATCGACAAACTGATCGCCGCCGCCAACGCCAGCGGCGCCCAGGCGATTCACCCCGGCTACGGCTTTCTCTCGGAAAACGCCGGCTTCGCCCGCGCCATCGAAGCCGCCGGCCTGATCTTCCTCGGCCCGCCGGCGTCGGCCATCGACGCCATGGGCAGCAAGTCGGCGGCCAAGGCGCTGATGGAAACCGCCGGCGTGCCCCTGGTCCCCGGTTACCACGGCGAAGCCCAGGACCTGGAAACCTTCCGCGTCGCCGCCGAACGCATCGGCTACCCGGTGCTGCTCAAGGCCACCGCCGGCGGTGGCGGCAAGGGCATGAAAGTGGTGGAGGACGTCAGCCAGCTGGCCGAAGCCCTGGCCTCGGCCCAGCGGGAGGCGCAGTCGTCCTTCGGCGACTCGCGGATGCTGGTGGAAAAGTACGTGCTCAAGCCGCGCCACGTGGAGATCCAGGTGTTCGCCGACCAGCACGGCAACTGCCTGTACCTCAACGAGCGCGATTGCTCGATCCAGCGGCGCCACCAGAAAGTCGTCGAAGAAGCCCCGGCCCCCGGCCTGAGCGCCGAACAGCGCAAGGCCATGGGCGAAGCCGCGGTACGCGCGGCGCAGGCCATCGGTTACGTCGGCGCCGGCACCGTGGAGTTCCTGCTGGATGCCCGCGGCGAATTCTTCTTCATGGAAATGAACACCCGCCTGCAAGTGGAGCACCCGGTCACCGAAGCCATCACCGGGCTGGACCTGGTGGCCTGGCAAATCCGCGTGGCCCAGGGCGAAGTGCTGCCGATCACCCAGGATCAGGTGCCGCTGATCGGGCATGCGATCGAAGTGCGGCTGTACGCCGAGGACCCGGGCAACGACTTCCTCCCGGCCACCGGGCGCCTGGCGTTGTACCGCGAATCGGCGGCGGGCCCTGGACGGCGGGTGGACAGCGGCGTCGAGGAAGGCGACAGCGTGTCGCCGTTCTACGACCCGATGCTCGGCAAGCTGATCGCCTGGGGCGAGAACCGCGAGCAGGCGCGTTTGCGCCTGCTGGGGATGCTCGACGAGTTCGCCATCGGCGGGCTGAAGACCAACCTGGCGTTCCTGCGGCGCATCATCGCCCACCCGGCCTTCGCCGCCGCCGAGCTGGATACCGGCTTTATCCCGCGCTATCAGGATCAGTTGCTGCCACCGGCCACCGCCTTGAGCGACGAGTTCTGGCAAGCCGCCGCCCAGGCGTTCGCCCAGAGTCAGCCGGACCAGCTGCGCGCCGACGACCGTCATTCCCCCTGGGCCAAGGCCAATGGCCTGCGCATCGGCCTGCCGCGGGAAACCGTGCTGCACCTCGACTGCGAGGGCCAGGACCGGGCGATCAAGCTGGACACCAACGCGGCCATTGCCTTGCACGGCGAACAGCTGTCGATCGAACACAAGGGACTGCGCCAGCAGCACCGGGCGATTCGCCAGGGCGACAGCCTGTACCTGCAGTGGCAGGGCGAGATGCACCGGGTCACGGCCTATGACCCGATTGCCGCGGTGGAGGCCAGCCACAGTCATCATGGCGGCCTGACCGCGCCCATGAACGGCAGCATCGTGCGGGTCCTGGTGCAGGCCGGGCAGAGTGTCGACGCCGGCGCGCAACTGGTGGTTCTGGAGGCGATGAAGATGGAACACAGCATCCGCGCACCGCAAGCCGGGGTGGTCAAGGCGCTGTATTGCCAGGAAGGCGAGATGGTCAGTGAGGGAAGTGCCCTGGTGGAGCTGGAATAAGCTCCTGAGGCAGAAGATCGTTCCCGCAGCTTTGCGGGAACGATCGTATTTTTACGTCAGAATTTAGCGGTAGCCTGCACTACCACACCAATAATCCGACACTCATCGCTGTAAAGCGTCTTCGGATAAGTCGGATTCAACGGCACCAGATAACGTTGCCCACCCTCTTCCACCAGCTTGCGGAAAATCGCTTCGGTACTGCCCGGGCATTGCACGATCACCAGCTTGCCGGGAACCGCTTCCACCGCCGGATCCACCAGGATCAACATGTCCTGGGCGATGCTCAGGCCACTCGGGGCAATCATCGCGTCGCCCACCACGACCAGCCAGAACGCCGAGCCTTCGGCCTGGTAGTCGGAGAGCTCGTAACGCTCGGCGGCGTAGCCCGCACCACCGGCCTCGCGCACCTCGCCAACGCCCCGCCAGTCGCTGACCGGGTAGCGAAAGTACGGGTTGTACTTCTGCACCAGTGACGGCCCTTCCAGCAGCAACTGGCCCTCGTCATCCACCTGTGGTTTTTCGCGGATCACCAGCGCGACTTCGAGAAAACCCAGGCCGATTTCTTCCAGCACCCGGTTCATGTCTTCGATCTTCGGCTGGCGCCGTTTGCTCAGCCAATGGCCGATGCCGCCCTGGGACATGCCCAGGCGCTCCGCGAGCTTTTCTTGTGTGACCTTGCGGTCCTTCATGTTGGATTTAACCAACTCGATCCATTTGTCCATGGACCGGAACAATACGTTGTGTATTTCCGCCCTCAACACACAAGTTGTAGTATTTGAAACCTAGTCACAAATACATTAAGTATTACCATTCCTCAGACCCTCTTATTCCACGTCAAAGGATGGAACCGCTCATGAGCACAACCAGCAAAGATGCACCGGAACTGGAAACCGATGTCGGCTTCAACGCCCTCAAGGACAGCGAGGCCGCCCGCCGGGCCATGGACTACTACTTGAAGCCGGCTATTGCAGAAGCGTCGATCGACGAGAAGTTCTTCGAAGTCAAAGACAGCATCAGCAGCGAGGAAGCGATGATCCACGCTTCCGACCTGCTGCGTTGTGCCGCGGCCAGCGCCTACGAGGCCGCCGACCACCTGCGGGGAACCCGGCGGGACCTGGCGTTTTCCGTGGTGCACATGATCGACATGGCCAAGGCGCTGGTGGATCGCTCGCTGGACAGCCAGCGCCAGGAATGAGATGCGCGGCAGAATTCGCCCACGGCCGATCCGGCCGATGAACAAGGCTGACAACAGGGACAGGAAATTATTTTCTAAACGGGGGGGGAAAACATTTGACTTGCAAATGATAATGATTATTATTGCAAGCAACTGGTCGCGAGATCAGTCGATAACCCAAGAGACCTTAGGTCGGACTCCTGGATTATCTCCTCATCAGGCTAATCACGGTTTTTGACCCGGCTTTTTGCCGGGTCTTTTTTTTCTGCCAGTTTTTCTGGCTTGGCTTCAGGCTAATGAAGACTGGGTCCCGCTAAATTGGCGGCGATGATAGCAAAAGAATGCCTCATTGCAAGCCGACGCCCGCCGCAACGGCTCGCAAATGCAAAAACAGCGCTTGAGAATCAATCGCATAGCTTCTAAGCTGCTTTCGCGTCAAGGACGACGCCCCCCCTCTCCCGCGGAAATTACCCCGGTATTTTCCCTGCCTTGCTAAAGTAACGGCCATAAAAAATCCTGTTCAGGAATCGACCATGACCGTGGCTCAAAGCTCGTTTCAAATCTCTGCCAATTTCGACAGCGGCAATATCGAAGTACTGGATGCCAGCAACCCCTCGCAAGTCCTGCTGGCCATCAAGCCCGATACTCGCAGCGCGCATTTCCAGTGGTTCCACTTCAAGGCCAGCGGCCTGCGTGTCGGCCAGGAACACTGGTTCCGCCTGAGTAATGCCAGCAAGTCCTCGTACAACAAGGCCTGGAGCGGTTATCAGGCGGTGGCGTCCTACGACCACGTCAACTGGTTCCGCGTGCCGACGATTTTTGAAGGCGACACCCTGCGCTTCTGCCTTGAAGCCACCCAGACCCACGCCTGGTTCGCCTATTTCGAACCCTACAGCCGCGGCCGGCATGACTGGCTGATCGAGCAGGCGCTGACCAAGGCCGGCACCGAACTGCTGGCCACCGGCAAAAGCGTCGAGGGTCGCGATATCCAGCTGCTGCGCAAAGGCAGCGGCGGCGAAGGCCGACGCAAGGTCTGGATCATCGCCCAGCAGCACCCTGGCGAGCACATGGCCGAATGGTTCATGGAGGGCGTGATCGAACGCCTGCAGCACCGTGACGATGCCGAGCTGAACAGGCTGCTGGCCAGCGCCGATCTGTACCTGGTGCCGAACATGAACCCCGACGGCGCCTTCCACGGTCACTTGCGCACCAACGCCATGGGCCAGGACCTGAACCGCGCCTGGCAGAGCGCCAGCCAGGAGCTCAGCCCGGAAGTGCTGTTCGTCCAGCAGCAGATGGAGCAGTACGGCGTCGACCTGTTCCTCGACGTGCACGGCGACGAAGAAATCCCCCATGTGTTCACCGCCGGCTGCGAAGGCAACCCGGGCTACACGCCGCGCCTGGCCAAGCTCGAGGAGCACTTCCGCAGCCACCTGAAACACAAGACCCGGGACTTCCAGACCACCCACGGCTACACCAGGGACAAGCCCGGCGAAGCCAATATGACCCTGGCCTGCAACAGCGTCGGCGAGAAGTTCGACTGCCTGTCGCTGACCCTGGAAATGCCGTTCAAGGACCACGACGATAACCCCAACCCGCTCACCGGCTGGTCGGGCAAACGCTCGATGCAACTGGGCAAGGACGTCCTCAGCACCGTGGCCGACATGGTCGGCATCCTGCGCTGATCCTGCTGCGCTGGCCGCGGCGCGAACCGCGGCCGGCGCCTATTGCACCGGCACCCGCCGGCAATCCTCGGGCCCGAGCAAGCGCCCATCCGCCGAGCGCAGCTCCAGCGGTCGCAGCGGCAGTCCCTGCTCGCGGTCGACCATCAGCGAATGCGCTTCCCCCTCCTCGTAGAAATACGCCTCGCCCCACTGCCGCAGACCGATGATCAGGTTGAACAGGCCGTTGCCCTTCTGCGTCAGCACGTACTCCTGATAGGCACTGCCGTCGGACGCCGGCAGCACCTCGAAGATGCCGTGGGCCACCAGGGTCCGCAGGCGGGCGGCGAGGATGTTCTTGGCCATCCCCAGATTGCGCTGGAACTCGCTGAAGCGGCGGATGCCGTCAAAGGCATCGCGAATGATCAGCAGCGACCACCAGTCACCGATAGCGTCCAGCGAACGGGCCACCGGGCACTCGGCGCCCTCCAGGCTTGTGCGTTTGACCATGATGCAGACTCGCGACAGGAAAGTGGTTGCAATATAAAACCAGCCTCTCTACCGTACAACTGGTTTCATAAAGCAACCAGAACTCACGGAGCCGAGCATGACAGCCGCAATCGCCCCTTTGCCATCCGCCACCATTCCGGCGTCGGTGGTGCTGCTCTTTGCCATTGCCTGCGGGCTGGCGGTGGGCAATGTCTATTACGCCCAACCCCTGCTCGATGCCATGGCCCACAGCCTGGACATGCCGCGAGCGACCATCGGCCTGGTCATCACCCTGACCCAGGTCGGCTACGGTCTCGGCCTGCTGTTCCTGGTGCCGCTGGGCGACCTGCTGAACCGCCGGCGCCTGATCGTCGGCCAGACGAGCTTGTCGGTCGTGGCCCTGTTGATGGTGGCGCTGGCGGCGGACAGCACTTGGCTGTTGCTGGGCATGGCCCTGACCGGGCTGCTCGCGGTGGTGACCCAGGTGCTGGTGGCCTATGCCGCCAACCTGGCCGCGCCAGGCGAACGTGGCCAGGTGGTGGGTAGCGTGACCAGCGGCATCGTGCTCGGGATCCTGTTGGCGCGCACGGTCTCGGGAACCATGGCCGACCTGGCCGGCTGGCGTTCGGTGTACCTGCTGTCGGCCGGGCTGACCCTGCTGATGGCGCTGCTGTTGTGGCGGGTGCTGCCCAAGGTCGAGCAACCGGCGGCAATGCACAGCTACGGCCAACTGATCCGTTCGCTGTTCGGTCTGTTCCGCGAAGAAAAGGTCCTGCGCGACCGAGCGGTGCTGGCGATGCTGATCTTCGGTGCCGGCACCGTGTTATGGACCCCGCTGGTGCTGCCCCTGAGCGCCCCGCCGCTGTCGCTGTCGCACACCGAGATCGGCCTGTTCGGCCTCGCCGGGGCGGCCGGAGCCCTGGGCGCCTCGCGTGCCGGACGCTTGGCCGACCGTGGCCTGGGACAATGGACCAGCGGCCTGGCGCTGAGCCTGATGCTGGCCTCCTGGTGGCCGATCGCCTACACCCAATCGTCGCTCTGGGCCCTGCTGCTGGGGGTGATCGTCTTCGACCTGGGTTTGCAGGCGGTGCATGTCACCAGCCAGAGCCTGATCTACAGCACCCGCCCCGAGGCCCAGAGCCGCCTGGCCGCGGGCTACATGCTGTTCTATTCGATCGGCAGCGCCAGCGGCTCGATCGGCGCCACCGCTATGTACGCCTGGGCGGGCTGGACCGGGGTGTGCCTGCTGGGCGCCACGATCAATGGCGTGGCGCTGCTGTACTGGCGGTGGAGCCTGAACCCGCGCAAAGCACCGGTGTGTGCCGGTTGAAACACATTGCCAGGGCTCTTGAGCGCACCGCCCTGCTCTCAGTCCTTGCCGCGCAGCATGCTTTCCAGCACCCCGTCGCGGCGCACCCAGCCATGGAACAGCGCCGCCGCCAGATGCAGCAGCACCGTCAGGAACAGCAGGTAGGCGAGAAAGCCGTGGGCCTTGCGCAACCAGGCGAACAGCGGGGCATTGGCCGGCAGGAGCGACGGCAGCTGCAGCGAACTGCCAAGCATCACCGGATCACCCGCCGCCGAAATCATCGCCCAGCCCAGCAGCGGCAGGATCAGCATCAGCGCGTACAGCAGCACATGGGAGGCCTTGGCCGCCAACGCCTGCCAGCCCGGCAGGTCCGCCGGCAGTGGCGGTTGCCGGGTGGAAAAGCGCACGACCAGGCGCACGATCACCAGCAGCAGAATGGCAATGCCCAGCGGCTTGTGCAGGTGGATCAACCACTCATGGCGCTCGGACACCGAGGCCACCATGCCGGCGCCGATAAACAGCATGCCGATGATCATCAGCGCCATCAGCCAGTGCAGCAGGCGCGCCAGTGGCGCGAAATGATTCGGTTGGGCGCTCATGGGCGGGACTCCTGGGCAGCATGGGGCAATTGATCGACTTCACTGGTGCGGCGCAGATAGGAACTGGCGTAGGCCGCCGAACGGGCCGCCAGCAGCGGGTCGTCGGAGGCGGCAATGCCACTCGGCAGCACCAGCGGGTCGTAGTTGATGTCGCGGCATTCGCCCTCGTTCTGCGGCTGGCTGCGCTCCAGCACCAGGGTCCCGGCATTCAGCACCTTGCGCTCGCTGGGCCAGGCCTTGCTGGCATCGTCGGTCGGGTCGCCCGGGTTGGCCAGGGTGATGCTCAAGCGCCAGCGCAACGGCCCCGCGGCCAGGCGCTGCACCAGGTCTTTTTCCAGGAAGTCGTTACCCTCAGGCACCACCGCGCCGGGCGCGTCCTGGGTCAGCGGCACCACGCCCCAGCGCACCGCCTGGCGTTGCCCGGTGGCGCTCACCAGGTAAAACGCGTTGATGCCGTTGTAGGTTTCGGTGGCGTAGCTGGCCGAGGGCTTGGCGCTTTTGATCCATTGCAGGAACGGCATGGCTTCCGGGTGGGCGGCGAAAAACGCCGGCACGCTGGCCGGGTTCGGCTTGCCGGTCGCCGGGTCTGGCGCACTGGCCTGCTGCAACTGGTAAAACGCTTCGGGGGTGCCCACCGGGAACACCGGCATGCTGTTCATCCCGGTGCGCCATTGCTGGCCGTTGGCCTGAGTGAAACGCAGCGCCAGGCTGCGGATCGGCACACTGCCGTCAGGTGCATAGGGGTTGCCGGGGGGCAAGGCGAAACGCCCGACCACCGGGGTCCGCGCTTCGTTGAACACCTGGGCGCTGGAATAGCTGCGGGCTTCGCCGCTGCTCTCGAAATAACCGACCACGCACACACCCTTGGCGTGGTTGCGACGGAAGCCCGGATGTACGCCGTTGTTTTTCTCCAGCACATCCACCAGGGCCTTGGGGGTCAGGCGCTGCGGATCGAAAGTGCCGTTTACATAAGCCATGGCGCCGGCCAGGGCCGCGACCACCAGGGCGATCCCGCCCAGACGCAGGCTCAGGCTGGCCGCGCTCAAGGGCGGACGATCAGGGGGTGATGGACGATCTACCATGAATATCTCCAGGGCCGCGGGCCACAGGTGGAAAGGACAGGTCAGACGTACCCCGGCAAGCTTTATTCCCGTCGCCGATATTTATTTTCCGAGCACTGGAATAACCTGCACGACCAGGCGTCTGGCTGTTGCAAGCACGCTGTTGCAAGCGTAGCGACTGGCCAACGATCCGCAGGAACCCATGAACGATATCGACGAACAGCTGCGTGAAATCATCCCCCGGTTGCGGCGTTTCGCCCTGTCCCTGAGCCGTCAGCCCAGCAGCGCCGACGACCTGGTGCAAGCGAGCCTGGAACGGGCGCTGTCGAGCTGGGGCGAAAAACGCCCCGAGGGCGATCTGCGGGCCTGGCTGTTCGCCATTCTCTACCGCCAGTTTCTCGACGCGCACCGCCGCTCACGGCGTTATGCGCGCATGCTGGAATTCTTCACCGGGCGCGACGACGCCCAGCCTTCGGTGGAACGCAGCGTGGTCGCGCAATCGACCCTGGAAGCCTTCGACCGCCTGCCCGCCGAACAGCGCGCGCTGTTGCTCTGGGTCTCGGTGGAAGGCCTGAGCTACAAGGAAGTCGCCACTATCCTCGACGTGCCCACCGGCACCGTGATGTCCCGCCTGTCCCGGGCGCGCCAGGCCCTGCGCCAGCTCAGCGACGGCGAAATCAGCAGCCCTTCTTTGCGGATACTCAAATGATCAGCCTGCCCCCCAGCGAACGCGATCTGCACGCCTACGTCGACCATCAGCTCAGCGAGAGCGACCGGCGCCTGCTGGAGACCTACCTGAGCAGCCACCCGCAGCTCGCCGCCCAGGTCCAGGCCTGGCAGCAGGACGCCCAGCAGCTGCGCGCGGCCCTCGGCGGCGCTCTGCAGCAACCGGTCAACCCCAACCTCGACCCGGCGCTGATTCGCCAGCGCCTCAAGCGCCAGTCGCGCCGCCACCTGGCCAGCGCCGCGCTGCTGTTGATCGCCCTCGGCGTCGGCGGCCTGAGTGGCTGGCAGGCGCGGGAAATGACCCTGGCCAGTGCTCTGCCGCTGCCAATGACCGACGCCCTGCAGGCCTATCGCCTGTTCGCCCAGCAAGGCGTCCTCCCGGCCGACCTCGAAGTCCGGGGCAACGGCGCCATGCAGGCCTGGCTCGATCGCTACTTCACCCAGGCCGAGCGCCTGCCGGACCTGCGCGAGGCCGGGTTCCAGGCGGTCAGCGGGCGTTTGCTGAGCACCGATCAAGGACCGGCGGCGATGGTGCTGTACGAGGACCAGGGTGGGCACAGGATCAGTTTCTATATCCGCCCGCCGGGACCGAAGAACTACCTGCTGCCCCGGGGCAGCCGCAGCGATGGCGAACTGCAGGCCGACTACTGGTCCGACAGCGGCTACAACTACGCCATGGTCAGCCCCAGCGGTTCGGCGGTGGCGCAGCGGCTGCAGGATACCCAGAAGTTCTGACCCATGGCAGCCGCATCCCCGTGGGCCGGCCTTGAGACCGCCAGAGGTCCTTCGGACCTATCGCAGCCTGCGGCAGCGGCTACCTCGACCCCGTCATCTGGGCCATCACCTTCTCCTGTAGCCGCTGCCGTAGGCTGCGATCGGCAGCGAAGCAGCCGCAGGATCTGCGCCACGCCACAAACACCTGCGACTAGCACAATAGGGTCACTCCCCCCTTTAAAACCCCACATCCAGCACCACATTGTCGATATAGGTCCCCGCCGGCGGCGTGGCCTGGTCGGTGTAGATCCGGGCGTTGTAGTTGAACACCTGGCTGCCGGTGCCCAAGCCGTTGCCGGGGTTCACCTCGGCGTCGGAACTGGCCCGCCGCGCCGCGCCCACGCTGCCCCAGCGGGTGGTGCCGGCGCTTTTGAAGATGTCGTAGGCCAGGTAGTTGCCCCCCGAGATCATCCGCCGCCGCCCGCCGACGCTGACGGGCTGCTGGCCATCGTCCAGGCCCACGGTGTAGGCACTGCCCTTGGTACAGGCGAGGTTGATGGTCTGCCCGCTGACAGTGGCGAAGGCGCTGATCACCGGCGCGCTGCCGAAGCTGATGTTGGGCGCGGTGATCACGCAGTCGTTGGCCACCGTCAGGTTGACCGTCAGGCTGGCGACGCCGCTGCCGATATCGCGCCCCAGGCATGCGCCCAGCGCACCGATCCCCGCGCAGTAGTTCCAGCTCCAGGCAATGCTCAGGGTCTCGGTGTAGATGCCGGCGGCGACGTTGCTGCCGGTGATGCTGCCCAGGTAGATCGGTATGGCCTTGGCCACGGTCGGGCTGCCCAGCAGCCCCAGGGCGTCGACGATGGAGTTGCGCGCGAAGTCGAACTGCACGCCGCGGGTGATGGGGTAATTGGTGCTGTTGTCGCCGTAGATCGTGTAGCCGATGACATCGCCGGTGGGGCCCAGCAGCCCGCTCTGCGAGGAGGTGATGGTGGCGTAGAAATGGTCGTTGCTGGCCATCAGGGTCGCCAACGAGCCGGTGCAGGCCAGGCCGGCGTTGGTGCTGGAAGCAGGTTGCGAGGTGGTGCGCACCAGGATCGAACTGAGGGTGCCGAAACTCGCCGGCGAGGTACTGACCACCGAGCACAGGGCCTGGGCCGCCCCTGGCAACAGCAGCGCCAGCAGCAACAACCCCCGCCCCCAAAAACGACGCAACCTGTCCATGTTCACTGACTCCCGATTCCGTTCATGCATCCTCACTGACACACCAGCGGCCCAATCAACGGCACCTGTTCCTGCTCCGGCTCCAGGGCAAAGCTCACCTGGCAGCTGCTGCCGTCGGTGAGGCTGACCCGCAGGTTGTTGTTCGGCGCCAGGTTTTCCAGGTACACCAGGCCGTCCCAGCCCACCACCGTCTGGGCGCCGCTCTGCTCGTGGGTCACCAGGCTGCCCAAGGGCAGCTCATGGTGCCGGGCATCCACCAGGACCAGGCTGGCGGCGAGGATGCGGGTCAAGGGGAACTCCACCAGGTAACCGCTGCCACGACGCACCGCGACCCGCTGTTCGACCAGCGGGCTCTGCACGTTGGCCGGCAGGTTCAGCGGGTCGATCTCGTATTTGCCGCGGTAATAGGCGCTGCTCCAGGGCACCAGCAGATGGCCATTCTTATCGGTGCTTCCTACCAGCTGGTTTTCGTAGCGCACCGGAATATCCCGGTAGCCGTCGGTGCTGACCACCACGAAGGCATCGTCGATGCGGTTGGCGGCGAACACCTGGCGGTCCATCCACACCAGCGAACCGCTGGCATCGGCCCAGCGGGTTTGCGCCTCGCTGGAACCATAGACCCCGGCCTGCAATTGCACCGACTGCAAACGCCAGGTCAGGTCGGCCTGGCGGTAGGCCGGCGCATCGCCCTGGGCATATCCGAGATTGAAGCCGAAGCCGCCCTCGCTGGGCACCGCCCGGCTGTAGTTGACCCGCTGCCGGTTCTGCCCGTCCTTGCTGCGTTCGCTGCTCAGGCTGAGGCTGCCGTGGAGGTCGAACGGAATCACCAGTTGGGCCTGGACCGCCCAGTTGCTGTCGCCGATCTCGCGGTTGGCCGACAGGTAGAAACTGCTGCTGCGCCACAGCGGCTTGCTCCAGGTCAGGTTGAGCAGGCGGGTGCGCGAATCGTCCGCGGCGCGCACATCGAAATAGCCGGCGCCGAGGCTGCCGTAGCGCTCGAGGTTGAGGCTCAGGGTCAGCTGTTCGCTGCGCTGGCTGAGGCTGGCGTAGGGGCTATCCACCAGCGTCAGGTCGGCATAGCCGTCGCGGCGCTGCATGCGCTGGTAGGAGAGGCTGTAGCGTTGGCTGCTGTACTGATAACCGAGGCTGATCTGCTGCCCGCCCTGGCCGTCGAAGCGGCTCTGGCTGATGGCGCTGTTGAGCACGCCGAAATTGCCCAGGCGCAGGTTGCCGCCGAAGCCGCCGAGGGTCAGGGACTCTGCAGCTTCGGCATGGCCTTCCAGGGTCAGGTTATCGCTCAGACCGTAGCGCAGGCTGCCGGAGGTGACGCCTGGGCCATAGCTGAAATCCTTTAGCGTGTAGTCGCGGCGCAGGGTCCCGGCGGCCACCGAGAAATCGCTCAGGCCTTGTTGCAGCAGGCTGCTGGTGACATAGAACGGCACGGTGGTGGACACCTGTCGCCCCAGGGCATCGGTGGTCACCACCACCGCTTCGCCGGCACCGTTGATGAACGGGATATTGGTCAGGGTGTAGGGCCCCGGCTGCAGGTCGGCGCTGCTGGACTTGTAGCCGTTGATAAACAGGTCCACCGAGGACGGCACCGCCGCCTCCCCGGCGAACTGCGGCAAGGGGTAGGTCACCAGATCCGGGCGCACGGCAAAGTCGCGGGACAGTTGCACGCCGCCCAGGCGCACCGCGTTGCTCCAGGGCAAGGCGCCGCTGACCAGGTCGCCGGCCTCGTAGGTCAGCAGGCGTTCGTCGTCGGAGTAACGCCAGGTCGTGTCGTAGCGGCGGTAGCCGTTGTTCAGCGTGCCCTCGCCGAGGCCGGAAAAGGTCCGCCGGTACTGGCCGGTGTTGGACAGGGTGCCCCAGCTGTCGAACAGCCGCACCTCGTTCCAGGCGGCCAGGTAGGTGCCGGCATCGTCGGTGTCGTTGAGGTACAGATCGTAATTGAGCAAGGCGCCGAAACTGCTCAGCGCCGGGGTTCGTGGATAGGCCTGGCGGCTGCCGATCCGTTGCTCCGGCAGCCAGTCCGGCGGCACCTCCAGCAACAGGCGCTGGCCCTGGCTGTCGTAGTCGCTGTGCAGCCCTCGCAGGCTGTCGAGGGCGACCTGCGCATCGAGCCCTTCGGGCAATTTCATCCCGCTTTCCCGCAGGGCCTGGGCCGGCACGAACAGGCGTCCGGCACGTTGCTCGACAGCGATCACTCGCCCGGTATTCATCTGATTGACCACCAGTTCCAGGAACAGCTGGGCATCGCTGATCGCTTCCATGCCGCTGGGCGGCGGCGGCAGTTCGCCCCCCAGGCTGGCGGAGGCGAACACCCAGCAACACAGCCCGCTCGCCGCCCACCCCGGGCGCCAGAAACGACGAGCTGCGCCGAGGCTCATTGTGGCTTTTCGTCCATCGATGGAGACCTTTCTTCCATGGTCAGCCGTGGTTCCCGTTACCGGTCAGCCCGAGCGGCAGCTCTGCAACCCCGCCTGTCCGCGGCGGCAAGCGGCTTTAGCGGGCCGGCGCAACGCTCTGCACCTGCGGCGCGCCATTGACCCGCACCTGCAGCACCGCGTCCGTGGTCGGCGCAGCGGGCAACGGCCAGCGCATGATCGCCCCCGGCAGCACGTAGCCCAGCAGCCCTTCCACCAGGGGCCGGGTCTGCCCCGCCTGCTTGAACGCCACGTCGGTCAGGCGCGCATGCACCGCGCCCTGGTTGCGCACCTCCACGTAATTGCGCCCATCCACCGCCACCTTGCGCCAGCTCAGCTCGGGCACGCCGGCGCTTTTCGGGTCGCGCTGGCGGGTGCTGTCTTCCTTGCTCCAGAGCCCGGCACCGTAGGCGAACAGCGGCACCGAATAGCGCATCTGGAACCGGATGGCCGCCGCCGTCTTGCCCTCGCCTTCGGCAATCGGCGGCTGGGCCGAGGGGATTTCATCGATGATGATGCGGTAGGCCAGCTCCTGGCCGGGCGGGACTTCGCGGGTCCGGGTCAGGCGTACCAGTTGCTTCTGCCCGGGCGCGATCTTCGCCACCGGCGGGCTGCCGATCACCTCCCGCTGGTTCTGGTACTGGTCCTCGAAGCCGCTCTGGCTCCAGGCAAAGACCCGGATCTGCAGGTTGGCGGTTTCCGTGCCGCGGTTTTCCAGCCACAAGGCGCTGGCTTGCTGGTCGGCCTCCAGTACCGGGTCGATCGGCCAGATCAGCACCGAGCTGGCGGCGCTTGCCTGGGCCGCCCCCAGCAACGCCATGGCCAGCACGGCACAACGAATGGCCTGCAAGCGCCGGGAAGTCGAATACATGCTGCTACTCCTTATGGTCTTGCCCCATCACCACGACAGCTGCACCTGCAGCACATCGCTGTACGTCCCCCCAGGCTGGTTACCCGGTAATTGCACCTGGCCGTAGATCGGCAGGCTGATGTCGTTCGCGTCGCTGTAGGCCACCGCCACGCTCTGGCCAATGCCCAGGCTCTGGCTGAACGCGGCGTCGCGAAACAGCTGATAAGCCACCCGCGCACTGCCGCCATCGAGCTGCATGTGCCGTCCGCTGCTGTTGTACTGGCCGCCGTCGACACTCATGTTCAGGGTCACCCCCGGTGTGCATTGCAGCTGCACGCTGCTCGCCAGGGCGACCTGCAACGTGCTGGTGGATAACGCCGACTGGCTGCCGAAGTCCAGGCTGCCGTAATTGCTCACCCCGCCCACCACCAGGCACCCGGCGACCACCGTGGCGCTGACCTGGAAGCTCTGGCTGGTCACCGCTGCCAGGGGCAGCGGCAGGCTGCTGGCACCGAACAGCACCAGCGCCGCGCAGGCGTGACGGGCCATGGCGTCAGAAGGTCAGTTCGACGGCGACGGTATCGGTGTAGGTCCCCGCCGGCAGGCCGGCCTTGCCAAGCGCCTTGCCGTAGATATTGACGGTCTGCGCCACACCGGTGCTGGTGGCCAGGTTGATGACATCGTCGATGGCCAGGAGCTGCGAGTGGCCGGAGTCGGTGTACAAGTCGTAAGGCACGAAGTTGCCGCTGCCATCGGCCAGGGCCCGGGTACCGCCGGCGGACTCACCGTCATGGGCGCCCGCGCGGACCTTCACCACCGGGCTGGTGCCGCTGGAGCAGAGGATCGACAAGGCCCCGCCGCCGCCACCGAGCACCTGGGCCGTGGCCTGGGTGAACAGGCTGTCGGTGGTGCCGAAGTTCAGGGCGCCGAAGTTCAGGCCGCTGCTGCCGCCTGCGCCGTTGACCTGGCAACTGCTGGTGAGAATCAGGCTGGACGTGATCTGGCCGGTGACCGTCGCGGCCTGGGCACTGGAGAAGATCGCGAGGCCAAGCAGGGCCAGGGCCATCCGGGATACAAACATATGCATGACATTCGTCCTCTTGGGGTTTACCAATCCAGCGTGACCGTCAGGGTGTCGGTGTAGACCCCTGCCGGCAGCGCGCGGGTATTCGCGACCACCGAGCCAAACACCGGGATCGGTACCTGGGCTCCACTGGTAACGGCGAAATTGTGTTGTTGACCGATGCTGTAGCTGTCGCTGCCGGACGCATCGAGGAACAGCCGATAGGCAATGGTCTGGCGGCCATTGCTCAGGCGCCGGGTGCTGCCGTCGCCGTTCAGGCCGCCGTCGATGGTCACGGTGAACCCGGTCACCGAAGGGTTGCAGGCGACTTCCAGGTGGCCATTGCCAGCGCCGCTGAGGCTGGCATTCAGGGGATTGGCCCAGGTCGGGCCGTGCTGGCCGAAATCCAGCAGGCCGAAGTCGCTGAGCGGGCTTTCGGGGGTGCTGGTGGCGCCATTGGTCACTTCACAGCCGGCGATGATGGTCAGCCGCGCATGGATCTGCCCGCTGATCGCCGCTTGCGCGTGCTCAGCCAGCAGTAGCAGGGAACCCAGGGCCGCCAGCGCCCAGCGTCTACTTGTCATACCGCATCCATCCCAGATCCATCAGGACTCTCCCTTGACCGCTCATGGCGAGCGACTTCCCTGTACCGCCCGGACCCACCGGACGGCTCCTTCACGGTCACTACCAGGTAACCGTCACTTTCAGCAGGTCGGAATAACGACTGACCCGCGGGATCTCGGCCAGCGGTTCGATCCGCCCGTACAACGGCAGCTCCACCGAACCCGAGTCCGGCACCCGGCCGCTCACCGGCACGTTCACCGGCAGAGGAATGCGCCGGGCCGCGTCCTGGTACAGGCGATAGGGAATAGGCTTGCTGTGTTCGGCCCTGCTGGCCAGGTAACGCACTTCGCCGACGCCTCCGTGTTGTCCGCCGTCGACGCGCAATTGATAAGGGGTGTCCGGGTTGCATTCGAGCCTGGGCAGGCGGGCGTCGAGCAACGCCGCGCTGAGGGGACCGGCGGGGTTGTCGAGGCGCGGGCTGCTGCCGAAATCCAGCACGCCCAGTTGCTCGATGCCGGCATCGCGCTGCTGCCCCACCAGCTGGCAGCCACGCTGCACGTTGACCCGGACCTCCACCTGGAGCTCCGCGGCCCATGCCGTCGCGCCAAGCAGCATGCTCATGACTGCGAAAACCAGCTTGCCATTCAACGCCTCAATCCTTTTGAGGAACGATAGGTACAGCTCAGGTTAGTCAGCGCTGGGGAAATCGCCAGCGTCGGGGGGCAAGCCGCGTGCCAATAAATCCGCCCCCTGAGCGCCCGGTGCACCGTGGTCGAACACAGTGACACGGGCAAAAAGCTGTACCGACCCGAGCTTTTCGTAGAACCAATCGGTGCCTTCAGACAGCGCTGGATGCCGGGCCGGGGATTGGTTAAATTACCGCGCCGGTTCCAGGGGGGGAGCGGGCCTGGAACAATCGGGGTGACACCATTGGCCGCTTTACCGCCAAACCGCTCGCTACGCCCATCGCGCTGGCCCAGGCTGCGCGCGTTCTTCGGCAAGGCCTTCGCCCGACCCGCCGCCAGCACCAGCCACGGCCGGGTGATTCACGAGTATTTCCGGCACAAGGCCCACGACCAGGGCTACACCCTGAGCCACAGCCAGCAGCGGGTGATCGACTACATGGCCCAGCAGGCCAACGCCCTGCTCCAGCCAGACGCCAGGCCAAACGCCAGCCGCAGCCTGTATCTTTATGGCGCGGTGGGACGGGGCAAAAGCTGGCTGCTGGACGGCTTCTTCCGCGCCATCCCGCTGGCGGAAAAACAGCGCCTGCACTTCCACGATTTCTTCGCCCAACTGCATCAGGGCATGTTCCGTCACCGTGAGCAGCCCGACGCCCTGGAGGCCACCCTCGACGAACTGCTCAGCCATTGCCGGGTGCTGTGCTTCGACGAGTTCCACGTCCACGACATCGGCGACGCGATGCTGATCACGCGGCTGTTCAAGGCCCTGTTCCAGCGCGGCATCCTGCTGCTGGTGACCTCCAACTACGCCCCCCAGGGTTTGCTGCCCAACCCGCTCTACCATGCGCGCTTCAAGCCGGTGATCGACCTGATCGCCAGCCGCATGCAGGTGATGGAGGTCGGCGGTCCCCACGACTATCGCAGCCAGCCCCGCAGCCATTCGCAGCAGGTATTCACCCAGGGCCGTTACCTGTGGCCCGGCAGCGAGCAGCAGCGCCAGAGCCTGGGCCTGCCACCACGCAACAGCCCGACCTCGGCGCTGATGGTCGGCGCGCGCCAGCTCCAGGTGCGGTTGTGCGAACAACACCGCGTGGGTTTTGCCTTCAGTGACCTGTGCGAACAGCCGACCGCGGTCATGGACTACCTGGAGCTGAGCCGGCGTTTCGACCACTGGATCATCGACGAGCTGCCCGAACTGGGCGAATGCCCGATTGCCGTGCAGCAGCGCTTTATCAACCTGATCGACGTGCTGTACGACCAGGACAAACACCTGACCCTGATCGGCGAACGCTCCCTGCGCGAGAGCTTGGGCGGCAACGCCATCGACCTGGCGCGCACCCGCAGCCGCCTGGGCCAGTTGCAGGAAATCGCCGCGGATACGCCACTACCCTGAACCGGCGGTCGCCACCCGCCGCCCCGCGCCGCTATCATGGCGGCCATTTCCAGGGCCACGCGCCCTCCTCCTGCCTGAGTGTCGAATCTGTTCATGGATACCCTTGCCCAACTGCGAGCCGGTCAATTGGCCGGGCTCAAGCGTCTGGACCTGTCTTGCGGGCTGACCGAATTCCCCCGGGAGATCTTCGACCTGGCGGACTCGCTGGAAGTGCTCAACCTCAGCGGCAACGCCCTGAGCAGCCTGCCGGACGACCTGCACCGCCTGACCCGCCTGCAGGTGCTGTTCTGCTCCGATAACCACTTCACGCAAATGCCGGCCTGCGTCGGCCAGTGCGCGCAACTGAGCATGGTCGGTTTCAAGGCCAACCGGATCGAACGGGTGCCCGCCGCCGCCCTGCCGCCCCTGTTGCGCTGGCTGATCCTCACCGACAACCGCATCGAGGAGCTGCCGGACGAGCTGGGCCAGCGCCCGCACCTGCAAAAGCTGATGCTCTCCGGCAACCGCCTGACCCGGCTGCCCCAGAGCCTCGGCCAATGCCACCGGCTGGAGCTGATCCGCATCGCCGCCAACCGCCTCAGCGCATTGCCGGCCTTCCTGCTGGGCCTGCCATGCCTGACCTGGCTGGCCTATGCCGGCAACCCGCTGGAATCCGAGGCCGACGCGGCGGCGCTGGAGTCAGTGGCGCAGATTCCCTGGGCCGAGCTGGAGTTGCAGCAGCGCCTGGGCGAAGGCGCCTCCGGGGTGATTCACCAGGCCCGCTGGCAGCGCCCCGGACAAGCGTCAGTCGAGGTGGCGGTCAAGCTGTACAAGGGCAGCATGACCAGCGACGGCTCGCCGCTGCATGAAATGAACGCCTGCATCAGCGCCGGCCGGCACCCGAACCTGATCCGGGTCGAAGGCCGGATCAGCGATCATCCCCAAGGGCAGAACGGCCTGGTGATGCAGTTGATCGAGCCGAGCTACCGCAACCTGGCGGCCTTGCCGAGCCTGGCCTCCTGCACCCGCGACATCTACGACGAGAGCAGCCGTTTCAGCGCCGACGCGGCCTTGCGCATGGCCCGCAGCATCGCTTCGGTCGGCGCGCACCTGCACCGCCAGGGCATCACCCACGGCGACCTGTACGGCCATAACATTCTGTGGAACCCGGAGGGCGAGTGCCTGCTGGGGGATTTTGGCGCGGCGTCCTTCCATGCGCTGGCCGACACCGAGGAAACCCGGGCGCTGCAACGCATCGAAGTACGGGCCTTCGGCATTCTGCTGGAGGAGTTGCTGGCAAGGATCGAGTCGGGCCTGAGCCCGCGGCAGCACGAACGCCTGCAAGCGCTGGTCAGCGACTGCTGTCAGCCGCAGGTGCTGGCGCGGCCGGGGTTTGCTGAAGTCGGGGACGTGTTGCGGGGGATTTGAAGAGCATCGCCAGCCAGCTCGCTCCTGCTGGAGCTTGCCGGCTGGCGCAAGAATCGCTTAGGTAGCGCGATTCACCGGGCTGGATTAACCCGCCAGGCCGACGAACATGTCCTGCACGTCGTCATGGTTGTCCAGGCCTTCGAGGAAGGCTTCGACTTCCGCCATCTGCTCGTCGGACAGGCCGCTGACCGGGTTCTTCGGCTGGTAGCCCAGCTTGGCCGACAGCACGGTGAAGCCTTGCTCGGGCAGGGCTTTCTGCACTGCGTCGAGGTCCGCAGGCTCGGTCAGGAACAGGGTCGCGCCCTCTTCGCCCGGCTCGAAATCCTGGGCCCCGGCTTCGATGGCTGCCAGTTCCGGATCGGCGTCCGGGCTGTCCGGCATGGCTTCGATCATGCCAACATGGTTGAAGTCCCAGGACACCGAACCCGAAGCGCCCAGCTGGCCCTTGCGGAAAGCCACGCGGATTTCCGCGACGGTGCGGTTGATGTTGTCAGTCACGCACTCGACGATCAGCGGCACCTGGTGCGGCGCGAAACCTTCGTAGGTCACGCGGTGGTACTGCACGGTCTCGCCGAGCTGGCCCGAACCTTTCTTGATCGCACGCTCCAGGGTCTCGCGGGGCATCGAGGCCTTTTTCGCCTGCTCCACCACCAGACGCAGGTGTGCGTTGGTGGCGACGTCAGCGCCGTTGCGGGCAGCAATGGTGATCTCTTTGACCAGCTTGCCGAAGATCTTGCCCTTGGCGTTGGCTGCTGCTTCTTTGTGTTTAACCTTCCACTGTGCGCCCATTACTCACTCTCTTTGATCTGTGGCGTCGAGTTGGATTTGGCCGACGCGATGGGCAAGTTTATACGGCCTGAAGGCACCAATCGACCAAAAAGTCAGATCCGCGACCACCTGTCCCGCCCCTCAGCCCTTGTCGGCCTTGCCCGCCACGGCGGCGAGCCGGGCCAGGCGCACGTTGCATCGACTGCGCACAGGAGCCGTGTTGGCACGAGGTGACGACCTTTCTCGATAGGCTGCGCGACCGCCCGGCTCGCTCCCTGTAGCCGCTGCCGCAGGCTGCGTTCGGCCCGGAACGGCACGCGCCCTTGAGGCCCCAGGAAGGCCCTGCGGGCCTTATCGCAGCCTGCGGCAGCGGCTACAGGTTCAATGCGTGGGCGCCAGCGCCAGGAAGGCCTGGATCAGGCGCAACTCCCGACGCCGCTCCAGGCAGCCGAGCATGTGCCGGTTCAGCAGCCCCTCGCCGATGATCGGCAGCGCCCGCACCCGCGGGTCGAGGCTGAGTTCCAGCGACGACACCACGCCCACCCCCAACTGCGCCGCCACCGCCTCGGTCACTGCCTCGCGGCTGTCGAGCTCCAGCAGCACCTTGGGGTTGATTCCGGCCTGGGCGCAGGCCGCATCAAAGGTGCGACGGGTAATCGAGCTGGGTTCGCGCAGGACCATGATCACCTGGTCCAGCAGCTCCAGCCGCACGCCCTTAGGCTCGGCCAGCCATGGATGGCCTTGCGGCACCAGCGCGCAGATCCGCGACTCGCCGAGGCTCTGCAGGTGCAGGCCCTTGCGCGGTTCGACCTCGGTCAGCACCGCCACATCGGCATGCTCCGAAAGCAGCGCCGCCAGGGTTTCCTGGGCATTGCCCAGGCGCAGGTTGACGGTAATCCCCGGATAGCGCTCGCGCAGGCTGGCGAGCATCGGCATCACCATATGTGGGCCGTCCGCCGCCACTTCCAGGCGCCCGGTGAGCAGTTGCAGGTTGGCTTCGAGCATGGCCTGGGCCTCTTCGGCCAGGCCGAACAGGGCGCGGGTGATCGCCGCCAGCTTGATGCCCTCTTCCGTCAGTTCGACCCGGCGCGCGGTACGCCGCAGCAGGGTGATCTGGTAGTGCTCCTCCAGCGCCTTGATATGCCCGGTGACCGCCGGCTGGCTGATGAACAGCCGCGCGGCGGCCCGGGTGAAGCTGCCTTCACGGGCCACGGCATCGAATGCGCGCAGTTGGAACAGATTCATATCTATCGGCCTTACTTATGGCTGGCATAACAACAAACAATTTGATTGATAGCGAGGCAAACTGCAATTTAAGCCCCGTAGTTTTTATCCCAAGCGCATCCCATAACGCTTTTGCGAGGACACCCGAATTGAGTACTGCCGCGCCCATCCTGCTCACTCCCGGCCCCCTGACCACTTCGGCCCGTACCCGCCAGGCGATGCTGCTGGACTGGGGTTCATGGGATGACCGTTTCAACCAGCTGACCGCCAGCGTCTGCGAACAATTGCTGGCCATCGTCAACGGCGCCGCCAGCCACCACTGCGTGCCCCTGCAAGGCAGCGGCACCTTCGCCGTGGAAGCCGCCATCGGCACCCTGGTGCCACGCGACGGCAAGGTGCTGGTGCTGATCAACGGCGCCTACGGCAAGCGCCTGGCGAGGATCTGCGAAGTGCTGGGCCGCGATTTCAGCACCTTCGAAACCGCCGAGGACCAGCCCACCGCCGCCGACGTCGATCGCCTGCTGCATGCCGATGCCACCATCAGCCATGTGGCGCTGATCCACTGCGAAACCAGCACCGGGATCCTCAACCCGCTGCCGGACATCGCCCAGGTGGTCGCCGGTCATGGCAAACGCCTGATCATCGACGCCATGAGTTCCTTCGGCGCGCTGCCGATCGATGCCCGGCAGGTGCCGTTCGACGCGCTGATCGCCGCGTCCGGCAAGTGCCTGGAAGGCGTCCCCGGCATGGGCTTCGTCTTCGCCCGCAAGGACGCCCTGGCCGCGGCCGCCGGCAACTCGCACTCGCTGGCCATGGACCTGCACGACCAGCACAGCTACCTGCTCAAGACCGGGCAATGGCGCTTCACGCCGCCGACCCATGTGGTCGCGGCGCTGCACGAAGCCCTGCTGCAATACCACGAAGAAGGCGGCCTGCCGGCGCGCCACCAGCGTTATGCCGCCAACTGCCAGGCGCTGCTCGACGGCATGGTGCAACTGGGCCTGCGCAGCTTCCTGCCGGCGGCGATCCAGGCGCCGATCATCGTCACCTTCCACGCGCCGAAAGATCCGCGCTACCAGTTCAAGGAGTTCTACGAACGGGTCAAGGCCAAGGGTTTTATCCTCTACCCCGGCAAGCTGACCCAGGTCGAAACCTTCCGCGTCGGCTGTATCGGTCATGTCGATCCAGCCGGGATGCGCGCCGCGGTCCAGGCCATCGCCGATGTGCTGCGGGAAATGCAAGTGCTGGATATCTGATCCCGACACACAACCTGTAGGAGCAGGGGGGACGCCTAGTCCTTGCCCGCGATTGCGGGCACCGCGTTCCATCAGGTCAACCTCGTCATCGTTCATCGCGGGCAAACCTCGCGCCTACACAGGTCTTCAACACATGAACTACAACACCCCCAAGCAGCTGCAAGCCGCGATCCTCGACTGGGCCGGCACCGTGGTCGACTTCGGCTCCTTTGCGCCGACCCAGATCTTCGTCGAGGCCTTCGCCGAGTTCGACGTGCAGGTCTCCATCGAAGAAGCCCGTGGCCCGATGGGCATGGGTAAGTGGGACCACATCCGCACCCTGTGCGACCTGCCGCAGGTTGCCGAGCGTTATCGCCAGGTGTTCGGCCGCACCCCGACCGACGACGATGTCACCGCCATCTACCAGCGCTTCATGCCGCTGCAGATCGAAAAGATCGCCGAACATTCGGCGCTGATCCCCGGCGCCCTGGAAACCATCGCCAACCTGCGCCGGCAAGGCATCAGGATCGGTTCCTGCTCCGGCTACCCGAAGCAGGTCATGGACAAGGTGGTGGAACTGGCCGCGGCCAATGGCTACATCGCCGACCATGTGGTGGCCACCGACGAGGTGCCGAACGGCCGCCCTTGGCCGGCCCAGGCCCTGGCCAACGTGATCGCCCTGGGGATCGACGATGTCGCCGCTTGCGTGAAGATCGACGACACCGTGCCGGGCATTCTCGAAGGCCGTCGCGCCGGCATGTGGACTGTGGCCCTGATCTGCTCCGGCAACGCCCTGGGCCTGACCTACGAGGGTTATCGCGCCCTGGGCAGCGACACCCTGGCCAGCGAGCGCCAGCGCATCCACGGGCTGTTCGAGGGTTCGCGGCCGCACTACATGATCGACACCATCAGCGATTTACCGCAGGTGATCGCCGACATCAACCAGCGCCTGGCCAACGGCGAGATGCCCCAAAGCAGCTGATCGGCCATTGGCCTCCCCCGAGCGGCAGCCCGGCATGGAGCTGCCGTTTTTTTACCGGCACTTGCGCAAACCGCGCATTTGCCCCGGGCAGAGCCTCGGAAACAGGATTACAGTTACAGCACTCCGTCGTTAAGAACGGAGGCTACTGACCTGATGAACGAGGAAGGCTCTATGCCCTGGAAGAACTCCGACAACCGTTACAGCACGGTGTCGATTGCATTGCATTGGCTGATGCTGGTGTTGTTGATCGCGGTCTACGCCTGCATCGAATTACGCGGCATTTTTCCCAAGGGCAGCGGTGGCCGGACGCTGATCAAGGAAGCGCACTTCATGCTCGGCCTGACCGTGTTCGTGCTGGTCTGGCTGCGCCTGCTGGCCCGCAGCCTGGGGGTGGCACCGAAGATCCTGCCCACACCGCCAAGCTGGCAGATGCTGCTGTCCAAGCTGATGCACTGGGCCCTGTACCTGTTCATGATCGCCATGCCGATCCTCGGCTGGCTGATCACCAGCGCCGAAGGCCATCAGGTGATGTTCTACGGCATCGACCTGCCGCTGCTGGTGGCTGAAGACAAACAGTTCGCCAAGCAGGTCGAAGGCTGGCACGTGCTGCTGGGCACCGTCGGCTACTGGCTGATCGGGCTGCATGCGGTGGCCGGGCTTTACCACCACTACTTTATGCGCGACAACACCCTGCAACGCATGCTGCCCAAGCGCGGCTAAGCGGCGAAACCCCGGCGGCCCTGCAAGCCGCCGGTATGGACGAAGACCAGGCGGCTGCCGGCGGCAAAGCGCCCGGCCTCCACCTGTTGCTTGAGGGCCAGCAAGGCCTTGCCGGTGTACAGCGGCTCCAGGGGGATGCCGCTGTGGCGTTCAGTCTCTTCGATAAACGCCAGCAGCAGCGGATCGACCTTGGCGAAACCGCCGCGACTGCTGTCGAACAGCTCATAACCCCCGTCCTGCAAGCCCGCCTCCCGCACAATAGCCGCCACCTGTTGCGCGACACCGTGATCGTCCGGCACTGCCAGGGCGCCATACACCGGGTGGGCGCCGGCCTCCCCCAGCACCAGCCCGGCCAGGGTGGTGCCGGTGCCGGCGGCCAGCCACCAGCCGTGATAGTCGTCCCAGCCCAAGGCATTCAACTGGCTGCGCACCTGGTTCACCAGCGGCATGCAGCCGCTGGCCCCGAGCAAGCCGCCACCGCCCTCCGCCACCGGGAACAATTCAGGGTACTGGGCCTGCCAGGGCTGCCAGAAGCCTGGTTCATGCCGCGCTCGGTAGCCGCCGTAACCGAGCCAGTGCAGCTGCATGCCGAAGCCTTGCAGGTCGAGCACGGTGGGCGTGTCCTGCGGATGGCCGCGCAGCAGCCCCACGGTGGCGAAACCGAAACGTTTGCCGGCGGCCGCCAACGCATGCAGGTGATTGGAGTGAGCGCCGCCCAGGCTGATGATGCCCCGGGCGCCGGCGTCACGAGCCGCCGCCAGATGCGGGGCGAGCTTGAACCACTTGTTGCCGGAGATCAGCGGGTCGATCCGGTCCAGGCGCAGGACCGCCACTTCCACCCCGGCGCGGGACAGCCAGTCGAGGGCCAGGGTTTGCAGGGGCGCGCTCGGCAGCCAGTGAAAAGGTCCGAGGCTCATGGGCGGGCTGGAACGGCAGAGGGAAGGCAATGCATCGTGGGCGGGTTCTGGATGATCAAGGCGGCAAGTTTACCAGCCTCAGGGGCGCTATCGCGGGCAAGTCGGATCGCCGCCCACTCGCTCCTACAGACTCATGCTTCTGTAGGAGCGAGGCTTGCCCGCGATGGCGTCGGAACAGACGGCCCCATCCGCAGCCGAAAACGGCGACCTGCCAGACAACAGCCATAAAAAAGCCACCGGGATTCTGCGCAGAATCCCGGTGGCCTTGATTAGCGGTGGATCAGAGTTCCGCGGCCAGGCGCGAGCCCTGGTTGATCGCACGCTTGGCGTCCAGCTCGGCGGCCACGTCGGCGCCACCGATCAGGTGCACGTTCTGCCCGGCGGCCACCAGGCCTTCGTGCAGTTCGCGCAGCGGGTCCTGGCCGGCGCAGATCACGATATTGTCCACCGGCAACACCTGCGGCTCGCCACTCTCGCCGATGCGGATGTGCAGGCCGGCGTCGTCGATCTTCAGGTACTCGACGCTGTTGAGCATCTGCACCTGCTTGTTCTTCAGGCCGGTGCGGTGAATCCAGCCGGTGGTCTTGCCCAGGCCGTCGCCGACCTTGGAGGTCTTGCGCTGCAGCAGGAACACCTGGCGCGCCGGGGCATGACGCTCGGGCTTGATACCGGCGACGCCGCCACGGGCCTCCAGATGCGTGTCGATGCCCCATTCCTTCCAGAACGCTTCACGGTCCTGGCTGGTGGCCACGCCCTGATGCACGAGGAATTCGGAGACGTCGAAGCCAATGCCGCCAGCCCCGATCACCGCCACTTTCTGGCCCACTGGCTTGCGCTGCAGCAGCACGTCCAGGTAGCTCAGGACCTTGGCGTGGTCGACGCCCGGGATCGCCGGCGTGCGCGGGGCGATACCGGTGGCCAGGATGATTTCGTCATAACCGCCGGCCACCAGTTGCTCGACATCGACCCGACGGTTCAGGCACAGCTCGACGTTGGTGGTCTGCAGCTTGCGCTTGAAGTAGCGCAGGGTTTCGAAGAACTCCTCCTTGCCCGGCACGCGCTTGGCGACATTGAACTGGCCGCCGATTTCGCTGGCCGAATCGAACAGCGTCACCTGATGGCCGCGCTCGGCCGCCACGGTCGCGGCGGACAGCCCGGCGGGGCCGGCGCCGACCACGGCGATCTTCTTGATCTGCTGCACCGGCAGGTAGTTGAGTTCGGTCTCGTAGCAGGCCCGCGGGTTCACCAGGCAACTGGTGAGCTTGCCGCCGAAGGTGTGGTCCAGGCAGGCCTGGTTGCAGCCGATGCAGGTGTTGATTTCATCACCACGCCCCGCGGCCGCCTTGTTGACGAACTCCGGGTCGGCGAGGAACGGCCGCGCCATGGAGACCATGTCGGCGTCGCCTTCGGCGAGGATCTGCTCGGCCACTTCCGGAGTGTTGATGCGGTTGGTGGTGATCAGCGGGATGGACACCGAACCGCGCAGCTTGGCCGTGACCTTGCTGAAGGCGGCACGTGGCACCTTGGTGGCGATGGTCGGGATCCGCGCTTCGTGCCAGCCGATACCGGTGTTGATGATGGTCGCGCCGGCCTGCTCGATGGCCTTGGCCAGCTGCACGATTTCTTCCCAGGTGCTGCCGCCTTCCACCAGGTCGAGCATCGACAGGCGGAAGATGATGATGAAGTTCGGGCCTACCGCTTCGCGCACGCGGCGGACGATTTCCACCGGCAGGCGCATGCGGTTTTCGTAGCTGCCGCCCCAGCGGTCGGTACGGTGGTTGGTGTGCGCGGCGAGGAACTGGTTAATGAAGTAGCCTTCGGAGCCCATGATCTCGACGCCGTCGTACTCGGCCTGCTGCGCCAGGGTCGAGCAAGTGACAAAGTCGCGAATCTGCTTCTCGATGCCCTCTTCGTCCAGCTCCTTGGGCTTGAACGGGTTGATCGGCGCCTGGATCGCGCTCGGCGCCACCTGTTTCGGGCTGTAGGCATAACGCCCGGCGTGGAGGATCTGCATGCAGATCTTGCCGCCCGCCTCGTGGACCGCGCGAGTGACGATACGGTGCTTGAGCGCCTCTTCTTCGGTGGTCAGCTTGGCCGCGCCGGAGTACACGCCGCCTTCGTCGTTCGGGCCGATGCCGCCGGTCACCATCAGGCCGACGCCACCGCGGGCACGCTCGGCGAAGTAGGCGGCCATGCGTTCGAAACCGCCGGGCTTTTCTTCCAGGCCGGTGTGCATCGAGCCCATCAGGGTACGGTTGCGCAGGGTGGTAAAGCCCAGGTCCAGCGGGGCCAGCAAATGCGGGTAGTGAGCGGCGGCCATCGGTAACTCCACATCGAACGATCACGGAAAAAATGCGGAAGCTCTGCGGCTCCCGTCGGTCATGTTCGACAGACTAAGAGCAGCCCCCAAGGCGCTCAATGACCGTAACTGACAACTTATTGATCCAAATGCGCAGCCCGCCCTTGGCAATCGTGGACATGGGCCCTACCCTAGTCAGCGAATCCCGCACACGGCTGCCGACTGTCTTCCCATGCGCAAACTTCTTTACTTCACCTTCACCCTGGCCCTGATTGCCGCCCTGACCAGCTACACCCTGTGGACCCGCGAGCGGCCGATCGGTCATTACCTGTCCGACCTGCGTATCCAGCTCGCGGTGGACCAGGGCACCCCTGCCGACCATGGCAACCTGCTGGGCATCCAGCCCGAGCTGTTCCCCACCGATTACCAGAGCCCCGAGCGCCTGCACCGCAAGCTCGCGGCCTACCTGCAACAGGCCCGGGACCGGGGGCTACTGAACGAAAAGACCGTGGTGGTGCTGCCGGAGCACATCGGCACCTGGCTGATGGTCAGCGGCGAGAAAAACGAGCTGTATCAGGCCGCCAGCCTGAAAGAGGCGATGAACTGGCTGGCGGTAAGCAACCCCCTGCCCTTCCTGCGCGCCCTGATCACCGCCAAGGGTGACAATCGCCTGAACGACGCGCACCTGCGGATGAAGGCCAGGAGCATGGCCGAGCAGTACCAGCGGCTGTTCGGCGGCCTGGCCAAGGAATTTGGCATCACTCTGGTGGCGGGCTCCATTGTCCTGCCGGAACCGGTGATCGAAGGCAGTAACCTGCGCATCGGCAGCGGCGCGCTGTACAACACCACCCTGGTCTTCGGCAGCGATGGCCTGCCGATCGGCCAGCCGCAACGCCAGCTGTACCCGACCTTCGACGAGCGCGGCTTTATCCAGGCCAGCGCCGACCAGGCTGTCCAGGTGGTCGACACCCCGGCCGGCCGCCTGGGCGTGCTGATCGGCAGCGACAGCTGGTACCCGGACAACTACCGCAAGCTCAACGCCCAGGGCGCGCAACTGGTGGCGGTCCCGGCCTTCGTCATGGGTCGTGGTGCCTGGGACAGGCCATGGCGCGGCTACAAGAACCTCTCGACCCCAAGCGAGGTCAGCCTCAAGCCTGAAGAAGTCAGCGAAGGCGAGGCCTGGCGCCGCCTGACCCTGACCAGCCGCGCGCCCAGCAGCCTGGCCAGCGCCGGCGTCAGCGTGTTCCTGCGCGGCCAGTTCTGGGATCAGGGCAGCGCCGGGCAAAGCTTCATCAACAGCAACGGCGAGCACTTCGCCGATGGCGATGCCCGTGGCGCGCGTTTGCTGAATATCTGGTTGTAAGTCCATGAAGCCCCAGCCGATGCGCCTCGGAGACCTGTCGGTGGGCTTCGTCCATAGCCTGGCCGACGCCGTGCGCAGCCATGGCCTCGACCCGCAGCCGCTGCTGGAACAATACGGACTGGATGCTGCGCGCCTGGCCGAGGCCGGGGCGCGGTTGTCGATTCCTCGTTACATGCGCCTGGGCCACGCGGCGATTCAACTGACCGGCGATCCGGCGCTGGGGTTGCGCATGGGCCAGCTCAGCCGCCTGAGCCAGGCCGGGCTGGCGGGCGTCACCGCCGCCCAGGCGCCGACCGTACGCGAAGCCGCGCGCTGCCTGACCCGTTTCGAAGCTTTGTATGGCTCGAACTATCGCGGCCAGTCGAGCTTCCATGAAGACGCCGACGGCGCCTGGCTGCGCTTCTATTCCATCAGCCCCTACAACGCCTACAACCGCTTTGTGGTGGATTCGATCCTGGCCGGCTGGCTGCAGCAACTGGGCAGCCTCGGCTCGCCGGTCAAGGCTGAACGCATCGAGATCGAGTTTGTCCAGACCGATTACCGCGAACGCTACAACAGCCTGGGGGATTGCCCGATCCTGTTCGGCGCCGAGCACAATCAGTTGCGCCTGAGCCAGGCCACCCTGGCCCAGCGCAATGTCGAGCACTGCCCCAGTACCTGGCGCCATCTGCTGCAACTCTGTGAACGGGAACTGGAGCAACTGACCCGCACCCGCAGCCTGCGTGAACGCATCACTCAGTTGCTGGGGCCTTTGCTCAATGGTGGCCGGGAGCCCGACCTGGAAGAAGTGGCGGCACGCCTGAAGCTGCCAACCTGGACCCTGCGCCGCAAACTCGCCGAGGAAGGGACGCAGTTTCGCGCCATTCTCAACGACACCCGCCGCGATCTGGCCATGACCTACATTCGCGATACCGAACTGGCCTTCGGGGAAATTGCCTATCTGTTGGGGTTTGCCTCAGCCGAGGCCTTTCAACGCGCCTTCAAGCGCTGGAGCGGCCAGACACCGGGTGAATTTCGTCGCAGCCACCGGCAGTCAGCCTGAAAAAAACGCCACCGGCGTTACAGCTCGGTGGCGTCTTCTGCGGGTTCCAGCGGGTCCAGTTCAAAGGCCTGGAATTCCAGCAGTTCTTCTTGGTAATCGTCCATCGCGGACTCCTTGTGTGTGGCCTGTGGGTGGGGCTTAGGTAACCTGCGTGCTGAGTCGTCTTCTTACTGACTGAGCCGTCAGCATAAAGTGCCGATGTGACAGAAAAAAAACCGTGCGCAATCTCCGTCCCTCAGATGGAACGTAGCAGCTGGCAACGGATTTACCCGCGAGCTGGCAAAGAAATCTTCAGAGAGGACTGGCAACCGCGGGATCGACACCAGGGTCGATCTCGCAGCTATCCGCAGATGCTTACTGTGGCAGTGCCGGAATCGGCTCTGTCGGCGCCGGCAAGGTGCTGGCGGGAGGCGGGGTCACTATCTCGGTGGCCGGCGTCGGCTCGGCAGGTGCGCTCGGTGCGATGGGCGCCGCTTCCGCGGGTGGCGCTAGCGGTTGCGAGAGGTTCGAGGCGGGTGGCGCAACGGGCGAAGTGGCCGGAGTCGGCTCGGCAGCCGGTACAGCAGGCGGTACGACAGGTGCCGGTTGCGGCGTCACGGGCGCCGGGGCTGGTGCTGCGGCAGGCTCCGCGGGCTTGGGTTCGGGCATGCCCAGATCGGTCTTCGGCTTCTCGATGATATGCGCGGCCTTTTTCGCTTCCTGCGGCAGGAACAGCTCCACCAGGGCGAAATAACGCTCGTAGAACTTCGCCGAGGAAACCGTCTCGCTGGCGACCTTGACCATCGAGTCGTCGGTCGAGCCGATCGGCATCGACACCGAACCCAGCACGCCCACCCCCAGGCTCGCCGAGTTGTTGACCTTCTTCAGGGCATAACGGTCTTGCAGGGCATTGGCGAACACCGTGGAGCGGTGATTGGTGCTGCCGTCCTGGGCGCACACCACGCTGAAGCTGATCTCCATGTGGGTTTCGCCCGTCTGCTGGAAGCTCTTGTGACCACTGACCAGTTTCGGATCGCTGCTGGTGATGATGTAGCCCTGGCTGAGCAGGGCGCGACGGGCGGCCTCGCAGGACGCCGTGTCACTCACCGGGTAATTGCGCGAAAAGGTGCCGGAGTCATCGAAGTTTTCATGCTCGTAAATGGCGGTCTTCTGCGACGAACAACCGGCGACGGCCGCCAGCAGCAGCGTCAACCCGGCGGCACGCAGGTGAAATGATCTATGCATCGAAAATCCTGAGGAAAACGGTCCGGGGCGTATTGTGCAACAGTTCGAGGCCACAGGGCGCGCGGATTAGTGTCTTAAGGTGAATACAAGGTTACTGACCACGGTTTGCCGGAAAAAGTCGCGCGCACAGATGATCGATGAACACACGTAGCTTGGCGGCAGTGTGCCGGCTCGCAGGCCAGAGCAGCCAGAAGGTGCCGTTGTGTTCGAGATGCTCGTCCAGCACCCGCTGCAACTCGCCCCGCTCGACCGCTTCGTGAACCATGAAGTCGGGCAGGCAGGCGATCCCCAGGTCGCGCCGTACCGCGTGGTCCAGCGCTTCGATCGAGGTACTGACAAAACGTGTCGGCAGCAGCGGTTCCGGGGCGTCGACCGCTCGTCGCAATGGCCAGTGCTCGATTTTGCCCGTGTTGTGGAAGGTATGCCGCAAGCACCCGTGGTTAGCCAGGTCCGCGGGCGTCTGCGGAACGCCATGCTCGCGAAAGTACTCAGGCGTCCCCACCAGCACCAGGCGGTACTGCCCCAAGGACCGGGCCACCAGCCGTGAGTCACCGGGGCTGCCGGTACGTATCACGGCATCGAACCCCTCTTCCACGACATCCACTATGCGGTCCGTCAGCACGATATCCAGCTCGATCTCCGGATAACGCTGCATGAACTCCACCAACACCGGCATCACCAGGCCATGCACCTGCGGCAGGCTGACCCGCAGCTTGCCCCTCGGAGCATTGGAAGACTTGCACAGATCGAATTCGGCCGCCTCGACCTCGGCGACAATCCGGCGGCAGCGCTCGAGAAAACCTGCACCTTCGGCGGTCAGGGTGATGCTGCGGGTACTGCGATGAAACAGTTGGGTCTCCAGGCGCTCCTCGAGCCGCGCGATGCTCTTGCCGACAGCCGAAGACGATACCCCCAACAACCGCCCCGCCTCGGTAAAACTGCGGGTTTTCGCCACTTGCAGGAAGACTGAGATATTGCTCAACCAGTCCATCGTCAACCTCGCTATTGCGGACATGGATGTCCGATAAGTTCGGAACCTTAGCCTATTTTTCTCTTTATCACAGCGCCCTACCCTCAGCCTCCCTACTTCCTGAAACCTGTAGCGAGCCTGAGACCATGACCGAACCTCTTGCCACCGTCGACATACTGGACATTGAATCCAGACGTCACGACCGACTTCCGCTGAGCGGCCTGCTGGCGCTGGCGACCGCCGGGTTCATCACCATCCTTACCGAAGCCATGCCAGCCGGCCTGTTGCCACAGATGAGCCAGGACCTGGCGGTGTCCCCGGCGCTGGTGGGCCAACTGGTTACGCTGTACGCCATTGGTTCGCTCCTGGCGGCGATCCCGCTGGTGATCCTCACCCAGGGCTGGCGCCGCCGGCCCTTGCTGATGATCGCGATAGGCGGCTTTGCGCTGGTCAACAGTGTCACCGCGTTCTCCACCCAATACAGCCTGATCCTGGTCGCGCGCTTTTTTGCCGGGATATTCGCCGGGCTGCTCTGGGCCCTGCTGGCCGGATATGCCAGCCGCATGGTCGCACCGCACCTGCAAGGCCGGGCCATCGCCGTCGCCATGCTTGGCGCACCGTTGGCGCTGTCCCTGGGAGTGCCGGCGGGCACACTGCTCGGTGCATTGGTCGGCTGGCGGGCCAGCTTTGCCTTGATGACGGTGCTGACTCTGGTTCTGCTCGGCTGGGTGCGCTGGCAGGTGCCGGACTTTCCCGGCCTGCGCAGCGACAAGCGCCTGTCGCTGAAGAGCGTGTTTGCCTTGCCCGGGGTCAAGCCGGTGCTGTTCGTGACCTTCGCTTATGTCCTGGGCCACAACATCCTCTACACCTATATCGCGCCGCTCCTGGAGCCGGCCGGTATCACCGGGCAGATCGACCGGGTGTTGCTGGTATTCGGGTTGACCGCGGTGCTGAGCATCTGGGTCGTCGGCCTGCTGATCGATCGCTGGTTGCGGCGGCTGGTGCTGGTCAGTTGCATCCTGTTCGGCCTCTGTGCACTGCTGCTGGCGCTGCGCCCCGACGCGCCAGCCGCGGTCTACGCCTCAATGGTCCTCTGGGGCTTGTCGTACGGTGGCCTCGGCACCCTGCTGCAGACAGCCCTGGCGAAGACTTCCGGTTCCTCTGCCGACGCCGCGCAGTCGATGCTGGTGACCGCCTGGAACCTGGCCATCGCCGGTGGCGGGCTGGTGGGGGGCGTACTGCTGGAAGGTCCCGGGGTACTGTCGTTTCCCTGGGTGATCATCGGCCTGCTGCTGGTTTGCCTGGTAGTGGTCGTGAACGCCCGCCGCCATGGGTTTCCCGCCATAGGCTGAAAACAAAAACCCCGGCGCGTTGGCCGGGGTCTCTGTTTGTGACTTCAGTCAGGCATCAGAAGCGCTTGATGTCAGCCTGGTTTTCCAACTGCTTGCGGTACGCCGCGAAGTCTTGCTGCCCCATACGCGAGGCGAGGAAGCGGCGGTACTGAGCCTTTTCTTCGTCGCTCGGTGCAGCGGCTTCGTTCACACCATTGAGTTGCAGGACCACCAGGCTGCCGTTCGGCAGGGTCACGCTGCTGAAGGTCGGCTTGTCCTTGGCCGCTGGCTTGGCCATGCGGAACAGAGCCTGCAACACGATCGGCTCGACGCCTTCCTGACCGCGGGTCACTGCTTCGGAAACCTTCCAGTTCTGGCCATCGACTGGCGCCTTCAGCGCCGTCTTGCCTTCGCGCAGGCTGGCGATCAAGGCATCGGCCTTGGCCTTGGCGGCAGCACTGGCGTGCTCCTTGGCCAATTGCGTGCGGATGCTGCTGGCGACGCTTTCCAGCGGCAGTTGCTCTGGCTTGCGATGCTCTTTGGCGCGCAGGACCACTACGGTTTCCGGATCCAGTTCGATGGCGGTGCTGTTGGCACCTTCATCCAGCACTTCAGGGCTGAAAGCAGCCTGAATCACCGCACGGTTGGCAGCGATGCCCTCGCCTCCTTCACGCCCGAATGGAGCAGAAGTGTGCACGGTCAGTTTCAGCTCTTGAGCCGGCTGGGCCAGATCCGAGGCTTCGAACGAGGAGTCTTCCAGTTGCTTGGTCGCCTCGACAAAACGCTGCTCGACCTGCTGGGTTTTCAGCTCGCGGGTCAGCTTGTCTTTCAGGCTGGCGAAGCTCGGCACTTCAGGTGCCTCGACGCCCAGCAGCTTGATCAGGTGGAAACCGAAACCGGTGCGTACCGGCGCCGAAACCTGATCCTTGTTCAAGGCGTACAACGCTTCCTCGAAGGCCGGGTCATAGACGCCAGGGCCGGCATAACCGAGGTCACCACCGTTGTTCGCCGAACCCGGGTCCTGGGAGAACTCCTTGGCCAGCGCCTCGAAGCTTTCGCCCTTGGCCAGGCGCGCCTGGATCTCTTCGATCTTGGCCTTGGCCTGTGCTTCGTTCACCTTGTCGTTCACTTCGATCAGGATGTGTGCGGCACGGCGTTGCTCGGACAGGTTGGCGGTTTCTTTCTGATACAGCGCCTGCAGCTCTTCGTCCTTGACGCTGACCTGATCGAAGAAGGAAGCCTTCTTCAACTCCAGGTAGTCGATGACCACCTGGTCCGGCGACATGAATTCCTTGGCGTGTTCGTCGTAGTAAGCCTTGACCTCGTCGTCGGTCAGCTTGACTGCCGCCGGGTCGGCCTTGATGGTCAGGAAGGCATAATCGCGGGTCTGCTTTTCCAGGCGAGCGAATGCCAGCACCTGTGCATCGGTGACAAAACCGCTGCCAGCCAGACCGGCGCGCACTTGGCCAATCAGCATTTCCTGAGCCAGCATCTGACGGAACTGCATCCGGCTATAACCCAGCTGACGGATCACCTGGTCGAAACGCTCAGGGCTGAACTTGCCGTCCACCAGGAATTCCGGCGTTTGCAGGATCACCTGGTCCAGAGCGGCGTCAGAGAAGGCGAACTTGGAGTTTTCCGCGCCTTGCAGCAGCAGCTTGCGGTCGATCAGACCTTTGAGAGCCGCTTCACGCAGCAGCTTCTCGTCGAGCAAGGAAGCATCGAAATCCTTGCCCAGTTGTTGCATGAGCTGACGGCGTTGCATATCAACCGCCTGGCTCAACTCATTCTGGGTGATTTCTTCACCATTGACCTTGGCCGCGTCCTGACTGGTGGAAGTGGCTTGAAAAATGGCATCGAAACCGGTCAGCGCCATCAGTGCGACGATGACCCCGATAATGGTCTTGGCAATCCAGCCTTGTGAATTGTCCCTGATATTCTGCAGCATGCGTCCCCCAGAAACGGTTGTACTTCAAATTAAGCAACCGTGGAGCGTGGGTAGAGTCCGGATAGAAGAAAGGCGCATCCGAGGATGCGCCTTTCTCGTAACTGGCGAAGCGGACAGAGGTTCGAACCCTCGATCCCCGATGTGACAAACCGGATTTCTAACCGGCTGCCCTACCGCTCCGCTGCCAGGTCGGGAAAGACCCCGACCCGGGTAGGCAAAGGCTTGAAGGAAGCTTAGTTAACGGCTTCTTTCAGTGCTTTACCAGCTTTGAAACCTGGTTTTTTGGCTGCAGCGATTTCCAGCGTCTTACCGGTCTGTGGGTTACGACCAATGCGAGCAGGACGATCGGTAACAGAGAAAGTACCGAAACCAACCAGTACAACGGAGTCGCCAGCCTTAAGAGCGCCAGTGACGGATTCGATTACTGCATCCAGCGCACGGCCAGCAGCAGCTTTCGGGATATCAGCAGATGCAGCGATAGCATCAATCAGTTCCGACTTGTTCACTCTAAGTCCCCTTATATATCTATTTGAGTATGATTCTAAGTTTTTTGGTGAAAGCAAAAACCAGTGCTGAATGGCCTACAGACACTTAAGAGCCGCTTTATAACAAGGGCTCTAAAAAGCTGTCAAGGAAGCCCCCCAGGCTAATGCGTACTAATGCGTGCTAATTCTTTCCTTAGAGTCAGACTCGCGTTTTTCATCCTTTGCAACTATCTCGGGAGCCACATCCGGCAAGGGCTCCGGCGCGTATTGCAGCGCAATTTGGAGGACTTCGTCAATCCATTTAACTGGCTTAATTTGAAGATCCTGCTTGATATTGTCAGGAATTTCCTTCAAATCGCGCACATTTTCTTCTGGAATGATGACAGTCTTGATTCCACCACGATGTGCTGCAAGAAGTTTCTCTTTCAAACCACCGATCGCCAACACTTGGCCACGCAGGGTAATTTCCCCGGTCATGGCCACATCAGCCCGTACCGGAATGCCGGTCAATGCCGAAACCAGGGCCGTGCACATGCCTACGCCAGCACTAGGGCCGTCTTTCGGGGTCGCCCCTTCCGGCATATGGATATGGGTGTCGCGCTTCTCGTGGAAGTCCAGGGGGATCCCCAGGCTCTTCGCACGGCTACGCACCACCGTCAGCGCCGCAGTGATCGACTCGACCATCACGTCACCCAGCGAACCGGTCTTGATCAACTGACCTTTGCCAGGCACCACGGCCGCTTCGATGGTCAGTAGCTCACCACCGACCTGGGTCCAGGCCAGGCCTGTTACCTGACCGATCTGATCCTGCTGCTCGGCCAGGCCATAGCGGAATTTGCGCACGCCGAGGAAATGCTCCAGCAGGTCGGAAGTGACCTTCACCGAGAAGCGTTTTTCAAGCGCATGCTCCTTGACCGCCTTGCGGCAAACCTTGGCAATCTGGCGCTCCAGCCCACGCACACCGGCTTCGCGGGTGTAGTAACGGATGATGTCGCGAATGGCTTCTTCGTCGAATTCCAGCTCGCCCTTCTTCAGGCCGTTGGCCTGAATCTGCTTGGGCGACAGGTATTTGACCGCGATGTTGATCTTCTCATCCTCGGTGTAACCCGGCAGACGAATCACCTCCATCCGGTCCAGCAACGCTGGCGGAATATTCATCGAGTTGGAGGTGCAGAGGAACATCACATCGGAGAGGTCGTAATCGACTTCCAGATAGTGGTCGTTGAAGTTGTGGTTCTGCTCGGGGTCGAGCACTTCGAGCAATGCCGAAGCCGGATCGCCACGCATGTCGCTGCCCATCTTGTCGATTTCATCGAGCAGGAACAGCGGGTTGCGAACGCCCACTTTCGTCATCTTTTGAATCAATCTTCCTGGCATCGAACCGATGTAGGTACGACGATGGCCACGAATTTCCGCCTCATCACGCACGCCGCCGAGGGCCATGCGCACGAATTTACGGTTGGTGGCGTGGGCAATCGACTCCGCCAGGGAGGTTTTACCGACCCCAGGAGGCCCGACCAGGCACAGTACCGGGCCACGAATCTTCTTCACGCGCTTTTGCACGGCGAGGTATTCGAGAATCCGCTCTTTGACTTCTTCCAGGCCATAGTGATCCGCATCGAGGATATCTTCGGCGCGCGCCAGGTCCAGACGAACCTTGCTCTGCGCCTTCCACGGCACCTGAACCAGCCAGTCGATGTAGGAACGCACCACTGTGGCCTCGGCCGACATCGGCGACATTTGCTTGAGCTTGTTCAGCTCGGCCTGGGCCTTGGCCAGGGCGTCCTTTGGCAAGCCGGCGGCGTCGATGCGCTTTTTCAGCTCTTCGACTTCGTTATGACCTTCGTCACCGTCGCCCAGCTCTTTCTGAATGGCCTTCATCTGCTCATTCAGGTAGTACTCGCGCTGGCTGCGCTCCATTTGTTTCTTCACGCGACCGCGAATGCGCTTCTCGACCTGCAACAGATCGATTTCCGCATCCAGCAACGCCAGCACGTGCTCGACACGCGCCGACAGGTCGATGATTTCGAGAATTTCCTGCTTCTGCTCGATTTTCAGCGCCATGTGCGCAGCCATGGTATCTACCAGGCGGCTCGGCTCATCGATGCTGTTGAGGGACGACAGCACTTCGGCAGGGACTTTCTTGCCCAGCTGCACGTACTGCTCGAACTGGGACAACAGACTGCGGACGAAGACTTCCGACTCACGCTCAGGAGCGTCCACCTCGTCAATCAGGGCGACTTCGGCACGGCAGTGGCCATCCACTTCGCTGAAACGCTCCACAGCACCCCGCTGCTCGCCCTCGACCAGTACTTTGACGGTGCCGTCAGGCAACTTGAGCAATTGCAGAACAGTGGCAATGGTACCTACGCGATAGAGTGCATCTTCACCGGGATCATCATCAGCAGGATTTTTCTGAGCCAACAGAAGAATCTGCTTGTCGCCCGTCATCGCGGCCTCGAGGGCTTCGATAGACTTCTCGCGCCCCACGAACAGCGGGATAACCATGTGCGGATAAACCACGACATCACGCAATGGCAAGAGAGGCAATTCGATGGTTGTCTTCATGATTTCGCCTCTACGGCGGCCATAAGGCCGTAAACAGATGGAAGTAAGCTTGAAACCAAGATGGGGGCTGCCTCGAAAAAAAACAAGCTCAAAGACAGTACTTTAAAGGCAGTAAAAGCAAAGGGGCCCGAAGGCCCCTTCTGTCAAACCAGCAGTCCGGCGCTTAGGCGTCCGGGGCCGCCTTGGCAGTCGGCTCACTGTTTTCATAGATATACAGTGGCTTGGACTTACCTTCTATAACGCTTTCGTCGATCACTACTTTACTTACCTCGGACTGCGAGGGGATTTCGTACATAGTGTCGAGCAACACGCCTTCGAGAATCGAACGCAATCCGCGAGCACCAGTCTTACGCTCAAGCGCACGCTTGGCGACCGACTTGAGGGCATCGGTACGGAATTCCAGATCGACGCCTTCCATCTCGAACAACTTGGCATACTGCTTGGTCAAGGCGTTTTTTGGCTCGGTGAGGATCTGGATCAACGCTGCCTCATCCAGCTCGTCCAGGGTCGCAAGAACCGGCAGACGACCCACGAACTCCGGAATCAGGCCGAACTTGACCAGATCGTCCGGTTCGACTTCACGCAGGGATTCGCCGACCTTCTTGCCCTCTTCCTTGCTGCGTACTTCAGCATTGAAGCCGATGCCGCCGCGAGTCGAACGGTTCTGGATAACTTTTTCCAGACCCGAGAACGCACCACCGCAGATGAACAGGATGTTGCGCGTATCGACCTGCAGGAACTCTTGCTGCGGATGCTTGCGACCACCTTGAGGCGGAACGGAAGCCACAGTGCCTTCGATCAGTTTCAACAGGGCCTGCTGCACGCCTTCGCCCGAAACGTCACGGGTAATCGAAGGGTTGTCAGACTTGCGGGAAATCTTGTCGATTTCATCGATATAGACGATGCCCATTTGAGCTTTCTCTACATCGTAATCGCACTTCTGCAGCAGTTTCTGAATGATGTTCTCGACGTCCTCACCCACATAACCGGCTTCGGTCAGGGTGGTGGCGTCGGCAATGGTGAACGGTACATTCAACAGGCGCGCCAGGGTCTCTGCCAACAGAGTCTTGCCCGAACCTGTAGGGCCGATCAGCAAGATGTTGCTCTTGCCCAGTTCGACCTCGTCATTCTTTTTGTCACGTTGGTTGAGGCGCTTGTAGTGGTTGTATACCGCTACCGCCAGAACCTTTTTCGCACGTTCCTGACCAATCACATACTGATCAAGGATGCCGCTGATTTCTTTAGGCGAAGGCAATTTATGCGCGCTGCTTTCGGCCTGTGCTTCCTGCACCTCCTCACGGATGATGTCATTGCACAGGTCGACGCACTCGTCGCAGATAAAGACCGAGGGGCCGGCAATCAATTTGCGTACTTCATGCTGGCTTTTGCCACAGAAGGAGCAATAAAGCAGTTTGCCGTTGTCCTCGCCGTTGCGGGTGTCAGTCATTCGATCGATCCAAATCCGATAGGCTTGCAACACAAGATGAAGGCAATTGCGGGCTTTTTCAAGTCCGCAGGTGGCCGGTTAAACCAACCACCTACATTTGAGTTGCTTAGGCAGGCATTTGACGCTTGGTGATCACAGAGTCGATCAGGCCGTATTCAGCTGCACGCTCTGCGCTCATGAAGTTGTCGCGCTCGGTGTCGCGCTCGATGGTCTCGAGGCTCTGACCGGTGTGATGAGCCAGCAGCGAGTTCAGGCGCGAACGGATGTGCAGGATTTCCTTGGCATGGATGTCGATATCCGAAGCCTGGCCCTGGAAACCGCCCAAAGGCTGGTGAATCATCATCCGCGAGTTAGGCAGGCAGTGACGTTTGCCCGCTGCGCCACCGGCAAGCAGGAAAGCCCCCATGCTGCAGGCCTGGCCGATGCAGATGGTGGAAACGTCCGGCTTGATGAATTGCATGGTGTCGTAGATCGACATACCCGCAGTCACCGAACCGCCTGGCGAGTTGATGTAAAGATGGATGTCCTTGTCCGGGTTTTCCGCTTCAAGGAAGAGCAATTGTGCCGCGACCAGGTTGGCCATGTAGTCTTCTACCGGGCCAATCAGGAAGATCACCCGCTCCTTGAGGAGGCGCGAGTAGATGTCATAGGCGCGTTCGCCACGGGCGGACTGCTCGATAACCATCGGGACCAGGCCGCCTGCGGCCTGGATGTCAGAGCTCTGCTGATAATAAGAATTGCGGGACATGTCCTGCAGTCACTCCCAAATAGTCATGTCTTGAATACGCATAAGCCAGCACGAAGGCTGGCTTATGGTGTGTATTTTCGAACGAGTAAAAAATCAGTCGGCTTGTGGTGCTTCTACCGGCTTGACCGCTTCTTCGTAAGAGACCGATTTGTCGGTCACGCTAGCTTTCTGCAGAACAGTATCCACAACTTGTTCTTCCAGCACAACCGAACGGACTTCGTTCAGTTGCTGCTCGTTCTTGTAGTACCAGGACACGACCTGCTCCGGCTCTTGGTAAGCAGAAGCCATTTCCTGGATCAGCTCACGCACGCGGGCTTCGTCAGGCTTGAGGTCGAATTGCTTGACCACTTCGGCCACGATCAGACCCAGTACGACACGACGCTTGGCTTGTTCTTCGAACAGCTCGGCCGGCAGTTGATCAGGCTTGATGTTGCCACCGAACTGTTGAACGGCCTGAACGCGCAGACGGTTCACTTCGTTGTCCAACAGAGCCTTAGGCACTTCGATCGGGTTGGCAGCCAGCAGGCCGTCCATTACCTGGTTCTTGACCTTGGACTTGATGGCCTGACGCAGTTCACGCTCCATGTTCTTGCGAACTTCGGCACGGAAACCTTCCAGACCGGCTTCCTTGATGCCGAATTGAGCGAAGAACTCTTCGGTCAGTTCTGGCAGCTTAGGCTCGGAAACAGTGTTGACGGTCACGGTGAACTCGGCAGCTTTGCTAGCCAGGTCCAGGTTCTGGTAGTTCTCAGGGAAAGTCAGGTTCAGAACGCGTTCTTCACCAGCTTTGGCGCCGACCAGGCCTTCTTCGAAGCCCGGGATCATGCGGCCGGAACCCAGCACCAGTTGAGTACCCTTGGCGGAACCGCCAGCGAACACTTCACCGTCGACCTTGCCGACGAAATCGATATTCAGTTGGTCTTCGTTTTGAGCGGCACGGTCGGCCACTTCAAAGCGAATGTTCTGCTTGCGCAGGATTTCCAGCATGTTGTCCAGGTCGGCATCAGCCACGTCAGCGCTCAGACGCTCAACGGCGATGGACTCGAAACCGGCAACGGTGAACTCAGGGAACACTTCGAACGTTGCAACGTATTCCAGATCCTTGCCCTTCTCCAGAACCTTTGGCTCAACCGAAGGAGCGCCAGCCGGGTTCAGCTTCTGCTCGACAACAGCTTCGTAGAAGGAAGCTTGGATCACGTCGCCCACAGCTTCTTGACGCGCATCAGCTTCATAACGCTGACGGATCACGCTCATTGGGACTTTGCCAGGACGGAAGCCTGGAATCTTGGCCTTTTGGGCAGTCTGCTGCAGACGCTTGTTGACCTGTGTCTCGATGCGCTCAGCCGGCACGGTGATGCTCATGCGGCGCTCAAGAGCAGAAGTATTTTCAACAGAAACTTGCATGGATATTCCTCGTTGCACAGACGTTAGCCGGCCGTTTCCGACCCCAGAATCAAGGGCATGCATTCTAGTGGGTCAAACTCAAGAAGTCACCCTACTGAAAACGGGTAAAAAAACAGCTGGCGATTTAAAGGCGGGGACCAACGGTTGAGCCTCGCCCTGAGAGCAAATACAGCGAATCAAACCAGGGCCTCTGCACCAACGCTTCTATATATAGAAGGAATGGCGCATCACCTCCCCGATAGCCGGACCAAACCACAGCCCGACCGGTAAACCTTCAGCATTCCAGCGACAAAAGGACGAGTGTTTCGTCGCTTCCTTGGTCCACCACCTGCGACCCGCTGGAAATACAGACTTCTGAAACGAAAACGGCGCAGCCCTTTTCAGGTGCTGCGCCGTTATCTGCTATATAAGATAGCTACTTAATTGGTGCGGACGAAGAGACTCGAACTCTTACACCTTGCGGCGCTGGAACCTAAATCCAGTGTGTCTACCAATTCCACCACGTCCGCGTATCAAGCTTTTAAAGCAAAGGCGCCAGACTATTAATCTGGCGCCTTTCGGAATATGGGGTGGACGATGGGGATCGAACCCACGACAACAGGAGTCACAATCCTGTGCTCTACCAACTGAGCTACGCCCACCATATTGCGTTGTTGCGTTACTTGTGCCAAAGCTGCCTAATGGCGCACCCGGCAGGACTCGAACCTGCGACCATCCGCTTAGAAGGCGGATGCTCTATCCAGCTGAGCTACGGGCGCCTTATTAATCTGTATTCTTTAATGATTACAAACTAAGTGCTTTCAGTCGTTACGAGCTAAACATCAACTCTGCCCGACCTTCTTAACCAGTGCTAGGCTGTGCCCGACAAGTGCGACGAATGTTATAGACGAGCCGTTAGGTCGTCAACTCTTTTTTGAAAAAAATTCATTTAATTAAAGGAGTTAGGGGAATTTGCAGACCAAGCGCCTTTGCCCTCACGTCCTGGCATGCGAGAATGCGTTCTCTTTTTCTCTCCCTCTCGATGGTTAATCACGCGTCATGACTGCACAACTAATCGACGGCAAAGCGATCGCCGCTAGCCTGCGCCAGCAGATCGCCAAACGTGTCGCCGAGCGTCGCCAGCAAGGCCTGCGTACTCCAGGCCTCGCGGTGATCCTGGTCGGCAGCGACCCGGCCTCTCAGGTTTATGTCTCGCACAAGCGTAAAGACTGCGAAGAGGTCGGCTTTCTTTCAAAAGCCTATGACTTGCCTACAGGCACCACTCAAGAAGAACTGGCCGGCCTGATCGACCGCCTCAACGATGACCCGAACATCGATGGCGTCCTGCTACAGCTGCCACTGCCCGAACACCTCGATGCCTCCAAACTGCTGGAACGCATCCGCCCGGATAAAGACGTGGATGGTTTCCATCCTTATAACGTCGGCCGCCTGGCCCAACGCATCCCCCTGCTGCGTCCATGCACCCCGAAAGGCATCATGACCCTGCTGGAAAGCACCGGTGCCGATCTGTACGGCATGGATGCAGTCGTGGTCGGCGCTTCCAACATCGTCGGTCGCCCGATGGCGATGGAGCTGCTGCTGGCCGGCTGCACCGTTACCGTCACCCACCGCTTCACCAAGGATCTGGCCGGCCACGTCGGGCGTGCCGATCTGGTGGTCGTGGCCGCCGGCAAGCCGGGCCTGGTCAAGGGTGAATGGATCAAGGAAGGCGCCATCGTCATCGACGTCGGCATCAACCGCCAGGAAGACGGCAAGCTGGTGGGCGATGTGGTCTACGAGACCGCCCTGCCCCGCGCTGGCTGGATCACCCCGGTACCGGGGGGCGTCGGCCCGATGACGCGTGCCTGCCTGCTGGAAAACACCTTGTACGCGGCAGAAACGCTGCACGACTGACCCTGGGAAACATCCCGGATAAAAAGAACCCCGCCATTGGCGGGGTTCTTTGTTTCTGCTCGCCGAAGACCTGGACCGAATACCCCGCTTGCAGCGGACGATCTACTCATCAGAAAGAAGAGGATCGAACTGGTACAAATCTGGTACAGGATGAAATTTAATTTACCTGGAGCCCTTTACCTACGGGCGTGTAGCTCTTTCCTGACACATACTCATAAAATGTAACGTTTTTCTGAAAGCAGCCCGTTGCAGAACGGCATATCCACTTCATGAGTCCGCCCGCGTGAAAATCCGTCTTTCTATCCTGAGCCTATTTTTTGCACTTACAGGCACCTTTATCACGCAGAGCGCCGTCGCTCGCGAAACCACCGAAGCGCCGCGCGATCCCTCCCAACTGCATATTGCCTCCGGCAGCGCCCTGCTGCTGGACCTGCAGACCAACAAGGTCATTTATTCCAGCAATCCCGACGTGGTCGTGCCCATCGCGTCGGTGACCAAGCTGATGACCGGTCTGATCGTACTCGACGCCAAACAACCGCTGGATGAATACATCTCCGTGGACATCAGCAACACCCCGGAAATGAAAGGTGTGTTTTCCCGGGTCAAGCTCAAGAGCGAGCTGCCGCGCAAGGAGATGCTGCTGATCGCCCTGATGTCGTCGGAAAACCGTGCCGCCGCCAGCCTCGCCCACCACTACCCGGGCGGGTATGCAGCCTTTATTGCCGCCATGAACGCCAAGGCCAAGGCACTGGGCATGACCAGCACGCACTATGTCGAGCCGACCGGCCTGTCGGTCCATAACGTGTCCACCGCACGGGACCTGAGCAAACTGTTGCTGGCGGCGCGCAAATACCCGCTGCTGAGCGAGCTGAGCACCACCAAGGAAAAGACCGTGGCGTTCCGCAAACCCAACTACACCCTGGGCTTTCGCAACACCGATCACCTGGTCAACAGGGCCAACTGGGACATCAAGCTGACCAAGACCGGCTTTACCGATGAAGCAGGCCACTGCCTGGTACTGGTGACCAGCATGAGCAACCGCCCGGTCGCCCTGGTGATTCTCGACGCCTTCGGCAAATACACGCACTTCGCCGATGCCAGCCGCATCCGCCAGTGGCTGGAAACCGGTAAAAGCGGCTCGGTACCGAATGCCGCCTTGAGCTACAAAGCCGGCAAAAACCTGAAAAGCCGTCAGAGCGGCGTCGCCCAGACTGCCGAATAGAAGCTGGCGGACCCAAAAAAGGCCGCGGATCTGTCGATCGCGGCCCTTTCAAAGACGGCGCCCCTGGGCGCCGTCAGCGTTTCTGCAACCTCAGTTGGCACTCAACGCCTTGGTCGCCCGTGCTGCCGCGTTCTCCTGCCCGGCCTGGGCCAACTCATCGGCCGCCTTCAGCCAACGCTGGCGATCGACCTGGGCGGGTACCTGGGTCGGCCCCTGAATCAGCACCGCCCAGTGTCCCGCACCGCTCCAGGCCGATTCGAACTTGGCAAAGTCCATCAACAGACGACGATTCATTCCCGCTCGCAGCAACACCGTCTGCTTGTGCCGGTTATAGCCTGCCAACACGGCATAGCGAGGTTCGGCCCAGAACGCCGAGCCTTCGGTGTAACGCACCATCACCGGGTATCCCGCGGCAACCTGGGTCAGCAGCGCCGCTAAATTGTCGTCCAGCGGATAGACCACCATCCCGTACTCACGCGCCAGGGTCAGCATGTTCTGCTGCAACTTCGCCTCGGCGCCTGGCAGGTGCAACGGCTTGTCCAGTAGGCCCGGGGTGATCACGATACCTTGCTGGGACAGCATGCTGGCCAGGGTGCCCGGGCCGCTCTGATAGGTTTCGCCGCGGAAAAACGGTACGCCGTTGAGTTCCACCCGCTCGGGCAGGCGCTGAATCTCCGGCTGCACGCTGCTGGCGCAACCGGCCAGCGTCAGGGCGCAGGCGCCCGCCAACAACAGTGTTCGAAATCGCAGAAACATCCGTTCCATCATGACTCTCTTGTGCAGACGCCAAGCCAGGAGCCCCGGCCGAAACGCTGATCATAGGGCGCCACGAGGCAAGGGTATAGCGTCAAGCCGCAGTAATTTGCGCCTCATAGAGCAAACCGTTTGATGACACTCGACTATTGGTCAATGGCTTGAAACACAACCGCGACTAGACTGTCCATTGCAACGAGTGTGTGCCCCGGACAGGGCAAAAAGGAAGCATGTATGAGCCTGACAACGACAATTCTGATGCTGATCGGCGGCTGGCTGGCCGTCGCCGCTGCCATGCTCTGGGGCGTCCTGCGGATCGCTCGCCGGCACCATCATCCGCGCTTGCCGACTCCCGCCGCGAAAACCGCAAAACCGGCCCGGCATCACGCCACCGCGCACTGACTGGCGCTTTTTCTCCCACCCAATAAAAAACGGCGGCCTGTGTCCTTGAACACAGGCCGCCGTCGGTTGTTGCCGCGAATCAGGCTTCGACTTCCGCCTCCGCCGTCACGCGCTTCTGCCGGGCACGACGGGCCAGCATGTTCAGCCCCTCGATGGCCGCCGAGAAAGCCATGGCCGCGTACACATAACCTTTTGGTACATGGGCACCGAAACCTTCGGCGATCAGCGTCATGCCGATCATGATCAGGAAGCCCAGGGCCAGCATGACCACCGTCGGGTTGTCATTGATGAACTTGGCCAGAGGCTCGGCCGCCAGCAGCATCACCAGTACCGACACCACCACCGCGATGATCATGATCGGCAAGTGCTCGGTCATGCCGACGGCAGTGATGATGCTGTCGATGGAGAACACCATGTCCAGCATCAGGATCTGGCCGATCGCCGCGGCGAACCCCAGGGACACGCCAGCGGTCTCGCTTTTGCTGTCCTGCGGCTCCGGGTCCATGCTGTGATGGATCTCCGTGGTGGCCTTCCACAGCAGGAACAGGCCGCCGGCAATCAGAATCATGTCCTTCCAGGAGAAGACCTGGCCGAAGATATCGATCACCGGCTCGGTCAGCTGCACGATAAAGGCGATGGTGCTGAGCAACGCCAGACGCAGGATCAGGGCCATGCCGATACCGATCCGCCGGGCCTTGGCCCGATGCTGCTCGGGCAGCTTGTTGGTCAGGATCGAAATGAAGATCAGGTTATCGATGCCGAGCACGATTTCCATGACCACCAGGGTTGCCAGGGCGACCCAGGCGGTGGGGCTGGCAGCGAGTTGTAAAAGATATTCCATGGCTCAGTCCTGAGTCGGGGGTATGGGGGAATCAGATTTCCTGGGACGACGAGGTGGCTTCTTTGGCCTCGTCCGCCGGCTTTTCCTGCTTGCTGATCAAGCCTTGGGTCGCGTCGCTGATCGCCTGTTCGGCGGCCTTGTGCGTGTCGTCGATCGCCTGCTTGGCGTTTTCCGCGGCCTTGCCCAACAGCTGCTGCGCGCTTTTTTCCGCCTGCTCGCAACCGGCAAGGGTGATCAACGACAACGCCAGCAACGATGCGGCGATGGATTTATAGGTCATTGCGCTTTCCTCGTTAGAACGGACCGGGCCGAGACGATGGCCCGTCAATAGCGAGGCATTCTATGGAAGCGAACACTTCAGGAAAATTCGTATTTTTAACGGCTATACTTCGATTTTTACGAATCAAAGCCAGCCATGCTCAATTACCGTCAACTGCATTACTTCTGGGTCGTCGCCAAGACCGGCAGCATCGTCCGGGCCTGCGAGCAACTGAACCTGACCCCGCAAACCATCAGCGGGCAGATCACCCTGCTCGAACAAACCTATGGCATCGAGTTGTTTCGCCGGGTCGGCCGGCAACTGGAGTTGACCGAAGCCGGGCGCCAGACCCTGCCCTACGCCGAGCAGATGTTCCAACTGGGCGGCGAACTGGAAGCCATGCTCCAGGCCCAGCCCAACGAGCAGCAGATCCTGTTCCGGGTCGGCGTGGCCGATGTGGTGCCCAAATCGATCGTCTATCGCCTGATCGCCCCGACCATGGAGCTGAGCGAACCGATCCGCATCACCTGCCGCGAGGACAAGCTCGAACGCCTGCTGGCCGACCTGGCCATCCAGCGCCTGGACCTGGTGATCTCCGACAGCCCCATGCCCTCACATCTTGATATCAAGGGCTACAGCCAGAAACTCGGCGAGTGCGGCATCAGCTTTTTCGCCACCGAAGAACTGGCCGAGCGCTATGGAACGAACTTCCCCCATAGCCTGCATGGCGCTCCGCTGCTGATTCCCGGGCAGGAAACCGTGGTGCGCAGCCGCCTGCTGCGCTGGCTGGCCGAGCAGCAGATACAACCCAGGATCATCGGTGAGTTCGACGACAGCGCCTTGATGCAGGCATTCGGTCAGTCGGGCAGCGGGATCTTCATCAGTCCCAGCGTGATCGCCGACGAAGTGCGACGCCAATACGGCGTGCAACTGATCGGCCAGACCGACGCGGTCAGCGAGTCGTTCTACGCCATTTCGGTCGAACGCAAGGTCAAGCACCCCGGCATCGTGGCGATCACCGAAGGCGCCCGCCGCGAGCTGTTTACCGCCATGGGCGCCTGAGGAGGATCAGGCGCAGCTGGCCTGTGGCTTGAGGGTCATCAACAGCAGGGCCAGCAGGATCGACACCAGGATAAAACCAGCGGCGGCAAACCCCAGGCTACCCAGCCCCAGGGTATCGATGACCCGGCCGCCGACCATGGCGCCCAGGCCGATCCCCAGGTTGGCCCCGGCGATGTTCAACGACGCGGCAAACGCCGGCGCCTGAGGCGCGGCCTTGATCAGACGGACATGGCTGACCAGAAACAGCGCCGCCTGGGTCACGCCCCAGACACCCATGGCCGCCGCCAGGCCCAGCGGCGAGTGGATGCTCGGCACCAACGCCACCATGCCGCCAATCATCAAGGCGCAGAAGCCCATGGACGCCAGCAACGGATGACGGTCCACCGCGCGGCCGCCCAGCGAGTTGCCGATCAGCCCCACCGCGCCGAAGCCCATCAGGCACCAGCCGACCAGCGTGCCGTTGAAACCGGCCAGGCGCTCGAGGATGTCCGCCAGGTAGGTGTAGGCGGTGAACATGCCACTGAACACCAGGATCGACAGCAGCACATGCCCCTGCATCAAGGGGCTGCGCAGGATGCCGAACTGCGAGCGCAGGCTGGCCTGCTCGTTGTGCACGCGGGTCTGCGGCAGGTAGACATACAGCAGCAGCGCCTTGGCAAACGCCACCAGCGCCAGGATGCCGAACGCGCTGCGCCAGCCGAAGGCATCGGAAATCAGCGTACCCACCGGAATGCCGAACACCGTGGCGCAGACGATGCCGAAGCCGATCTTGGCGATGGCCCGCCCGGCATAGTCAGGGCCGACGATGTCCACCGCGGTTTCGCTGGCCAGGGCCCAGAACACCGGCAAGCCCAGCGCCGGGATCAGCCGCGCCACCGCCATCACCCAGATATTCGGCGCCAGCGCCGCCAGGGTATTGGCCAGGCCGAACATCACCAGTACCGAGATGAACAGGCGCTTGCGCTGGAAACGGGCGAAATAGGCCGTCAGGAACGGCCCGAACGCCGCCACGGTGAAGGCGAACAAGGTCACCAGCAGGCCGGCCTGCGGCACGCTGACCGCAAGATCCCGGGCAATCGAAGGCAGCAGGCCGACAATGATGAACTCCGTCGTCAGCACGGTAAAACCGGCGGCTGACAACAGCAGAATGGGCAACAGCATGGAAAACTCCGGAAACGACGACATCAGCGATGGCCTGGGGGCCCGCTGACTGGAGATGAGAAGAGGATGGCGAATCCTAACAGAATGTGTCCGCGCATGTCTGGGGTAGCGGCGAAAAAACCGCAGGCTACTCTAGAAGGCTCGGGTGGCAGATCGTCACATCCGTGGGCGAACCCCGTGTGATAAAGTCCGCCCCCTGCCGCAACACCCCGTACCTCCAGCAACTCACCAGCACGGCGTCCCCCGTCGACGCACGGCATATTAAAAAAATCAGAGATACCGCTATGACTGCTTCACCCCCGTCGCTCCTGGAAAAACTCAAACGCACCAGTCTGGTCACGCAGATCGTCATTGGCCTGGTCGCCGGTATCGCCCTGGCGTTGCTGGCCCCCGAACTGGCGAAATCCACCGCCTTTATCGGCAAGGTCTTTGTCTCGGCACTGAAAGCCGTCGCGCCGATCCTGGTGTTCGTGCTGGTGATGGCCTCCATCGCCAACCACAAGCACGGCCAGGAAACCCATATCCGCCCGATCCTCTGGCTCTACCTGCTGGGCACTTTCGCCGCGGCGGTGGTGGCGGTGATCGCCAGCAGCCTGTTCCCCTCCTCCCTGGTGCTGAGCACCCATGACGTCGCCATCTCCGCCCCCGGCGGCATCAGCGAAGTCCTGCAAAGCCTGCTGCTGAGCGTGGTGGACAACCCAGTCAGCGCGCTGATGAACGCCAACTTCATCGGCATCCTGGCCTGGGCCATCGGCATGGGCGTGGCCATCCGCCATGCCGGCAACACCACCCGCACCGTGCTGGACGACCTGTCCAATGGCGTGACCCTGATCGTGCGAGTGGTGATCCGCTTCGCCCCGCTGGGCATCTTCGGCCTGGTGGCCTCGACCCTGGCGACCTCGGGCTTCGGCGCCCTGCTCGGTTATATGCATCTGCTGGCGGTGCTGATCGGCTGCATGCTGTTCGTCGCGCTGGTGATGAACCCGCTGATCGTGTTCTGGAAGATCCGCCGCAACCCGTTCCCGCTGGTGCTCATGTGCCTGCGCGAAAGCGGCATCACCGCGTTCTTTACCCGCAGTTCGGCGGCCAACATTCCGGTCAACCTGGAACTGAGCAAGCGCCTGGGCCTGCATGAAGACACCTATTCGGTGTCGATCCCGCTGGGGGCCACCATCAACATGGCCGGCGCCGCCATCACCATCACCGTGCTGACCCTGGCCGCCGTGCATACCCTGGGCATTGCCGTCGACCTGCCCACCGCCGTGCTGCTCAGCGTGGTCGCCGCCATCTGTGCCTGTGGCGCTTCCGGCGTGGCTGGCGGTTCGCTGCTGTTGATTCCGCTGGCCTGCAGCCTGTTCGGCATCCCCAGCGAAATCGCCATGCAGGTGGTCGCCGTCGGCTTCATCATCGGCGTGCTGCAGGACTCGGCGGAAACCGCGCTGAACTCCTCCACCGACGTGCTCTTCACCGCCGCCGCGTGCATGGCCCAGGAAGAGAAGGTCCGCCAGACCGCCTGAGCCTGCATGCACAGCGCGCACTAAAAAGCCCGGCAAGGCTCGCACCTTGCCGGGCTTTTTTATCGGCTTAGCAGCCGGCTACATCAGAAGGCGCTATTTCAGAAAGCACCCATGTAGTCGCGCTTGCCGATTTCCACGCCGTTGTGACGCAGGATCGCGTAGGTGGTGGTGATGTGGAAGAAGAACTGCGGCAGACCGTAGGTCAGCAGGTAGGACTGGCCGCTGAAGCGCTTCTCTTTCGGGGTGCCCGGACGGGTGACGATCTCGATGCCTTCCTTGCCATCGATCTGCGCCGGCTGGATGCCGTCGATAAAGGCCAGGACCTTGGCCAGCAGCGCCTGCAGCTCGGCAAAGGTGGTTTCAGTGTCGTCGTACTTCGGCACTTCGACTTCGGCCAGGCGGGCCGAAACGCCCTTGGCGAAATCGACGGCGATCTGCACCTGACGGATCAGCGGGAACATGTCCGGGTACAGGCGGGCCTGCAGGAAGGCATTCGGGTCGATGTTCTTCGCCGTGGCGTGGGCTTCGGCCTTGTTCAGGACATCGCTCAGGGCGTTGAGCATTTGCTTGAAGACAGGAACGGAGGCGGCGTACAGGGAAATGGTCATGGTGATCTCGACAGGCTGACGGAAAAAAGCGGAAACAAAGGTGGCGCGATTATAGACCTGCCTGAGCCTCGCCGGCGGCTTGTCTTTTATCCAGCAAGGATTAGGCTAGTCGCCTTCGACAGCATAGGGAAAGCGCGATGAGCATCGAGCAAGAAACCTCCAGCGAGCAATTGCAACTGACCAGCACCGAACTGCGCATTCTCGGGTCGCTGATCGAGAAGCAGGCAACCAGCCCGGAAACCTATCCGCTGACCCTCAATGCCCTGGTCATCGCCTGCAACCAGAAAACCAGCCGCGAACCGGTGATGAACCTCACCCAGGGCCAGGTCGGCCAGAGCCTGCGCGCCCTGGAAAACCGCGGCTTCGCCCGCCTGGTAATGGGCAGCCGCGCCGACCGCTGGGAGCATCGCCTGGACAAGGCGCTGGAACTGGTGCCGGCGCAAGTGGCACTGGCCGGCCTGCTGTTCTTGCGCGGCCCGCAGACCGTCAACGAACTGCTGACCCGCAGCGGTCGCATGCACGATTTCGAAGACAGCGAACAGGTGGTGCATCAACTGGAGCGCCTGATCGCACGCGGCCTGGCGCTGCTGATTCCGCGCCAGGCCGGCCAGCGCGAAGATCGCTACATGCACGCCCTGGGAGACCCGGCGGATATCGAGGCGATCCTCGCCGCCCGGCAGAACCCGGTGGAACGCAGTTCGGGCAGCGGCGTATCGGCGGAGCGCATCGAAGAGCTGGAAGCGCGCATCGCCGCCCTCGAAGAGCGCCTGGCGAAACTCGAAGGCTGATCGCCCCCGCCTCTGTGGCAGCGCCTGGTAGCCGCTGCCGCAGTCGGCGCAACGTCTCAAAGACTACAAAAGCCCCTACTCCCCGTCCCAGTAATCCACCCCGTCCGCATGCCGCGCCACCGCGACGAATCCCGAGGCGTTGCCCTCATCGTCGATCTTGAAGTCCTTCATCACCACATACTTGCCGGAATCCGGGTATTCGCAGATATCCGGCGCCTCCTGGGTGCTGACCGCCAGATAGCGCAGCTCGCCCTGGCTGGTGTTGATGATCTGGTGCGCGGTGTCCATGTCGCCCGGCGGGCAGGCAATCACATCGCCGGCGCGGATGGCAAAACGCTCGGCGCCGAGACGGATCTCGCCCTCGCCGGCGACTATGTAGAACATCTCTTCGTTGACGCGATGGTTATGGAAGGGGCTGGCGCGCATCCCCGGGCCCAGGGCAATCAGCCGGTAGCCGAGCTTCCGGGCACCCAGTTGCTGACCGATACGGGCGATGCGCTGGACATAACGGCCGGCGGTGTCGCCGGTGGGGCTCAGGGCTTCAGGCAGCGGCTGAAGGTCCGCCTGATCCAGATTGAGAATGGCAGGTGGCATAACGGTCCTCGATCACGGTGACGTGGAACAGGGGCAAGTCTTGGCTTGCTGGCGACCAGTATAGGCAGGGCTTCGCGCGCCACCGACCTGCCCTGCTCCACCCACCGATCAGGCCCGGGCGAAGGCCACCGCCTGCTGGAACTGCTCGGCGCTGGGGCGCACGCCGGTGTACAGCACGAACTGCTCCAGCGCCTGGATGGCGATCACTTCCAGGCCGGTGATCACCTGTTTGCCTTCGGCCCGGGCGCGCAGGATCAGCGGGGTTTCCGCCGGCACCGCCACCACGTCGAACACGGTGCGCGCGGCCTGGATCGCCTCGACCGGGAACGCCAGCTGGTCGGCCTCGGGACCGCCGCTCATACCGATCGGGGTGACGTTGATCAGCATCTGCGGGCGCAGTTCGCCCAGTTCCGCCTGCCAGGCATAGCCCAGGGAGTCGGCGAGGGCCTGCCCGGCTTGGGCATTGCGGGCAACTATCACGCCATCGTGGTAGCCACCATCGCGCAAGGCGCTGGCCACCGCCTTGGCCATGCCGCCGCTGCCGCGCAGGGCAAAGCGGGTGTCCTTGGGGATCCGGTGGCTGTCGAGCAACTGGGCGACGGCGATGTAATCGGTGTTGTAGGCCTTGAGGTGGCCGTTGGTGTTGACGATGGTGTTGATCGACTGGATCGCGCTGGCCGAGGCGTCCAGTTCGTCCACCAGGGCAATGCAGGCCTCCTTGAACGGCATGGACACGCCACAGCCGCGAATGCCCAGGGCGCGGATCCCACCGACGGCGCCTGGCAGGTCCTGGCTGCTGAACGCCTTGTAGTAGAAGTTCAGGCCCAGCTGTTCATACAAATGATTGTGAAAGCGCAGGCCGAAATTCCCCGGACGCCCTGACAGCGACATACACAACTGGGTGTCTTTGTTGGGGTTCATCTGCATGTTGATCTCCTTGGAACGCACTTTCGGATAGACGGGATTAGCCAGTCATCGGGTTCTGTCCGATCATATCGACAGCGCCTGAAAGACGGGCCTGTCGCCTACGGACGAGGGTAAAGAAGCCGGTACAGACCTTACACAAAATTTACCCGGCGGCTGTGCAGTTTTTCAGAAAAAAGCTGTCTTAGAAGTATCCCCGCGACAGTCCTCGCGTCTATTGCAGACCGAGCGCTGGGGTCGGAACCGAGGAATAGCCATGATGCGTAAAATCCCCAAGATAGCCTTGCTCATTGGTGCACTTGCTGTCGCCGGTCAAGCGTCCGCCCACGGTGGCGGTGGTTGGGGTGGCCCGGCGGTAGTCGGTGCCGTGGTCGGCGCAGCGGTGGTGGGTTCGGTGATCGCCAGCCACAGTCGCCCGGTCTACGTGCAACAACCGATCTATGTTCAGCCGCAACCGGTGTATGCCGCGCCGCCACCGGTCTACTACCAGCCACAGCCGGTGTACGTGGAAGGCCCGCCGGTCTATTACCGCCCGGCCCCGGTGTATTACGGCCCGCCTCGCGGCTACTACGGCCCGCCACGCCATTACTACTATGGCCCTGGCCGCTGGTAATTCCGGCGACCGCACACCCACAGGCCCCGCCTTCACCAGTGGGGCCTGTTGCGTTTGAAACAACCCTGAAACGTCTGAATAAATCTTGCAGAGGTCGCTGCCGGGACAGCTTTTGCGATTCAATCCGGCAATAGTGTTGCCAAAGGCAGCCCCTACGCTGAAGCCTACAATTGTCATATTTATGTCATGTCAGGTCCGCAAGATCGGATCTGTCCACAAAACGGCCCCATAACAACAAGGACGACGCCCATGCCGACACAAAACCCCCATCACTCCCCCACCCTGGGTACCGCGAGCAAGGTGTATAGCGCCCTGACCGAACTCAAGCACCTGGAAGGCCACCGCAGCGCCAAGTTCCTGGCCTTGCTGGCCGAGCACCTGGTGCGCAAGGGCCTGTTGCACGACCCGGAAGTGGTCTACATGCTCGATCAGGTCGTCGACTGATCGGGCTGGCGCTTTTTTCGCCGGTATCGATGTCCACTATCGAGCGCGGTGATTTTTCGTCGAACCTCTCGGTCCGTAAGGTAGCCCCATTGATTGATGGAGGTACTTATGCCCAAGGTTCAGATCATGTCCGTTATCGGTAGCGCCGTTCCCACCTCGCTCAGGGAGCTGGGGTTGCTGGCGTGTTGGTACCTGGTGCGCGACGGCGAGCCGGTCAGCGGCCCGCTCACTTCGCTGACCGCCGCCCAGGCCCTGTCGCAAAAGATCGAGCAGCGCGTCCTGCATGCCTAAGGCAGCGGCAGCTGTGTCCGCGGCCGGGTATCGACGAACAGGTCCCAGCTCGAGATGAACAGCGCGGCGATCAACGGCCCGATGACAAAGCCGTTCAGGCCGAAGATCGCCAGGCCCCCCAGGGTCGAAATCAGAATCAGGTAGTCCGGCATCCTGGTGTCCTTGCCCACCAGGATCGGGCGCAGCACGTTGTCCACCAGGCCGATCACGAACACCCCGTACAAGCCCAGCAACACGCCTTGCCAGATCGCCCCGCTGAGCAGGAAGTACAGGGCCACCGGGCCCCAGACGATCGCCGCGCCCACCGCCGGCAACAACGACAGCAAGGCCATCAGCACTGCCCACAGCAGCGGGCTGGGAATCTCCAGAAACCAGAAAATCAGCCCGCCCAGCACCCCCTGGCTGACCGCCACCAGCACGTTGCCCTTCACCGTGGCCCGCACCACCCGACTGAACTTGAGCTGCAACCGGCGCTTCTGGTGCTCGGCCAACGGCACCGCGATGCGCACCTTGCGTACCAGTTCGGCGCCATCGCGCAAAAAGAAGAACAACAGGTACAGCATCACGAAAAAGCTCACCACGAACTTGAAGGTGCCCTGGCCGACGCTGAAAGCCTGGGTGGCGAAGAACTGGCTGCCTTGCAGCGCGCTCTTGACGATCTTCTCGCGCACGCTCTCCAGCTCACCCAGGCCGAAGCGGTCCAGCAGCTGCTGGAAGTACAGCGGCAGGCTGTGCTTGAACCGGTCCAGCTGACCGGCGATGTCCAGTTCGCCGCTTTCGATGCTCTGGTAAAGGTTGGCGCCCTCCTGCACCAGCAGGGTGCTGATGATGACCACCGGCAGAATGGCGCTCACCAGGCAGATGCTCAGGGTGCAAAAGGCCGTCAGGTTGCGTGGCCAACCGAACTTGATTTGCAGGCGCCGATGCAGCGGGTCGAACAGGATGCCGAGAATCACCGCCCAGAACACCGCGCCGTAAAAGGGCAGCAGGATCCAGATGAAGGCGACGGTCACCAGGGTCAGCAGAAGCAACAGGCTTTTGTGTTGCATGAGGTGCTGGTTCATGTCCGCTCCCCGTCAATAAGGTCCAGGGCGCCGCAAAGCGCCCCTAAAGCGTTAGTCCGCCGGTGTTCGGCCAAGTGCCCTGTTTTATTCGTCGAGCATAGATCCAGATCAATGAAGTCTGTTGGCCCAGGCCTTACCCTCGCGACCTTTTGCCATCGACAAACCGCCATGACGCCCCTGACCCGCCCCGAACTGCTCGCCCCCGCCGGCACTCTGAAAAACATGCGCTACGCCTTCGCCTATGGCGCCGATGCGGTATACGCCGGCCAGCCGCGCTACAGCCTGCGGGTGCGCAACAACGAATTCGACCACGCCAACCTGGCCCTCGGCATTCGCGAGGCCCAGGCCCAGGGCAAGCGCTTCTACGTGGTGGTCAACATCGCCCCGCACAACGCCAAGCTCAAGACCTTCCTCAAGGACCTGGAGCCGGTGATCGCCATGGCTCCGGACGCGCTGATCATGTCCGACCCGGGGCTGATCATGCTGGTGCGCCGGCACTTCCCGCAGATGCCGATCCACCTGTCGGTGCAGGCCAATACGGTGAACTGGGCCAGCGTCGAGTTCTGGCAGCAACAGGGCCTGAGCCGGATCATCCTGTCCCGCGAACTGTCCCTGGAAGAGATCGAGGAAATCCGCCAGCAGGTGCCGGCCATGGAGCTCGAGGTATTCGTCCATGGCGCCCTGTGCATGGCCTACTCCGGGCGCTGCCTGCTGTCGGGCTACATGAACAAGCGCGACGCCAACCAGGGCACCTGCACCAATGCCTGCCGCTGGAAATACCAGGCAGAAGAAGCGACGGAGAACACCCTCGGCGAGATCGTCCAGCAGTTCCAGCCGGAGCCGACCCTGGGCCTGGGGGCGCCGACCGAGCAGGTGTTCCTGCTGCGCGAGGCCAATCGCCCGGACGAAGCGATGCCGGCCTTCGAGGACGAGCACGGCACCTACATCATGAACGCCAAGGACCTGCGTGCGGTGCAGCACGTCGAGCGCCTGACGCGCATGGGCGTGCACTCGTTGAAGATCGAGGGCCGCACCAAGTCGCACTTCTATTGCGCCCGTACCACCCAGGTCTATCGCCGGGCCATCGACGACGCGGTAGCCGGCCGCGAGTTCGACCGCAGCCTGATGAACGACCTGGAGTCCCTGGCCCAGCGTGGTTACACCGAAGGTTTCCTGCGCCGCCATGTGCACGACGAATACCAGAACTACCTGAACGGCAGCTCGGTATCGGAACGCCAGCAGTTCGTCGGCGAACTCACCGGCGAGCGCCGTGACCGGCTGGCGGAAGTGAAAGTGAAGAACCGCTTTGCCCTGGGCGACCATATGGAGCTGATGACCCCCAAGGGCAACTTCCACTTCGACCTGCATCAGTTGCAGAACATCCATGGCGAGCCGATCGAGGTCGCACCGGGAGACGGGCACAGGGTGTACCTGCCGATCCCGGACGCGGTGGATCTGCGCTTTGCCCTGTTGATGCGCGACGTGACGCCGAACAGCGCGGTGTAATCCTGATTGCGGTGGCGTCTCTGATGACGCCATCGCGGGCAAGTCGGATCGCTGCCCGCTCGCTCCTACAGAGGATAACGAGCTACCCGCGATACGCTTGAACGCTTAGATACGGAACTGCCCCACCAGCTTGCCCAGGCGCTGGCCGAGGTCGGCCAGGCTGCGTGAGGTCTGGGCGCCGAGCTGGGTTTCGTCGGCGACGCTGTCCACCGCCACTGCGATCTGGTGCACGCTGCGGTTGATCTCTTCGGCCACCGCGGTCTGTTCTTCCGCGGCGCTGGCGATCTGCGCGTTCATCGAGTTGATGGTGCCGATCAGTTGCGCCATGGCATCCAGCGAAGCCCCGGCTTCGTTGGCCTGGTGCGAGGTGCCGTCGCCGGCATCGCTGGAGCGGCGCATGGCCTCCACGGCGGTGCGCGTGCCCTGTTGCAGGCGGTCGATCATGCCCTGGATTTCCTGGGTGCTCTGCTGGGTGCGGCTGGCCAGTGCCCTGACCTCGTCGGCCACCACCGCGAAGCCACGCCCGGCCTCACCGGCCCGCGCTGCTTCGATGGCCGCGTTGAGAGCCAGCAAGTTGGTCTGTTCGGCGATGGAACGGATCACGTCGAGCACACTGACAATCGACGCCACGTCTTTCTGCAGGCTGTCCAGGGAGGTGCCGCTGCTGCGGATATCGCTGACCAGCGCATGAATCTGCTGGATGCTGCCATCCACCACGCGCTTGGCCGCCTGGCCTTCCTCGTCGGTCTGCTGCGCCGCCACCGCCGCGCCCTGGGCGCTGCGTGCCACTTCCTGGGCCGCCGACGACATTTCATTGATCGCCGTGGCCACCTGATCGGTCTCGTGGCGCTGGCGCTCCATGGCCTGCTCGGAACGCTGGGCCTGTTCGGACACCTGGGTCACCAGGCCGGTGAGCTGGCCGGTCATCTCGGTGATCTGCCGCACCAGGCCGTGGATCTTGTCGACGAAACGGTTGAAGGAGCCGGCCAGGTCGCCCAGTTCGTCCTGGCTGGTGATGGCCAGGCGGCGGGTCAGGTCGCCTTCGCCGGCGGCGATATCGTCGAGGTTGAGCTTCATCAGGTTCAGCGGCCGCAGGATGGTATTGGCCACCAGCATGCCGATGGCGGCGATCACCAGCAGCACCACCACGGCGATACCGATGATACTCAGGACCATGCCCCGCATGCGCTGGTTGACGCTGGCCTCGACCTCGGCCACCTGGGCGTCGATGCCGTCCAGGTTCACCGAGGAGCCGACGATCAGGTCCCACTTGGGCAGGTATTCGGTGTAACCCAGTTTCGGCACCAGCACGTCGCTGCCCGGCTGGGTCGAGCTGTACTGCACATAGTGCGTGCCGTCCTTGCCGACCTTGACCAGCTCGCGGTTGACGTACACGCCGTTGGGGTCGCGGTTGTCCTTGAAGCTCTTGCCGACGCCGTCCGGGCTGTTGCCCTTGAACAGGCGCACGGTCTCGGAGTCGTAGCCGAAGAAGTAACCGTCCTTGCCGTAGGTGATGTTCGACAGCAGCTTCACCACCTGGGCGCGGGCCGCGGTATCGCCGGGCGCCGCCGCGTCGTAGAGCGGCTTGACCGTGCTCAGGGCCACCTCCACATAGCTTTGCAGCGTGGTCTTGGCCTCGCCGAGCAGGCGCTGTCTTGTCTCGTCCACTTCGTTCTGCGCCTGCTGCTTGAGCATGACGACCGTGGTCAGGCTGATCACCAGCGCAAACAACAGCACCGGGAGGACCGCGAGGGACAGGACTTTGCCCTTCAGACTTAAGCGCATAGGAGGTTCACTCTTGATTTTATTGGCGTGATACAGCCTTAACGGCACGCCGCCACAAAAGTTGAGCCCGCGGGAAGATGAAGGGAATCTGGGGCCACGCAGCGCCCTTGAGATTTATCGCGAGCAAGCTTCGCTCCTACAGATACGACGCTTCTGTAGGAGCGAAGCTTGCTCGCGATAAGGACAACACAGTACAGCTGAAACCCCGCGGCCTCAGAGCACCATCGCCGCGACCCAGCCGAACGCCAGCAGCGGCAGGTTGTAGTGCAGGAAGGTCGGGACCACGGTGTCCCAGATGTGGTGGTGCTGGCCGTCGATGTTCAGGCCGGAGGTCGGGCCCAGGGTCGAGTCCGAGGCTGGCGAACCGGCGTCGCCCAGGGCACCGGCGGTACCGACGATGCAGACGATCGCCAGCGGGCTGAAGCCCAGTTGCACGCACAGCGGCACGAAGATGGTCGCCAGGATCGGCACGGTGGAGAACGACGAGCCGATGCCCATGGTCACCAACAGTCCCACCAGCAACATCAACAAGGCGCCGACGCCCTTGCTGTGGCCAATCCAGCTGGCCGAAGACTCCACCAGGCTCTTCACCTCGCCGGTGGCCTTCATCACCTCGGCGAAACCGGCGGCGGCGATCATGATGAAACCGATCATCGCCATCATCTTCATGCCTTCGGTGAACAGGTCGTCGGTCTCGCGCCAGCGCACGATGCCCGACACCGAGAAGATCAGGAAGCCGGACAGCGCGCCGATAATCATCGAATCCAGCAACAGCTGGATGACAAAGGCCGCGACAATCGCCAGGCCCGCCACCAGCAGCGTGCGCGGGTTGTATTGCACCGTCACCTGCTCGACTTTCTCGATCAGTTCCAGGTCATACACACGCTTCTTGCGGTAGCTGACAAAGGCCAGCAGCAGGCCGAAGACCATGCCCAGCGCCGGAATGCCCATGGCGTGGGTGACATTGATATTGCTGATGTCCACGCCACTGCGGGCGACGTTGGCCAGCAGGATCTCGTTGAGGAAGATATTGCCGAACCCCACCGGCAGGAACATGTACGGGGTGATCAGGCCGAAGGTGATGACGCAGGCGATCAGCCGCCGGTCCAGCTGCAGTTTGCTCAGCACATACAACAGTGGCGGCACCAGCAGCGGGATGAAGGCGATATGGATCGGCAGGATGTTCTGCGAGGCGATCGCCACCACCCACAACAGGCCGATCAGCAGCCATTTGACGTTGCCGCCGCCATTGGCGTCCTGGCGGTCCACCAACAGCAGGATCTTGTCCGCCAGGGCGTGGGCCAGGCCGGACTTGGCGATCGCCACCGCAAAGGCGCCGAGCAAGGCGTAGGACAGGGCCACAGTCGCTCCGCCGCCGAGGCCGTTGTTGAAAGCCTTGAGGGTCGCCTCGATGCCCAGGCCACCGGTCAACCCTCCCACCAGCGCGCCTACGATCAGCGCGATCACCACATGCACGCGGGACAGGCTGAGGACCAGCATGACGCCAACCGCGGCAATTACTGCATTAATCATCGTTACCTCATGGCACTGCGACGGGAAAACGCCGCAAAAGGAATGAGTCCGGCCAGAGGGCATGACTGCCGACGCCGGATTGAAAAAGGAGGGTCTTATTAGAGGGCGCGCACTTTGCAGCAGCGGGCAACGCTTGTCAAAACCCGCCCCCTGCCAACACGTTCCCTGTAGCCGCTGGCGCAGCCTGCGATAAGGTCCGAAGGACCTTCCGAGGCCCTCAAAAGCAGCGCCCACTTCGTGGTCGAGCGCAGCCTGCGGCAGCGGCTACAGGAGACGGTGGCTTAGGGGCGAGTCCGCAACGAGCCAGCCCCCGGGGGAAATTCGAACGAGCGTTTAAAGAAGGCCGTTCTGCGGCCGATACGTTGCAAAGTCTCAAATAAATATCGAATAAGGACGTCTCCATGTCGCTCAGACAACTTTCCATCCAGTGGAAAATCACCTTGCTCGCCGGACTCTGCCTGGCCGGCATCGTGACCCTGCTGGTGGGGCTTTCGCTGTACCGCATGGAGCACAGCTCCGCACTGGTGAAGGCTTCGAGCATGGAGATGCTCAACGAAGCCGCCCAGGCCCGCATCGAGGCCCAGGGCGAAGTCCAGGCGCTGGGCATCCGCCAGCAGTTCATGGACGCCTATCAATACGGCCACGGTTTCTCGCGCCAGGTGCTGTTCCTGCGCGAGCAGGCCGAGAAGCGCTTCCTCGATGCCTTCGACCTGCGCGAGGACCTGACCCGCCAGGTGAAGTCGGCGTTGCAGGCCAACCCCGACCTGCTCGGCCTGTCGCTGGTGTTCGAGGCCAATGCCCTGGACGGCAAGGACGAACTCTTCAGCGGCCAGGGCGAACTGGGCAGCAACGACAAGGGCCGTTTCGCCCTCTACTGGTCACAGCCGACCCCGGGCAAGCTGACCTCCATGGCGCTGCCGGAAAGCGACATGAGCGACACCACCACCGGCCCCAGCGGCCAGCCGGCCAACGCCTGGTTCACCTGCCCGCGCAGCACCCTCAAGCCCTGCGTGATCGAGCCCTACTTCTATGCGATCGACGGCCAGAACGTGCTGATGACCAGCATCGTGTTCCCGCTGCTGGTGAACGGCAAAGTCATCGCCTCGCTGTCGGTGGACATCAACCTCAACAGCCTGCAATCGGTCAGCCAGCAAGCGAGCAAGGAACTCTACGACGGCCAGACCACGGTCAGCATCATCAGCCCGGTCGGCCTGCTCGCCGGCTACAGCGCCGACGCCAGCAAGCTCAGCCAGCGCCTGGACCAGCTGGACCAGGCCAACGGCGGCGAACTGATCCGCCTGCTGTCGGCCAGCCCCCAGACCCAGAGCCTGAACGACGACAGCGAACTGAAAGTGCTCGCGCCCTTCACCCCGATTCCCGGCGGCAAGCCCTGGGGCGTGCTGCTGCAAGTGCCGGAGCGGGTCCTGGTGGGCCCGGCCGAAGCGCTGAAGAACCAGCTGGACCAGAGCAATAAGGCCGGCACCCTGGTCGAGCTGGGCCTGGGCCTGCTGGCCGCGGTGCTCGGCCTGCTGCTGGTGTGGCTGATGGCGCGCAGCGTGACCCGGCCGATCCTCGGCGTGGCACACATGCTGGAAGACATCGCCAGTGGCGAAGGCGACCTGACCCGGCGCCTGGCCTACGACAAACAGGACGAACTGGGCCAGCTGGCCGGCTGGTTCAACCGCTTCCTCGACAAGCTGCAACCGATCATCGCCGAGGTGAAACGCTCGGTGCAGGACGCCCGCGGCACCGCCGACCAGTCCTCGGCCATCGCCACCCAGACCAGCGCCGGCATGGAGCAGCAGTACCGCCAGGTCGATCAGGTGGCCACTGCCTCCCATGAAATGAGCGCCACCGCCCAGGACGTCGCCCGCAGCGCGGCCCAGGCCGCGCAAGCCGCCCGCGACGCCGACCAGGCCACGCGCCAGGGCCTGAGCGTGATCGACCGCACCACCGCGAGCATCGACCACCTGGCGGCCGACATGAGCACCGCCATGACCCAGGTCGAAGGCCTGGCCGCCAACAGCGAGAAGATAGGTTCAGTGCTGGAAGTGATTCGCGCCATCGCCGAGCAGACCAACCTGCTGGCCCTCAACGCCGCCATCGAGGCCGCCCGCGCCGGCGAGGCCGGGCGCGGTTTCGCGGTGGTCGCCGACGAAGTGCGCAACCTCGCCCGCCGTACCCAGGAGTCGGTGGAGGAAACCCGCCAGGTCATCGAGGAGCTGCAAAGCGGCACCCAGGAAGTGGTCGGTTCGATGGGCAACAGCCATCGCCAGGCCCAGGGCAGCGTCGAGCAGGTCGGCCAGGCGGTCACCGCCCTGCGGCAGATCGGCGACGCGGTGACGGTGATCAGCGACATGAACCTGCAGATCGCCAGCGCCGCCGAAGAACAAAGCGCGGTGGCCGAGGAGATCAACAACAACGTGGCGACCATCCGCGACGTCACCGAGTCGCTGTCGGAGCAGGCCAACGAATCGGCGCGGGTCAGCCAGTCGCTGAACAGCCTGGCCAACCAACAGCAGAGCCTGATGGATCAGTTCCGGGTCTGAAGAATCTCATCGCGAGCAAGCTCGCTCCTACACTGACGGCGCCGTCTCTGTAGGAGCGAGCTTGCTCGCGATAGCGATCTGCCTGTCACCGCAAGGCTCGGTCCCAACCACTACTGGCGCCCAGGCAACTCGATCAACACCCGCAGGCCGCCCTGCGGGCTTTCCAGCAAGCGCAGCACCCCGCCCCAGCTCTCGACGATATCGCGCACGATGCCCAGACCCAGGCCATGGCCATCGGTCTGTTCGTCCAGGCGCGTGCCACGGCTGAACACCTGGCTGCGCTGTTCCTCGGGAATCCCCGGCCCATCGTCGTCCACCGCCAGGCCATAACCCTGGGCGGTCTGCCAGACGCTCAGCGCCACTTCGGCATCGGCCCACTTGCAGGCGTTGTCCAGCAGGTTGCCCAGCAACTCCAGCAGGTCTTCCCGGTCCCAGGGCAGTTGCAGGCCGGGGGCCGCCTGATAGCTCAGGTCCAGGTGCTCGCCATGGATCATGTTCAGGGTCGCCAGCAGTCCCGGTAGCTCGGCGTCGCAATCGAACAGCGCGCCGGGCAAGGCATCGCCGGCCAGGCGCGCGCGGTTCAGCTCGCGATTGAGCCGCTGCTGCACCTGCTCCAGCTGCTCCTCGAGCAACTGGCGCAACTCCGGGTGCGCTTGCAGCTTGGGGTTGGAAGCCAGGCTCAAGAGCACCGCCAGCGGGGTCTTCAGCGCATGCCCGAGGTTGCCCAGGGCATTGCGCGAACGCTTGAGGCTGTCTTCGGTATGGGCCAGCAGATGGTTGATCTGCGCCACCAGCGGCTCCAGCTCTAGCGGCACCTGTTCGTCCAGTTGCGAACGCTGGCCGCGTTGCAATTGGGCGATCTGTTCGCGGGCCTGTTCCAGCGGGCGCAAGGCGCGGCGCACGGTAAGCCGCTGCAGGATCAGGATCAGCAGCAGGCCGGCCAGGCCCAGGCCCAGGCCAACCTGCTGCATGCGCAGGAAGCTCTCGCGCACCGGGGTGTAATCCTGGGCGACGCTGATGGAAATCGACTGCCCGAGGCGCCGGTAGTCGGTGCGCAGCACCAGCAGGCGCTGGCCTTCCGGTCCCAGTTGCAGGTTGCTGTGCAGGCCGGTCTGCGCAAGTGCGGGCAGGTCCTGGTCCCACAACGAGCGGGAGCGCCAGTGCACGTCATCGAAATCGATGCGGAAGTAATGCCCGGAAAACGGCCGCTGATAGGCCGGCGACAGACGTCGCTCGTCCAGCTGCAAACCCTGCGGGCCACGCACCAGCGCCACCAGCAGGCTTTCGCTGTCGTTGCGCAGGCCGGCTTCCAGGTAGCGTTGCAAGCCCATCTCGAACAGCCACAGGCTGGTCTGCGCCAGCACCAGGCCGACAATCACCATCACGCTGATCAGGCCCAGGCTCAGGCGGCGCTGGATCGACCTCACTGGGCGCTCCCGCCGAACAGGTAGCCCTGGCCGCGACGGGTTTCGATCACGCTGCGCCCGAGCTTGCGCCGCAGGTGGTTGACGTGGACTTCCAGCACGTTGGAATCGCGCTCGGTCTCACCGTCGTAGAGGTGCTCGGCCAAATGGCTTTTCGAGAGGATCTGCTCCGGGTGCAGCATGAAGTAGCGCAGCAGGCGGAACTCGGCGGCGGTCAGCTGGATATCCACGCCGTCGCGCACCACGCACTGGCGGCCTTCGTCGAGGTGCAGCCCGGCGGCCTGCAGCGTTGGCTGGTTGGCCTGGCCATGGGAACGGCGTAACAACGCCTGGATGCGCAGGTGCAACTCTTCCGGGTGGAAGGGTTTGGTCAGGTAGTCGTCGGCACCGGCCTTGAGGCCTTCGATGCGTTCGGCCCAGGAACCGCGGGCGGTAAGGATCAGCACCGGGGTCGCCAGGCCGCCGGCGCGCCACTTGGCCAGCACTTCCAGGCCCGGCACTCCCGGCAGGCCGAGGTCGAGCACGATCAGGTCGTAGGGCTCGCTGGCGCCCTGGTACAGCGCGTCACGGCCGTCGGCCAGCCAGTCCACGGCGTAGCCCTGGCGGTTGAGCCCGGCCAGCAGTTCGTCGGCCAGGGAGACGTGGTCTTCCACCAGGAGCAGGCGCATCAGTCATCTTCCTTGTCTTTCAGTAAGCGGCCGGTGGCGGCCTCGAGGTCCAGCTCGCGGACCACGCCCTCGGCGGTCAGCAGCTCGACTTCATAGATGTAGACGTCGTGTTTTTCTTCCAGCTCGGCTTCCAGCAACTTGGCCCCGGGGTAACGGTCCAGGGCCTGTTGCAGCAACTGTTCCAGCGGCAGGATCACCCCTTGCTGGCGCAGGCGCAGGGCTTCGTCCTGGTCCAGGTCGCGGGCCAGCGCCACCGAGCAAAAAGCCAGAAGCGCCAGGGCCACCCTGCTGCCGGCGCGTAGATTCACCTTCATTACGTATCCTGATGATCCTTGAGCACCTGGCCGCTCACCGCGTCCAATTCCAGGTCCCACTCAACCCCTTGAGGGTCGCGCATCTCGATCTGGTAGATGTACTTGCCGTACTCCTCTTCCAGCTCGGTTTCGGTGATGGTCGCGCCCGGGTGCTTGGCCAATGCCGTGGCATTGAGTTTTTCAAAGGACACAATGGTACCAGCGTCGCGCAGTCTCAGGGCCTCGTCGGGCCCCAGGTCGCGAGCATGGGCCAGGCTGGCGGTCATGCCGATGAGGGTCGCGGTGAACAGGGCAGTCAGGGTTTTCATGGGGTGTCTCCGGTTTTCTCGTTATGTGTTGCTACGCGGCTCACGATAGCGGGTCGAACTTAATTGAAACTGAATGGCCATCATCGCCAGCGTGCAGGTTTCATTCGGCGCCGCTGGCACGAGCTTTTATACTCACCCGTCGCTCGAGATTGAGGCCGGTATGACCGCCATCCACATCAAGTTTCCCGCCCTGACCCTCAAGGCCGGCCCACGCGCCCTGGCCCGTATCCGCGCCAACGGCCTGAGCGCGGCCGAAGTCGGCACCCTGCCCGGCGCCGCCGGCGGGCCAAAAGCCCTGGGCATCCAGGGGCTGGACCTGGCGCTGTTCGGCGAATGGCTGCCGGCGGCGCCACGGGAGCGTTCGCTGATCGGTGCCTCGGTGGGTTCCTGGCGCTTCGCCAGCGCCTGCCTACCGGACGCCGCCGAAGGCATCCGCCGCCTGGGCCAGCTGTACAACGCCCAGAGTTTCGCCAAGGGCGTGACCATGGCGCAGATCAGCCAGAGTTCGCAGCGCATGCTGCACGAGCTGCTCGATGGCCGCGACGCGAGCATTCTCGACAACCCGCACTACCGGCTGAACATCATGGTGGTGAAAAGCCACGGCCTGCTCGCCGACGACCATCGCGGGCGGCTGGGCCTGGGATTGTCCTCGGTGATCGCCGACAACCTGCGTGGCCGCGCGCGCCTGTCGCGGCACTTCGAACGCCTGGTGCTGCACGACCCGCGCCTGGCGCCGCCGCTGCAGGCTCTCGACGACTTCCCCTCGCGCTTCGTGCCGCTGGACATTGGCAACCTGCGCCAGGCCCTGCTCGCCTCGGGTTCGATCCCGATGGTCATGCAAGGCGTGCGCGACCTGCCCGGCGCCGGGGCCGGCACCTTCCGCGACGGCGGCCTGCTGGACTACCACCTCGACCTGCCCTACAGCGGCGAGGATATCGTGCTCTACCCGCATTTCACCGACCGAGTGATTCCCGGCTGGTTCGACAAGACCCTGCCCTGGCGCCGCGGCAACCCGGGCCGCCTGCAGGACGTGTTGCTGCTGGCGCCGTCGAAGGAATACCTGGCTCGCCTGCCCTACGGCAAGCTGCCGGACCGCAACGACTTCAAGCGCTTCATGGGCGACGACGCCAGCCGCCAGAAATACTGGCGCAGCGCGATGGACGAAAGCCGGCGCCTGGGCGACGAGTTCCTCGAGCTGGCCGGCAGCGGTCGTCTCGGCGAGCGTCTGCTGACCCTTTAGTCAGTGTTTTCCCGCACCCGCACAACCAAGCTGGTAAACTCGCTGCCTGCCTTACATCGCCCGCGGCGATAGCCACCTGACCGAGCTGACCGACACTGTGGAAATCTTCAAAGAATTTACCTTCGAATCCGCCCACCGCCTGCCCCACGTACCTGAAGGCCACAAATGCGGACGCCTGCACGGCCACTCGTTCAAGGTGGCCATCCACCTGAGCGGCGATGTCGATCCGCACACCGGCTGGATTCGTGACTTCTCCGAGATCAAGGAGATCTTCAAGCCGCTCTACGAGCGCCTGGACCACAACTACCTGAACGACATCCCCGGCCTGGAAAACCCCACCAGCGAAGTGCTGGCCAAGTGGATCTGGAATGAGCTCAAACCCCTGCTGCCGGAGCTGAGTGCGATCCGCATTCACGAGACCTGCACCAGCGGCTGCATCTATCGCGGCGAATAAACCGTCGCCCGCTTGAAAAAAACCACCGCCCGCGGTGGTTTTTTTATGCCTGTGCCTGCCCGCTCGGCCCTCGCGCCTTGAGCGGAGAACGCCCCCTCATGCCCTCGATCATTCGCCCGGCCACCGTGGCCGACCTGAGCCTGATCGAGGCCGGCAATGGCCGGACTTCGCTGAACGACAAGTGCTCGCCGCCGGTCATAGCTGCATCCGGCTTTACACCCACGAAGCCATGAGCGAAAACATTGTCCTGTACACGCGCCGCGGTCACACCAAGAGCCACCGCGCCGAGGAGCACGGGCTGCGCCAGGCCTACATGAGCAAGGCGCTGGACTGATCACCCGCAGAGGACCACAGCATGAGCGATTGGCCGCTGGATCGAACCTACAGCTTCAATGGGTACACCGTTCGCTACGCCATTCACGGTGAGGGCCCGCCCCTGGTATTGGTGCACGGCACCCCCTTCTCTTCCTACGTCTGGCACCGCATCGCCCCGCACTTGCGCGCCAGCCACCGGGTGCATTATTTCGACCTGCTGGGCTACGGCCAGTCGGAACAGGCCGCCGGCCAGGATGTGTCCCTCGGCGTGCAGAACCAGCTGCTGGCCGAACTGCTGGAGCACTGGGGCCTGGAGCGCCCGGACGTGGTGGCCCACGACTTCGGCGGCGCCACCGCCCTGCGCGCCCACCTGCTCAATGGCAAGGACTACCGCAGCCTGACCCTGATCGACCCGGTGGCGCTGTCGCCCTGGGGCTCGCCGTTCGTGCAGCACGTGCGCCAGCATGAACAGGCCTTCAGCGGCGTGCCGGACTACATCCAGCGCGCCATAGTGCCGGCCTACATCCGTGGGGCGATCCAGCGCGAGATCCCCGACCAGGAGCTGGCGCCCTACGTCCAGCCCTGGCTTGGCGCCAGCGGCCAGGCCGCCTTCTACCGGCAGATCGCGCAGATGGACGAGCGCTACACCACGGAAGTGGCCGGGCTCTATCCGAGCATCCGTTGCCCGACCCAGATCCTCTGGGGCGAGGACGATCAGTGGATTCCCATCGAGCGCGGGCGCCAGTTGCACCAGCTGATCCCCGGCTCGCGGTTCCAGGCCGTGCCCAACGCCGGCCACCTGCTGCAGGAAGACGCACCGGAAGCCATCATCGCCGCGCTGTTGCGTTTTCTACCCCAGGCCGGGAGCGAGACATGAGCCCACGCATCTACCTCGCCGGCTTCGATGTATTTCGCCGCGATGCCATCGCCCGCGGCGAATACCTCAAGCGCCTGTGCCAGGCCCAGGGCCTGCAAGGCCTTTACCCTTTCGATCAGCAGGTGCCGGCCCAGCCGACGCCGGAGCAGACCGCCCAACTGATCTGCCAGCAGAACATGCAGATGATCCGCGACTGCGACGCGGTGCTGGCCAACCTCAACGACTTTCGCGGCCTGGAGCCGGACTCCGGCACCGCCTTCGAGGTGGGCATGGCCATCGCCCTGGGCAAACCGGTGTGGGCCTGGTTCGAGGCGCCCGCGACCCTGCGCGAACAAGTGCCCCATGACGCCGACGGCCGCGACGCCGAAGGTTTCCTGGTGGAGGACTTCAAGCTGCCGCGCAACCTGATGCTGGCCTGTACCTGGGCCGGCCACAGCCGCAGCGCCGAAGACGCCTTGCCGCGCCTGGCCGCTTACCTCGCACGACAACGGCCGGCACCCCCACTGTAGGAGCGAGCTTGCTCGCGATAAATCTTCAAGGTCGATGCAATGCTCAGGGGCCTCATCGCGAGCAAGCTCGCCCCTACAGTGACGGATTCAGCCCCAGCGATTACTTGAGGACAGCCACCATGGAAAACACCTGGCTCACCCACGCCAAACGCTTGCAGGCCCTCGCCTCCACCGGGCTGCATTTCTGCAAGGACCCCTTCGATCGCGAGCGTTACCAGGAAGTCGCCGATATCGCCCAGAGCATGCTCGCGCAACTGGCCGACGTGCCCCTGGAACGTATCGCCGGCCTGGTGTCGGACTTCGCCAAACGCTACTCGACACCCCTGGTGGATGTGCGCGGCGCCTTGATCGAAGACGAGCGCATCCTGCTGGTCCGCGAGCGGACCGACGGCCGCTGGGCCATGCCCGGCGGTTATGCCGATATCGGCCTGTCGGCCGCCGAAAACATCATCAAGGAGATCCACGAAGAAGCCGGGCTCAGCGTCTCGGCACACGCCCTCTACAGCGTCCGGCACAAGGCCAAGGGCCCCTTCACCCCCGACACCCGGGATTTCTACAAGCTGTATTTTCTCTGCGAGCGCAACGACCGCAGCGCCCCGGTGGCCGGCTCGGAAGTCAGCGACGCCGGGTTCTTCGCCCTCGACGCCCTGCCCGAATTGTCCCGCGGCCGCACCGTGGAAGGCGATATCGAAGCGGCCTTTGCCTTCCATCGCGGCGAAACCCGCCTGACCCTGTTCGATTGAGCCCGCGGCCAGTGATCCAATTTGTCTCACCGGCGCACCGCTTTCGCGCCTGAGCCGGCCAATCGGACACGCCACAAAGCAAAAATCCGCTGCTTGTCTATAAATCTCCTGCAGGTTGCACAACGCCGGCTGGGCGCCCCTGACGCCGAGGGCGTTGGCACGGCGACTGCAATGGGCCTGCGTCGCTTACGCACCAGGCCCGGCCTGGGCCAATCAGGGGAAGGCAGATGACGCAGAACGATCCAGGCAACGACTACCCGCTCAGCGAAGTCCCGATGCACGCGCGCAAGGGCCTGGCCTCCACGGCCATGGTGCTGCTGGGCTTCACCTTTTTCACCGCCACCATGTTCGCCGGTGGCAAGCTCGGCGTGGCCTTCAGCTTTGGCCAGATGCTCGGGGTGATCGTCCTCGGCAACCTGCTGCTGGGCCTGTACGCGGCGGGCCTGGGCTATATCGCCTTCAAGAGCGGCCTGAACTCGGTGCTGATGGGGCGCTTCTGTTTCGGCGAGGTGGGCAGCAAGCTCAGCGACCTGATCCTCGGTTTCACCCAGATCGGCTGGTACGCCTGGGGCACCGCCACCGCCGCGGTGGTGCTGGGCAAGTATTTCGAGCTGGGCCAGGGCACGGTGCTGGGGCTGATGGTGCTGTTCGGTATGGTGTTCTGCGCCACCGCCTACGTCGGTTACCGCGGGCTGGAAATCCTCTCTTATATCGCGGTGCCGGCCATGGCCCTGCTGCTGTTGCTGTCGATGTGGGTGGCCACGGTCAAGGTCGGCGGCCTCGATGGGTTGCTGGCCGTGGTGCCGAGCGCCAGCCTCGACCTGTCCACGGCCATCACCCTGGTGTTCGGCACCTTCGTCAGCGGCGCCACCCAGGCCACCAACTGGACACGCTTTTCGCGTTCGGCCAGGGTCGCGGTGCTGGCCAGCCTGATCGGCTTTTTTATCGGCAACGGCCTGATGGTGCTGATCGGGGCTTACGGCGCCATCGTCTACCAGCAGCCGGACGTGGTCGAAGTGCTGCTGTTGCAGGGGTTCGCCATGGCCGCCATGGCCATGCTCCTGCTGAATATCTGGAGCACCCAGGACAACACCATCTACAACTTCGCCGTCGCCGGCTGCAACCTGCTGCGCACTGGCCGGCGCAAGACCGTGACCCTGGTCGGCGCGGTGATCGGCACCCTGCTGGCGCTGCTGGGCATGTACGACATGCTGGTGCCCTACCTGATTCTGCTGGGCACGGTGATCCCGCCGATTGGCGGGGTGATCATGGCCGACTTTTTCTATCGCTACCGCGGCCAGTACCCGCGCCTGGCCGACAGCAAGCTGCCGGCGTTCAACTGGGCCGGCCTGGGCGCCTACGCCATCGGCACCGTGGCGGCCTTCGGCTCGCCCTGGGTCGCGCCGCTGGTGGGCATCGCGGCCGCCGCCCTGAGCTACATGCTGCTGAGCAGCCTGTTCGGCGCACGCACCACCACCGCGGCGGACATCCAGGCATGAGCCCGGGCCACGCGACGTTGCGGCCGCCGGCCCGAGCGCCGTACCCTGACCGCCTGGATTGAAAAAGGAATCGCTCCGATGCTCATCATCAACGCCCGCCTGCGCAACCGCGAAGGCCTGCACGAACTGCACCTGGAGAACGGTCGCATCGCCAGCATCGCCCGGCAGACCGAAGCCCAGACCCTGGGCCCCGACGACCTCGACGCCGGCGGCAACCTGGTGGTACCGCCCTTCGTCGAGCCGCACATTCACCTGGACGCCACCCTCACCGCCGGCGAGCCGCGCTGGAACATGAGCGGCACCCTGTTCGAAGGCATCGAATGCTGGGGCGAGCGCAAGGTCACCATCACCCAGGAAGACACCAAGGCCCGCGCCCGCAAAACCATCCGCGCCCTCGCCGCCCACGGCATCCAGCATGTGCGCACCCATGTCGACGTCACCGACCCGGAGCTGACCGCGCTCAAGGCCATGCTCGAAGTACGCGAGCAAAGCGCGCACCTGGTGGACATGCAGATCGTCGCCTTTCCCCAGGAAGGCATCGAAAGCTACCGCAACGGCCGCGAACTGATGGAGGAGGCAATCCGCCTCGGCGCCGATGTGGTGGGCGGCATTCCGCACTTCGAGTACACCCGCGACCAGGGCGTGAGCTCGGTGAAGTTCCTCATGGACCTGGCCGAACGTACCGGCTGCCTGGTGGACGTGCATTGCGACGAAACCGACGACCCGCATTCGCGCTTTCTCGAAGTGCTGGCCGAAGAAGCCCGCAGCCGCGACATGGGTTCGCGGGTGACCGCCAGCCACACCACCGCCATGGGCTCCTACGACAACGCCTACTGCGCCAAGCTGTTCCGCCTGCTCGGCCACTCGGGCATCAGCTTCGTTTCCTGCCCCACCGAAAGCATCCACCTGCAGGGGCGCTTCGACAGCTTCCCGAAACGCCGCGGCGTGACCCGGGTCAACGAGCTGCTGGAAGCCGGGATGAACGTGTGTTTCGGCCAGGACTCGATCGTCGACCCCTGGTACCCCCTGGGTAACGGCAACATCCTGCGGGTGCTGGAAGCCGGCCTGCACATCTGCCACATGCTCGGCTACCGCAACCTGCAGAGCGCCCTCGACCTGGTCACCGACAACAGCGCCAAGGCCCTGGCCCTGGGCGAGCGTTACGGCCTGGAAGAAGGCCGGCCGGCCAACCTGCTGATTCTGTCGGCCGACAGCGATTACGAAATGATCCGCAGCCAAGGCCTGCCGCTGTACTCGATCCGCGACGGCAAGGTGCTGATGAAACGGCAAATGGCCCAAGTGGAACTGCCGGGCGATGCGGGGTTTGTGTAACGGCCGCTGACGTCATCGCGGGCAAGCCTCGCTCCTACAGACGCACGTCAGTCGTGCTGTTGCGACCAACCCGATCCCTGTACGGCTAAGTCATCGCAGCAAGCCTCACTCCGAAACCAAGATCGCGGTCTTCTGTAGGAGCGAGGCTTGCCCGCGATGGCGTACTTGAATACACCTCGATCTAAGCAATACCCACCGCCGTACCGAACAGGCTCACCCGCACCAGTTCCCCACCCCGCTCCTCCAGGCGCAGTGGCGCGGTGCCGCCAGGCATCAGCACCGCGACTTCGCCGGCCTTGACCCAGCCGACCCGCCACGCCGCGCTGGCCACCGCACTGGCACTGGTGCCGGAGGATGCCGTGGGGCCTTCGCCGCGCTCGAACACCCGGGCGGCGATACGCTGTGGGCCTTCCAGCCACGCCCATTGCAGGTTCACCCCCGCCGGGCAGGGCTCGCCGCTGCCGGTGGGCATGGCGTAGGCAATGCGCGTCAGCGCCTCGGCCAGGGGCGCTTCATTCATCTGCCGGTTGCTTGGCAAGGCGCTGGCATCGCCGACCAGGGTCACGCAATGGGGGTTGCCGATGCGCACGAACTGGCTGCGAGCCCATTCTGGGTGCAGCCGCGCCAGCCCGCGCACCCGACTCAGCTCGACGCAGCGCGAACCGTCATTCTCGACCCCGTGTTGCGCACCCACGGCTTGTGCACCGAACGCCGGTTGCCCGAGGTCCAGCCAGAAGCCGGACACCCCGGCGACCTGTGCCGGCTCGACCACCGTTGCCACCGGCGACACCCCATCCGGTTTGTCGTGATGCACCCGCAACTCCGTAGGCCCCTGGGCCGGCAGCAGCCCTTGCTCGGTCAAGGCCTGGGAAAAGATGGTCAGGCCGTTGCCGCTGCGCTCGGCCAGGGTGCCGTCGGTGTTGACGATCAGCAGGTCGAACGGCGGCGCGTCCTGGAACGGCCCGACCAGCAAGCCGTCGCTGCGATGGGCCTTGGCCCCAGCCGGCCGGGTGCCGGGCGCCCAGCCGCACAGGGCCTCGATAACCTGTTCGCTCCAGCTGGCCCGGGCCAGCGCCGCCTCGGCCGCGCTGGCCGGCAAGGCAATCCCCAGCTCACGTACCGTGGCAGGCGCCACCACACCGTAAAGATTGCCGCGGGCATCGTAGAAAGAGGTCATTGCGAGGTTCCAAAAGCAGACGGGCCGCTGACATTACTGTGAATGCAGCGGCCCGGCCAAGCCCTGTGCCAAGCCTCCTAACAGGGTCGGCGCCTGGCTCAGCGCACCAGGCACGGCCGCTTGTTGTCGAAGCGCCAGCCCGGGATCAGGCACTGCATGGCCACGCTGTCGTCCCGGGCGCCCAGGCCGCGGCTGTTGTACAGCTCGTGGGCGCGGGCCAGCGCGTCCAGGTCCAGCTCGACGCCCAGCCCCGGCGTCTGCGGCACCGCCACACAGCCCTCGACGATCTGCAGCGGATTGCGGGTCAGGTGCTGGCCGTCCTGCCAGATCCAGTGGGTGTCGATGGCGGTGATCTCGCCCGGCGCCGCGGCCGCCACATGGGTGAACATGGCCAGGGAAATATCGAAGTGGTTGTTGGAATGCGAGCCCCAGGTCAGGCCCCATTCATGGCACATCTGCGCCACCCGCACCGAACCCTGCATCGTCCAGAAATGCGGATCGGCCAGGGGAATGTCCACCGCTTGCAGCTGGATCGCGTGGCCCATTTCCCGCCAGTCGGTGGCGATCATGTTGGTCGCCGTAGGCAACCCGGTGGCACGACGGAATTCGGCCATCACCTCGCGCCCGGAGTAACCGTTTTCCGCGCCGCAGGGGTCTTCGGCATAGGCCAGCACCTGGTGCTGGTCGCGGCACAGGGCGATCGCCTGCTTCAGCGACCAGGCACCGTTGGGATCGAGGGTGATGCGCGCCTTGGGAAAACATTCGGCCAGGGCGGTGACCGCCTCCATTTCCTCTTCGCCGCGCAGCACGCCGCCCTTGAGCTTGAAGTCGTTGAAGCCATACCGCGCCTTGGCCGCCTCGGCCAGGCGCACGATACTCTCGGCGTTCAGCGCCGGTTCATGGCGCAGGCGCAGCCAGGCATCGTCGGCCTCGGCTTCGTTGCGGTAGGCCAGGTCGGTCTGGCGCCGGTCGCCAATATAGAACAGGTAGCCGAGCATCTTCACCGATTCGCGCTGCTGGCCTTCGCCGAGCAACGCCGCCACCGGCACGCCGAGGAACTGGCCGAGCAGATCGAGCAGCGCCGCTTCCAGCGCGGTCACCGCATGGATCGCGATGCGCAGGTCGAAGGTCTGCTGGCCGCGGCCGCCGGCATCGCGTTCGGCAAAGCGCTGGCGCACCTGGTTGAGCAGCTTCTGGTAGTGGCCGATGGGCTGGCCGACCAGCAGTTCGCGGGCCTCCTCGAGAGTCGTGCGAATCCGCTCGCCCCCCGGCACTTCACCGACCCCGGTGTTACCGGCGCTGTCGCTGACGATCACGATATTGCGGGTGAAGAACGGGCCGTGGGCGCCGCTGAGGTTGAGCAGCATGCTGTCATGCCCGGCCACCGGCACCACTTGCAGTCGGGTGATGAGTGGTGTCTGGCCAGGGTGATGGTGGGTGGATTCAAGCGTCATGGGTCGGTTCCTGTCGGCAAAAGTCAGTGGGATTTGTCCAGCAGCGGGCGGGCAGCGCCCAAGGGTGTCGGCGTGGTAGGGGCCTTGGGCCGGGTGCGGGCGAAAAACACGATGATCGCGGCGATGATCGAGGTCGCCGCCAGGCCGTACAGGCCGCCCTGGATCGACCCGGTGCGCTGCTCCAGCAGGCCGAAGGTGGCCGGGGCGACGAAGCCGCCGAGGTTGCCGATGGAGTTGATCAGGGCGATCACCGCGGCGGCGATGCGTGCATCCAGGTAAGCCTGGGGAATCGGCCAGAACAGCGCGGACGCCGACTTGAAGCCGATGGCGGCGAAGCACACGGCGACGAAGGCGAACACCGGCCCGCCGGTGGTGGACAGGAACATCCCGGCCGCCGCCACCAGCAAGGCGCTGGCGACCCAGGCCTGCTGGAACTTCCATTTGCCGGACGCCGCGGCGAAGGCGTACATGGCGATGATCGAGATCAGCCAGGGAATGGAGTTGAAGAAACCCACCTGCAGGTCGCTGAGGTCGCCCATCTTCTTGATGATGCTCGGCAGCCAGAAGGTCGCGGCGTAGATGGTCAGCTGGATGCAGAAGTAGATCAGGCAGAACAGCAGGATCTGCCGGTCCTTGAGCAGGGTCCAGAGCGACGGCTTGACCGGCATCGCCGCTTCGCGCTCGCGCTGTTCGCTGTCGATCGCCTGCACCAGCGCCTCCTGTTCGGCGGGGCTCAGCCACTTGGCGTCACGGGGCGTGGAGTCGAGCCAGAACCAGACAAAACCGCAGAGCAGCACCGAGGCCATGCCCTCGACGATGAACATCCACTGCCAGCCGTGCCAGCCCAGGCCTTCGATCTGCAACAGCGCTCCGGACAGCGGGCCGGAGACCAGCGAGGCCACGGCCGAACCGCTTAGGAAAATGGCGATCGCCTTGCCCCGCTCCACACCGGGCAGCCAACGGGTGAAGTAATAGATCACCCCGGGGAAGAACCCGGCCTCGGCCACCCCCAGCAGGAAGCGCAGCACATAGAACTGGGTTTCGTTCTGCACGAAGGCCATGGCCGTGGCCACCAGCCCCCAGGTGAACATGATGCGGGTCAGCCAGATCCGCGCGCCGACCCGCTGCAACAGCATGTTGGACGGCACCTCGAACAGCGCGTAGCCGATGAAGAACAGCCCGGCGCCAAAACCGTAGGCTGCGGCGCCGATGCCCAGGTCATGTTCCAGGTGGGTGCGGACGAAGCCGATGTTGACCCGGTCGATGTAGTTGACGATGAACATGATGACGAACAGCGGCAGCACATGACGCTTGACCTTCGCCACGGCGATGGCCAGCAGGGAATCGTCCCCGGATGGATCAAGGGTGGTATTCACGATGCCTCTCCCACTTGTTTGTTGTTGTGTGCGGGTGACTGGGCGAGCGCCCTAGTTGACAGTCATCATACAAGTAGAAAAATAGCGTCACAAGCGCAGACTCATTACCGAGGCCGGTCTGCAAGGCAATCTTGATCGAGAAAGGCGTTGAAAAATAATCACAACTAATTGATTTTAATTGGATAAATAAAAATTCTTTTAGCTGGAATATTTTTCAGGCCGCACTCACGCAAAGAACCCGCACTGAATCCGGAAGCGACTTATCCGACAACTTGTCATACATGTCAGACAAGTTGAGCGCTACCCGGCCACTTCGGTGATAAGCTTTTTGCTTTCCCTGCGCGACCTTGCCATGAGCACCGAATCCGATATCGCCCCGGGCTGCCGTCGCCCTTCCACCAACCTGGCCCATGACCTGGTCAGCGACCTGACCCGGCAGATCATGCGCGGCCTTCTCAAGCCCGGCGACAAGCTGCCGTCGGAAAGCACCATCGTCCGCGCCCATGGCGTCAGCCGTACCGTGGTGCGCGAAGCCATCTCCAAGCTGCAGGCCGCCGGCTGGGTGGAAACCCACCACGGCGTCGGCAGCTTCGTGCTGGAACGCCAGGACACCCACGGCCTGCGCCTGAATGTCGATACCGCCCTGAGCGTGCGCGACATCCTCGAACTGCGCCTGGGCCTGGAAACCCAGGCGGTGGCCCTCGCCGCCCGCCGGCGCAGCGCCGAGCAACTGGCGCAGATGCGCCAGGCGCTGGACGACTACCAGCAGTTGCTGGCCAACAACGACAGTTGCGTGGAGGCCGACCAGCGCTTCCACCTGCTGATCGCCGAAGCCACCGGCAACCCTTATTTCGTGCAGATCCTGCAATCCCTGGGCAACGCCCTGATCCCGCGGACCCGGGTGCGCGACGCCGAGCGCGGCGATGTCGACCTGGCGCAACTGGCGACCCTGGCCAACCAGGAACACGAAGCCATCTACGCCGCCATCCGCCGCCAGGACCCGGATGCCGCGCGAGCAGCGATGTGGACCCACCTGAGCAACAGCCGGGAGCGGTTTTCGACGGGATGACGGGAGGCCATCGTCAGCCGAGATCACGGTACTCAGCCGTTTTCGTGCCGGGCGAAGTAACGCCCCGGCGTCACCCCGAACTGACGGCGGAACATGGCGATAAAGGCGCTGACATTGTCATAGCCCAGGTCCAGCGCCACCCGGGTTACCGCGTCGCCCGCCGCCAGGCGCTCCAGGGCCCGCAGCAAGCGCGCCCGTTGTCGCCACTGGCTGAAGGCAAAGCCAGTCTCGCCGACAAACCGCCGGGCCAGGGTTCGCGGCGAGATCCCCGCCCACCGAGCCCAGGCTTCCAGGCCGCGGTTGTCCGCCAGGTCATCGGCCAGCGCCTGGCAGATTCGCCGCAACCGCGGCTCCACCGGCAATGGCAGGCCGAAGGGTTCCACCGGCAGGCTGCCCAGCTCATCGAGGATCACCCGGGCGATGCGCGATTGCGGCTCGTCCAGCGCGCCTTGTGGCCAGCTCGCCGCGCGCATCACCGCCTCCCGCAACAGCCCGGAGGTGGCAATGATCCGTGGTTGCGCCGGTAGTTCGTGGCAGGCGTCAGGCTCGATATAGACACTCCAGCCGTCGAACGGGCCATGGGAACGCAAGGCGTGTTCGCAGCGGGGCGGCACCCACACCGCATGGGTCGCCGGCACCACCCACTGGCTGTCGGCCGCCGTCACCGACAGCAGGCCGCGGCGGGCGCCGAGCAGTTGGCCGCGGGCATGGCTGTGAGCGGCGGTCTGTCGTTCGATCGGGCTGTGTTGCCACGCCGCGAACAGTAGCGGGCCGCCCTGGGCTTGAGCGAGCAAGGGGGAAACCAAAGGTAGGGACATTGGCTGTTTCACGTCATTCAACGGCAAGAACCAGGCAGTTTAGCCAATCCCCAGGCCGCAGACTGAAGGCTCATTCACACGAGGATTGCTCCATGCGCGCCGAAGACCTGTTACCCGATCAACTCAACCATGGCGATTTCAACGGCACCCGGGTGCGCAAGGGCACGGTGGGGGCCTTCCTGATCAATGCCCGGCTGTGGGCCGATCCGCGCACCTCGGCGCAGCAGCGGCGCATAGCCGAGGAAGATCTGCTGGCCGCCCTGCCCGCACTCCAGGCCCTGGGGCTGTTCGAGCTGATGCAATTACGCGACCCGGCCCTGCGGGCATTGTGCGGGCAAGACTAGCGCCCCCACTAACGCCGACATCCCCTGTAGCCGCTGCCGAGCCCCGCGAGGCTGCGATAGACCCGCAGGGTCTCCAGCGCCCACAAGATCCCCACGAGCGTGCCGCTCGATCGCAGCCTGCGGCAGCGGCTACACAAACATCGGGCCCGGCCGGAAT